>NZ_JBFUJT010000035.1:0-52729 GCF_056401235.1 Polaromonas sp. P4_F9 | reverse complement strand
CTCATAGCAGTTCTCCGGCTCCCAGCCTTATGAATACGAAATGTGTTCGGTCAACCATTCGGGATGCAGCAGAACAAAGAGACCACCACCGTGCGCCCTGGGCTGTCATTCGAGCTCGGGCTCGCAGGAGAC
This sequence comes from Polaromonas sp. P4_F9, assembly GCF_056401235.1. Lineage (NCBI taxonomy): Bacteria > Pseudomonadati > Pseudomonadota > Betaproteobacteria > Burkholderiales > Comamonadaceae > Polaromonas > Polaromonas sp. P4_F9. Next base: position 52,597 of record NZ_JBFUJT010000035.1, on the reverse strand, counting down.
ACAGGCTGCACAGCGGTGAGTCAACCGGTTCAGCAATCAAGACTCTCAACCATGTCCTGACCACTGAAGTTTGAACTATTTGAAAGATATAAGGAGACCCTGATGGACGAAGAAACATTCAACCTCAGCATCCGCAAGTTTTTGAAAATGGTAGGCGTCAAGTCGCAGCACGAGATCGAGCAGGCCGTGGCGCGGGCTCGCGCGAGCGGGGCCATCACCGGCACCGAGACACTGCCCGCCACCGTGACCCTCGAGGTCGCGGGCGTGCAGCTCAAGGTCAAGTTCGACGGCGACATCGCACTTCAATAGTGCAGTAGTGCAGTAGTGCAGTAGTGAATAGTCCATAGTCAGTAGTCAGTAGCTCGTCATGAGCGTCCGAACATGGGGGTCGTCATGAACACTCAAAGCGAACTGCAGGCAACGGTGCAAGCGCTCGTGCAAAAGGGCAAGGGCATTCTTGCCGCCGACGAAAGCGGCCCGACCATCGCCAAGCGCTTCAAGACCATCGGCGTGACATCCACCGAAGAGAACCGGTGCGCCTGGCGCAGCCTGCTGCTGGCGACGTCGGGGCTGGGCGACTTCGTCAGCGGCATCATCCTGCATGAAGAAACACTCAGCCAGCGCGCGCACGACGGCACGCCCTTGCCGCAATGCGCCACACTGCAGGGCATCGTGCCCGGCATCAAGGTCGATGCGGGCAAGATCCCGCTAGCCGGGGCGCCGGGCGACGAGATCACCCAAGGCCTGGACGGGCTCGCAGAGCGCCTGGATGCGTACAAGGCGCTGGGCGCCCGCTTTGCCAAGTGGCGCGCCGTCTACAACGTCTCTGACACGCTGCCCAGCCCGCTGGCGGTGAAGGCCAATGCGGAGGCCCTCGCCTGCTACGCCGCCATCTGCCAGGAGCGCGGCATGGTGCCCATCGTCGAACCCGAGGTGCTGATCGACGGCGACCACACAATGGCGCGCTGCGCCGAAGTAACCGAGACCGTGCTGCACGAGGTGTTCCACGCGCTGCACAGACACCGCGTCGTGCTCGAGTACATGCTGCTCAAGCCGAGCATGGTGGTGCCCGGCAAGACACACGCGGAGCAGGCAACCCCGGCCGAGGTGGCGGAACAGACCGTCCGGGTCCTGCGGCGCACGGTGCCCGCGGCGGTACCCAGTATCAATTTCCTGTCGGGCGGCCAGACGCCTGAAGAGGCGACGGCCAATCTCGATGCCATGAACCGGCTTGGCCCCCACCCGTGGCAATTGAGCTTCTCGTACGGGCGTGCGCTGCAGGAGCCCGCCTTGCAGGCCTGGAAGGGCCAAGCCGCCCATGCGCTCAACAGCCAGGACGCGCTGCTCAAGCGCGCCAAACTGAACGGCGCAGCGTGCCAGGGGCAGTACAACGCCGCGATGGATACGGTTGACTGACCCGGCGCGCCGGTTGGCGTAGGGCCGAGCAGCCGAACAGCCGTCAGGGCAGTCAAGACAGAACGGCACGGGCGCTGCCCGACTTCTCGCCGAACTGCCCCAGCCACCACCAAACATCACCACACAACCACCACGCGTGGGAAAACGCCTACAGCAGAAAGTGAACAGTGATCACCCGGTTCCGGCCCGGCCTGCGGTAGCTTTGCAGGTTACCCAGAGGGATACAACAGGAACAAAAAAGGGGGCGTCATGCTGATGAGCGTGTTTCTTGTGGAGGACAGGGCCGATATCCGCGACTCCTTGGTCGAGGGCATGGAAGAGCTTGCGCCGCTCCGCTTCGTGGGCCACGTAGACGGTGAAACGGCGGCCACACAATGGTTTGGCGCCAACCACGGCAACTGGGACCTGGCCATTGTTGACCTCTTCCTGGCCGAAGGCTCGGGCTTTGGCGTGCTGAAAGTTTGCCAGGCACGCCAGCCCTGGCAAAAGGTGGTCGTACTCACCAGTCACAGCCAGAAGAACATCCTGGACCATTGCCGCGAACTCGGCGCAGACGAAGTGTTTCACAAGGCCGGCGACGTGGACAAGCTCGTCGACTACTGCAGAAACCACGCACAGAACCTCGCCAGCATTCCCCGGACCGTGCAATAAACGGCTTCGGGCGGCGCCGTGGTGATCAGCAGGAAGTAAGACGCGGCAAGCCGCGGTCCGCCTTTGCTCCCTCTCCCCCTGGGAGAGGGCAGGGGTGAGGGCCAATGGCCTTCAAACAAGCACGGCGAAACACCACAAGCCGCAGGCCCTCATCCCCGCCTTCTCCCAGAGGGAGAAGGAGTAAAGCCATGAGCACAGCCGCAGCATTCCCATCTCCACCCCCTCTCCCTCTGGGAGAGGGTTGGGGTGAGGGCCAACAGCCTTCAACCACGCCCGGCGAAACATCAGGCGCTGCCCGTTGAGCAGAACACCCACCAGGGTGCGGCGCGTGCCGTGAAGCGTTGTCTTGCTGGTGCAGGGCAGCAGGTTCATTGGCAAATGGGTTGCTCGTTGCGACTATTTTCATAGCTGCATGCACCCGTGCTCTATGGGCTGGTGGCCATTTCCATGCTGAATAGCTCTCTGGCACATCAACACGGCCGCGCAGCCCGGCAACCGTTCTGGTGAATATTCACACCAAATATTTTCCAAAATGAATACCTTCGGAGTACCGCCTCCTCAATACTGACTAGAACCGACGCGCTTTCCCTGTGATGATGGTTGTCACCAAGTGTTAACAGGCTGACAACTCCCGGATGGCGACTCTTATTCCTTCGATCGGTACCTGCGTTTCGCGCATGACCAGTGGTGAGCGGCTGGAACACCACCTGGACTGAGTCCGATCACACCCAACCCAATGGATTCATCAACTCTTTCGACCTTCTCCAGCGCATTCGGTGTTCTTGCTCCCGTACTCTTTGTGCTTCTATTTGTATGGGTGTGGTGGCGCACTGGGTCTCGTCACGTACTGGTTTATCGCTTATGGCAGTTGGTCCACGGAAGTCAGGAAATCAGCGACCCGGAGGTCAGAGCGTTCATCAACGAACAAACCAGTCTGATGTCTTTTCGTTTTGTTACCGGCATCCGTGTGCGAACGCTGGAGCATGCGCGACAACTTATTCAATGGACTCAGCGCCATGACGTGGAGATGCGCACCGTCAGCCTGTGCGGCGAGTACTTTGATCTTGACTTGCGACAGGTTAGGGTGCACAAGCTTCCTTCACCGCAAATGCAAGCGGGAAGGTGATCGCAATCGCATTCTTTGCCCCTTCCATTCCGAAACCAACCCTTCAGTTGTGCTGTACCCCGGTGATGGGGCAAGACCCCCTCATTTCCATTGCTTCGCCTGCGGTGAGCACGGCGACATCATCTCGCTGGTGAAGCAGATAAACAATACTGACTTCATGGGGGCTATTCAATGGTTAGCCACCTCCTTTGGCGTGTCACTCCAAACAATTCAAGCGCACAACAAGGGTAGCCGCGCAGAGGCATACGGCAGGGATCGATCACAGCAGCCAAAATCTGAGCCCGCACCTGCTTTGTACGACTGGCTGGAAGTTGACCTGACACTTGGCGAATCTGAGGAGATACCAAAAGTGAAGGTGCCGAGCTGGGTGACGCAGGTTAAGTAGGCGGCGCCGCATTGCCTGCACCACGTCGGAAAACCAGGCACGAAGGCGTTCTTCTGCAAAAAAATACTGGTTTTCTGTGCTCTCCTATTTCACAGCCGAGCCGTTTTTCAGGAGACGCTGCTGACGGGATATAACTTGATGGGTCTCCTCGGATAAACCTCACTGTGGCGAGCCGACGCGTGCCTGTGTGGGGAGGTAGCGAAATCCAGTTTGGCGACCACGGGGCGACAATTAACCCCAACCCGGCGTGAAGCCACCGCTCAACTCCAATCCCTCGTTGAAGAGGCCTTGACCGATACGGTGGTTCACCAACGGATGAATGGCAAAAAAGACCAGCCAGCACCAACATCAAGAGCAGCAACATAACCAAATCCGCTTCCAAACCATCAGCATGACCCACGCCGTCTTCCGCCTGCGCACCGCGCGCCTGGCGCGCAGCTCCAAACCCTTTCTGGCCCGTGGCGGTCCGCGCGGGGAGCGCTGTGCCGGTTGCCGCCTGCTTCCCAGCCACTGCCTGTGCGCCTTGCGCCCGGCAGTGCCTGCGCGTGCGGGCGTGTGCCTGATCATGGCCGACATCGAGCCGCTCAAGCCCAGCAACACGGGCTGGCTGATTGCCGATGTGGTGGCCGACACGTTTGCCTTTGGCTGGGCGCGCACCGAGGTGGACCCTGCGCTGCTGGCCCTGCTGGCCGACCCGCAGTGGCAGCCGTATCTGGTGTTTCCGGGGGAGTTTGTGGCGGCCGGGCGGGTGGTGACGGAGGTGCTGCCCGTCGAAGCCCAGGATAGCAAGGAGGGTAAGGAATCCAAGAAGCCACTGTTTGTGTTGCTGGATGCCACCTGGCCCGAGGCGCGCAAGATGTTTCGCAAGAGCCCTTACCTGGACCACTTGCCCGTGCTCAGCCTGCAGAGCGAGCAACTCTCTCGCTACAAGCTGCGCCGCTCGAAGCGCCAGATTGGGGAACAGAGCCACTTCTGCACCTCGGAGGTCGCCGCCCTGTGCCTGGAGCTGGCCGGTGAAACGCATGCGGCGCAGACCCTGGAGGCTTACCTGGATGTGTTCACCAACCACTACCTGAATGCCAAGCAGCAGTTGCCCGTGGACCAGGAAGACGCTGCGCACCAGCGTTTGCGCAGCCTGCGCTCCCGGAATGACCACCGCTGACAGGCCCCGCTGCCGCGTCAGACTTGGCAAGAATGGTCGGCTTTCCGGCGTCGGGTCGAACAGTCAATCACGACCCTGATCTGCCGGCCACGAACGTCTGGAATTGGGCAATCTGATTTGAGTGGAGGCCGATCTTTTGCCTGAATGGTTTCGTTCGGGACACCGATTTACCCGATTTTTGAGCACTGGCAAAAAAAAGTAATTCAGGGATGTCGATTTAGGCCTATCTCGAACGTCTAGTTCTAGTAAGTGAGCGGTAAAAATGCGTATCCGGCACTCAACGAGACATCCAGCAAAGGAGAAATCACCATGACCCTTCCGACAACCCCTACCATTACTGCCTTTGAACGGTCGCCCGATCGCGGCAGGGGACTGGCGCGTGACATGCGCGTTCGCTGGGCGCTTGAAGAAGTGGGCCAACCTTACGAGGTTCGTCTTGTTTCGTTCGGGGCGATGAAGGAGCCCGCGCATCGAGCGCTTCATCCTTTCGGGCAGATTCCGACCTATGAAGAGGGTGATCTTGCGCTGTTCGAGTCGGGGGCGATCGTGTTCCATATCGCAGAGCGCCATGCGGGCCTGCTGCCTGACGATGCGAATGCCCGGGCGCGCGCGATCACCTGGATGTTTGCCGCGCTTAACACGGTGGAGCCGCCGATCCTTGATCGCGGAATCGCCACGCTCCTGGAGCACGACAAACCCTGGTATGGGGAGCGCCTGTCTATCCTCGAGGATCGCGTCCATGTACGGCTGGGCGAACTTTCCAGTCGGCTCGGGCGTGCCGACTGGCTYGAYGGTGCGTTCAGCGCMGGYGACCTGCTGATGGTGACGGTGCTGCKCAGGTTGAACGGATCGGGTCTACTGGAGAAATATCCGAACCTCTCCGCCTATGTCGCCCGTGGCGAAGCGCGGCCGGCCTACAAGCGTGCTTTCGACGCTCAATTGGCGGTTTTCACGGGCAAGCCACCGACCGGCTGAAACCAACTGACATGTCGTACCTTTACGCGACGTCAGGAAGGAAAAAAGCGGAATTTGAACTGAGCCAAGTAGAGGCGCGTCTCTGGCAAGCCGGTCAGTTTCAGGCACCTAATTTTGGTAGCTCTTCGACTGGTATTGGCCGGGAGCGTGAGTTCGACACCCGCAAACGCCGACACTGCCGGCGCCCCATAAGTTCTAGAACTTCGAGCGCACCACACCAGCGTCTAACCAGACGCCGCCACGCGGGCGACTCAAGAGCGACAATCGACCCCAACACACTACCTCGCCCCACATCAAGACAAGAGCAGCACCATGACCGAAGACCTGAACCGACAGAACGAATTGAAGAAGATGGAGCTGTGCGATTCATGCGCCGGCATCCAGCGCAACTGGCGCAAGGCCCCGGGCCACCCTGAGCTGGTGCAGGGCGGCAACCGGCAAGAAAAGCGCGGCGGCCATCTGGTCACCATCACCAAGTACCGCTGTGACCGCTGCGGCACCGCGTGGGAGTACGAGAACGACAAGGCCAACCTCAAGGCGGGCTGGTCGGTGGTGGGACGCTAGTCGGCGCCCGCCGTGGCGCCAGCCGGCTCGACCGGCCTGCGCCGCAGCATCGTCACCGGAACGCCGCCAAATCGGGACTTGCTGCGGACCGCCGCCAGGTTCGCGTCCATTTCACTCACATGCTCCGGCAGCCAGCGCAGGAGTTCGAGCGAAAAACTAGAGACCAGTCGCTGTGCCGTCGCCGGTGTCGTCGCCGTTTCGCCGAGGATGAGATGCACTTCGTCCAGGGACTTCAGGACTGCGGCGTGCTCGTCCAGGTGACACGCGGCGTTGTTGCCGCCCAGGCGACGCAGATCCGCGTCCTCGCGGCCAAAATGCTCCCGCATCTCGGTGCGCAAGCTGTCCAAGGCCATAGCCGCCTCGTCGCTGGAGGCATCGAGCAGCGTCCCCACCAGACGGAACAGCTCTGCGTGCTCCCGGTCCAGAAGGGCGTCACCCAGATTCATCGGCTGAAATGGATGGATATTCATTTCGACGAGATCTTTGCTTCTGTGATCACCTTGCCCCGTTTCGTGAGCTCGCTTGCCAGCAATTCGCGCGTCTGCATCGATGTACCCCTAGCGGCCCAGATTGAAAGCGGTGTTCGTCATGTTGATCCTCGTGAAGTGAATCTGCTGTGAGGCAGTATTGACTGCGCGCGTTCTTCCAGCAACCGGCGAAGTGAGGAAATTGTTCTGTTTGTTGCCTTTGGCGTTTGGGGCACGCGGACGCTGTGCAGGCTCGATCGGCCAATTGCAACTTTGGAAACGGTTGCGCCCTGTCTGGATTGGACCAACGCCTTGGCATCGCCAAGAATGGTCCTCATGAACATACTTCAAGCAAGGCTGCATTCGATCGAATGGCTCGCCTCCGGAATCCTCGGCTTCGATTTCAGGCCGCTGGGCGAAAATCAGTGGCCCAGCGCTCCGGCGGGATCCCACATCGACGCGCACCTTCCCAACGGCCTCGTGCGCAGCTATTCACTGGTCAATGCGCCGGGCGAACGCCATCGCTATGCGATTGCGGTGAACCGCGACGAATCCGGCAGAGGCGGCTCGCGCTACATGCACGAGCAGCTGCGGGTCGGGCAGGTGCTGTCCATCTCCGAGCCGCGTGACAGTTTTCCGCTGAACGAAGCGGCTTCGCATTCGGTGTTCATCGCCGGCGGCATCGGCATCACCCCCCTGTGGAACATGGTCCAGCGCCTGTCGCAGATCGGGGCCCCGTGGACGCTGCACTATTCAACGCGAACGCCCGAAGGCACGGCGTTTGCCGGCCCGATCGCCTTGCTTGCGTCGCAGGCGGGGGGCCGGGTGCACATGAACTACGACGGCGGGATGAGCTGCAAGCGGCTTGACCTTGGGGCCATCGTCGCGTCAGCCCCGCCCGATGCGCACGTGTACTGCTGCGGCCCCATCCGTATGCTGGAAGGATTTGAATCCGCGTGCGCGCAGCGGGACCCTGCCCTGGTGCATCGCGAGTATTTTGCCGCGCCGGCGGCGCCGCAGCCGGCGGGCGCCACGGACCAGGAATTTACCGTGAAGCTGGCGAGGGCCGGCAAAACGATTCCGGTCGGTGCCGGCATGTCTATTCTCGACGCGATCCTGAAGGCCGGCGTGGATGTTCCCCACTCCTGCATGAGCGGCATCTGCGGGGCCTGCGTGACGAACGTCCTGGATGGCGCTCCGGATCACCGCGACCTGGTCCTGTCCGATGCCGACAAGAACTCCGGGAAGACGATGATCATCTGCTGCTCCCGCGCGAAATCGCCGGAACTGACCCTCGACCTGTAAACGGGCGATGTGGATGAAGCTAGTTCGAGTCCGGCGCCATCTGACCCAGCTTGTCGTGGTCGAGGATCAAAATCCGGCCGTACTCGACCCGGATCACGCCTTCCGCCGCCATGTCCCTCAGCGCCCGGTTAACGACCTGCCTTCGCGTGCCCAGCATCGTCGCGATTTCATCTTGCGACAGGTTGACTCCGGAGCCGTCGCGCCCGCTCACGCTGCGGGCATCGATGGATTTCAGCAGGCCCGCCACCCTGGCCTGGATCGAGTCGACGGCGGCGCTGGCGTGGAGCTTCAGGGCCCGAAAATGGCGCCGTTCCTGCGCGGCGAAGAGAGAGAACGACAAGCGCCCGTTGCTGGCGATCATCTCGCGCAGGAGTTCGGCGGGGATTCGGACAAGCACGGTTTTTTCCTTGCAGGTCGCGTTGAAAAAATGCGGCACATGGGAAAGAACCGGCCCCAGCCCGTGGAATTCACCTGCAAGATGGAGCCCCGCCGTGAAAGTGCGCCCGGAGGACATTTCCCGGGTTAGGTGCATCGAGCCCGCAACGAGGATGGTCAGATACTTGGCCGGGTCCCCGGTGTGATGGACACAGGTGCCGGGCTCGACCATCAGCACCACGGCGTGGGCGACGAGACGGGCGATCGCTTCGTCGGGCCAGTCGGAAAAAAGCTCGGACTGTGTGATCGCCAGCCGTACCAGGGTGTCATTCATTTGGCCCGGCCTCCGCACCGGTGCGATTCAAGAGCAGCCCTCCTCGATGCGGGGAGGATATTCGCGTTGTAACACAGCGGCAAAGCGGCTGCTTTCCCCCTCGAACCACACGGGCTTGCGATGGCCCCGAGATGCACCAAACCCGCAAGGCCAAGGAAACGGACCCGGAAGGCCACAAAAAAGCGCGTTCAGCGCCCGCTTGAACCATATTCCCTCGTCATCGACCCGTGTGGGATCTTTGACGGGGCTGATTCAGCGTCGCCTTAAAGAATTGCTTCGATGAGCCTCGGACCCTCGAGGTTTGCTTGACGGCCAATCAGGCCAAGCTTTTTCACATGGGACTGAAGGGCGTACCTGCCCGCTCGACGCTGTCGGATGCATTGAACGTCTATCCGTTGGACACGACCACCATCGGCCTGTGCCTGAGTCTGTTCGACCGGGCACCCAACCCATATCACCACTCCTTGATAACCATTTGATTTTGTTCACCTTTTAACCGGACACTACTGTTGCAATAATTGCAATTTACTTCGATTTCACGGGGCGCTACAGTCGTTTTCCAACCTGAGCCATTGAGGCGCGGGGCCGTCCACGAAAGTAGAAAAGGAATGAACCGATGAACGATGTAAAGACAGACAGCAAGGGCGCGGTCGTGGTAACCGGTGCAGCGCAAGGCATCGGCTACGCGATTGCCGAGCGTTTTGCGGCCCTGGGCCAGCGTGTGGTGATTGCCGATCTGCGTGGTTCCGAAGCCGCGGCGCAAAAGCTGGGCCACGGTGCGCTGGGTTTCGATGTGAACGTGGGCAATGCCGCGCAGGTCGATGCCATGATGGCATTTGCGGCCGAACATTGCGGCGGCGTGTCGGTCCTGGTCAACAACGCGGGCATCTACACCTCGCTCACCAAAAAGCCGTTCGAGGAAATCGATCCCGAGGAATGGAAGCAGGTGTTCAACGTCAACGTCGAAGGGGTGTGGTTCTGCTGTCGCGCCGCGGCGCGCTACATGAAGCCAGCGGGCGCCGGCAACATCGTCAATATCGCCTCCGCGGTCGTGTCCAAAGGCACTGCCGGTTTCCTGCATTACGTGGCCAGCAAGGCGGCGGTGGCCGCGATGACGCGCAGCCTGGCGCGCGAACTCGGACCGTTCGGCGTGCGCGTCAACACCGTGTCGCCGGGCTTTACGCAAAGCGATGGCATCCTGGCGGGTGGCGCGGCGCGTGAAAAGCAAAGTGCGGACATCCGCCTGCAGCGCCTGGTGCAGCGCGACATCGCGCCGGACGATATCGCTGGCGCGGTGCTGTACCTGGCGGGGCCGGATGCCGGCATGTTGACCGGTCAAAACATGGTCGTCGATGGCGGCATGACCATGAACTGAACGTAAGCGAAAAAGTAATGTGCTACGACTTTCGCCGTGTCGCTATCGGCCGTGCGGCGCATGATATACGGCGATATTTTTGGAGACACCATGTCTGATCGAATGATGACCGACTGTGAAGCAAGCACAGCGCAAGTTTCAACCCGTGCGCCTGCGGAAATTTCCCGCCGTGACCTCCTTGCCTGGGGATCGCTCCTCGGCCTCGCTCCCTTCGCGGCATTCGCCGACACCTACCCAAGCCGCCCGATCAGCCTCGTCGTCGGCGCCCCACCCGGTGGGTCCGTCGACTTCGGTGCCCGGGCCCTCATGCGGCCGCTTTCGGAAATACTGGGCGTGCCGGTCATCATCGACAACAAGCCAGGTGCCACGGGCGTCATCGGTGCGAAGTTCGTCGCCAAGGCTCCAGCGGATGGCTATACCCTGCTGATCGCCACGCCAACCAGCGTCCTCATCGGGCCGCAGACAATGCCGGGGGATTCGTTCAATACCCTCAGGGATATCGTGGGCATCAACATGGTCGCGAAGAACCCGTTGACCATCGCGATCAATCCGGCCTTGAAGATCGACAACCTGAAGGATCTGGTCGCGCTGTCCCGCACGCGCCCGGTCACGCTCGGCCAGTCCGGCTCCGGGGGGTCGTTCGATTTGCTGATCAAACAGCTGGGCAAGTTCACAGGCGGCAATTTCGACAGCATCCCTTACAAAGGCATGGGGCCCGCCATCACCGACGCGGTGGGAGGCCAAATCGATGGCGTGGCGTCGGACCTGGGCCCGTGTCTCCCGTTCCATCAGGGTGGGAAGCTCAAGATCGTGGCGGTCACCTCGGACAAGCGTCTTGCATCGTTGCCGAACATTCCCGCAGCCAACGAGAGCTATCCGGGCTTGGTCGCCTACAACTGGCTCGGCGTATTTGCGCCCGCGAAGACGCCCCCGGACGTCATCAACAAGGTCAATGCCGCGCTGATGAAGATCCTCGCCCGCGACGACGTTAAGGCGCAATTCAGTCAATCCGCCAACATCGTGTCGTCGATGAAAGGGCCCGCTGAGTTCCAGGCGTTCGCCGCGAGCGAGTACAAACGCTGGGGGGCGGTGCTGAAGGAGCAAGGCATGATCTAGGGCCAGGTGTAGTTGCCCAAGGGGTTGTTCACCCGAGGTGAAGGAAGAGGGAGGTTCTGACATCTCCCAAACCCCTTCAGGACTCCCCGGATGAACATCCACAAGAATGCCTCCATGACGCCCAAAGATCGAGCGGGCTGTGGCTTTGCGGCGCAACCAGCGCTGAGCCATGAGCACATAGCCGCGCGAGTGGGCCTGTCCAGGAGCGCCGTGCCCGTCAGGCGCTATTGAAGCGTAGCAGCCCCGGTGAGCTGCGGCACATGGACACCAAGAAACCGCACCGCCTTGACAAGCCGGCCCACCGCGTCACGGGCGACCGGATCCCGAACACGCCTCGGGTGGGCTTCGGCCTGCTGCTGGCCGATGAGAAAGCCACCAGCGCCTGCGCTTTCCTGCTGGCTGCCTAGCGCCACTACAAGGCTTTGGGCGTGCGCGTTGCCCAGGTGATGACCGACAACGGTCATGCCAATTTCACCGGCCCCACTGTCTGCCCTCAGGGACGCAATCCAGCATCGGGAGTATTTTGCCGCGTCAGCGTCAGCGTCAGCGTCAGCGCAGATGGTGAAGGGCGGGTGGGTTTCGAATGACTACAGGAAACGTCTCAGACCAGCCGATCTGACTGGGCTTTCAAGGCCAACGAACAGGCCTTCGCATCCTGGATTCCTTCCTTCATTCATCGTCAATCAGGAATTCGCGGAAAAGGTTCCGAGAGTGGCGCCAAACCGAAACAAACCAGACAATCGATCGAACTGGATCCTTGCAATGCTTGCGGGCGGTAGCAATACTCGTCTCCACAACTGCGAAAGAAAGCATCATGGATTCGACCTATCCGCGTATCGGGCTGCATATCGACGGCCAATGGATTTACGACCGCCCCGCCTGTACCGAGGTCGTCAATCCGAGCAACGAGATTGCCCTTGGCAGCGTACCGGGCGCGACGTCCGGGGATCTCGCGCTCGCGCTATCCGCTGCGGAGCGAGGCTTCCGCGTCTGGCGCGACACACCGCCGCTGCAGCGGGCCCAGGTGATGCTGCGGGCTTGCGCACTGGTGCGCGAGCGTGCGGAGGCTATCGCACAAATCATCACACGGGAGCAAGGCAAGCCCATCGCCGACGCACGCAATGAAGTGGTGCGTGCCACAGCCTTCATTGAATGGGATGCGGCGGAGGCTCAGCGCCTCTACGGCAGCATGGTTCCGGCCGGGCCGCAAATGCAGCAGATGATTCTGAAGTTCCCCATAGGGCCCGTGGCTGCCTTCACCCCCTGGAATGTGCCGCTCGGCTCTCCGGCGCGCAAGATCAGCGGCGCGCTCGCCGCGGGCTGCTCGGTGATCATCAAGGCCGCTGAGGAAACCCCGGGCACTGCCTGCGCCATCGTGCAATGCTTCATCGATGCCGGCCTGCCGCCCGGCGTGCTGAATCTCGTTTTCGGCAATCCCGCCGTGATTTCCTCGACGCTGATCGCCTCGCCGGTCATCCGCATGGTGACTTTCACCGGCTCGGTGGCCGTCGGCAAGCACCTCACCCAGCTGGCCGCTGCCGTCATGAAGCCCGTGCTGATGGAGCTGGGCGGTCATGCACCGGTGCTGATCGGCGCTGACGTGGATGCGGCGGCGCTGGGCCGACTCGCTGGGAGCGCAAAAATGCGCCTGGCAGGGCAGGTCTGTGCTTCGCCGACGCGCTTCATCATTCACCGCAAGTCCTATGCCGCTTTCGTCGAGGCCTTTGCCAAGGTCGCGAGCGAAATGCGCGTGGGCGATGGTTTCGAGTCCGGCGTGCAAATGGGGCCGCTGATCAATGACCGGCGCCTCCAAGCCATTGACGCCCTGGTGCAGGACGCCGTGGCCTGTGGCGCACGCGTCGCTGCCGGTGGCAAGCGCGTGGGCGAACGTGGCTTCTTCTACGCACCGACCGTGCTCGCCGACGTGCCGGCGCAGGCCAAGGCAATGTCCACCGAACCCTTTGGCCCCCTGGCGCTGTGCGTTCCGGTCGACAACCTGGACGAAGCCATCGCGCTCGCCAACAGCCTGTCCGTAGGCCTTTCTGCCTATGCCTTCACCAATTCGCTGGAAGAGGCCGAGCGTCTGGCGCGTGAATTGGAGTGCGGTTCCCTGTCGATCAACCACTTCGGCATGCCCGGCACCGACACGCCTTTTGGCGGAGTCAAGGAAAGCGGTATCGGACGCGAAGGTGGACCGCAAAGCCTGGAGGCTTACACCTCCACCAAAACGGTGCTGCAACGGACCGCGCGCGTTTGAGCGCAAGGGCGAAAAAAAACTTGCGCCGCCCATTCTGAGCCAGTCGGGAGTTTTGTGTGTGTTGTATTACACGATGTTTAGAAAGATCAGGTATGCCAATGAAGAAGAAAGCAGACCCGACATTGGCAGACACAGCGGCTTTGCTGCAAATCCCCCAAGATCTGCTTGACCAGTTCGTCAAAGGCCTGATTGACCGCCGAGGCGGTTAACGCGGCATCGATGGCGTTAAAAAAGGAAATGAAAATGCTAGTACAAGGTTCCGAACCGCAAACGACTTTAAGCCTCGACGACATCAATCTCGGGGATCCCGACTTCTGGCTTAGAGATGACTTCTATGGCGCGCTCGCGATGTTACGCAAGGAACGGCCGATTTCGTGGCACGAGCATCCAGAGGCAGGCAAGGGCTTTTGGGCACTCCTTGACCATGAAGACATCGCCGAAGTTGACAAGGACTGGGAAGCATTCAGCAGCAAATATGGTGTGCGTGTGTACCATGATGCCGGCACCAAGATCCGGCCTGGCACGGGCGCGTTGATCGAACTCGATCCGCCCAACCATACAGTCAACCGCAAACGCGTGAGCAAGGCGTTTACGCCGCGCCAGGTGGGCAGTCTAGAGGGTTCCGTGCGGGAGCACGCTCGCCGGCTGGTATCTCAACTGTCCGAAGGACAGGAAATCGATTTTGTCGACGATTTGGCGGCGATTCTTCCTTTCGAGATCATCTGCGACCTGGTTGGCGTCGACCCCGCAGACCGGCGGCATCTGCTTAAGTTGTCGACGATAGGCCGCTCCGAGCATGAACCTGAATATGCCGGCAAACCGGAGATTCCACAGCAAGCCGTCAATGAACTTCGCGAATACGGCGTCAATCTCGCAGCAAAGCGTTTGCTCGACCCCAAGGAAGATCTGATTTCAGAACTGGCTCAGGTTCAGGTCGACGGTAAACCGATCGACAAGGAAGAGTTGGGCGGATATTTTGGTCTGATGATCTCTGCCGGCAGTGGCACGACGCGTTCAGCGCTTTCGCACGGGATGCTGGCGTTCTCGCAGTTCCCGGACCAGCGCCGCCTGTTCATCAGCGACCCTATGGGGCTCGAAAGGACGATGGCAGAAGAGGTCATTCGCTGGGCGACTCCGCTCAAGCATCAGGGTCGTGTTCTGACCCGAGACATCGACTTCAAAGGCGTCCAGATGAAGAAGGGGCAGAAGATCAGCATGTGGTTTATCGCGGCGAACCGCGATCCACGCCTCTTCACAGATCCGTTCAAATTCGACATCACGCGAGACATCAATCTGCACCAGAGCTTCGGTGCAGGTGGACCCCACTTTTGCATGGGGGCGCACATTGCACGCCGTGAAATCTGGGTGCTGTTCCAGGAGTTGTTTGCCCGCTTTCCCAATGCGGAGGTTATTGCAGACCCTGTTCGCGAACGGTCACTGCAGTCGAATGGCTTCAAGCACATGAAAGTGCGTCTTTCGCGTTGAATCGGAGCAGGAGGAATATATGACCGAGCAAAAATGGACGGTTACCGTCGACCCCGAGATTTGCGACGGGTATGGGGTGTGCCAGCGCATCGAAAAATCGATCTTTCAGCCCGCTGAGGACGATGACGTCGTGCGCATTGTCTCTCAGCCTGAAGCGCCGGAAATGCTCGAGCGTGTCAAGCTGGCCGTTCGCCGATGCCCAAAGCTGGCGCTGAAACTACTGCCGCGCGATGGTGCGGAGTAATTAACTTCATGGAAGTGAAATATTATGCCTAACGTGATTTTTATAGATGCCAGCGGCAAGTCGAAAACCATCGATTGCACGGTTGGCACCAGCCTGATGAAATCCGCGCAGCTCAACGGGGTCTCGGGTATCTATGCCGAATGTGGTGGCCAGCAGATGTGCGCGACATGCCATATCTACGTTGCCGAAGAGTTTCTCAATACTCTTCCAGAGATATCCGTCGATGAAGACGAAATGCTCGAAGCCACGGCATCTGATCGACTGCCCAACAGCCGACTGTCGTGCGCGATCATCGTCAAGCCGGAGCATGAGAACATGGTCATTCATCTTCCCAAGTTTCAGCGATGAGCCGCGTCCTTATCGTCGGAGGTGGGCATGGTGGCGTCGACGTCGCATTCGGCCTGCGCGAGCGTGGTTACACAGGGCCCATCACTGTGCTGGACAAAAGTGGCTTTGTCCCCTACGAGCGTCCCCCCATGTCCAAATCGTGGATCAACGGGTCCGGCGGTCCGGCGGAGCTTGCGTTACGTGGCCATGACGCTTTCTCAGGCGCCAATATCGAGCTGATGCTTAACTGCGAAGTGTTGAGCATCGACAGGGATCGAAAGGTCGTGGAGACCAGCAATGGAAGCCTCGAATATTCGACGCTCGTGCTGGCTCTTGGCTCCAGTCCGCGACAACTCCGGCTTTCGAGCGCCACACTGGCTGGCATGCATCACCTGCACACGCTCGAGCAGGCCAGCGCGCTCAGAGACGACCTTGCGTCCGCCACCAGCGTGGGCGTCATCGGTGCTGGTTTCATCGGACTGGAAATCGCGTCATCCGTGGCAAAACGCGGGGTTCACGTAACGGTCATAGAGACTGCGGGACGCCCGATGCCCAGAACCGCGAGCGAGTTCACGTCAGCTTACATGCGCGCCCGGCACGAAGAGGGCGGCACGGATTTCCGTTTCAACGCAGCGGTTCAGGAAGTAACCGGCCAATCAGGTCGAGTTTCGCGGGTCAACCTATCGGATGGGTCACACGTGGAGGCAGACCTGGTGGTGCTGGGTGTTGGCGCCCTCGCAAATGGCGGATGGGTGACAGATTTCGGCCTCGATTTTGACAACGGAATCGTCGTAGACAGCACCCTGCGCACCAAGGATCCGGACATCTTCGCGATCGGCGACTGCGCGCGCTTCCTGGATGATGAAGGGGGCGCCACGCGGCTGGAATCCATCGGCAATGCCGCCGACCATGCGCGGCGAGTCGCAGCAACCATTGCAGGCACTCCCGTGCCCGTACCGGATGTTCCGTGGTTCTGGACCCTGCAAGCCGGCGTTCGGCTTCAGATGGCCGGCCGGGTCGACCGTGTGGAGGAATGGCTGCTTACGGGTTCTGTTGAGTCGAACTCGTTCAGCGTGCTTGGCTGGCGGAACAGTCAGCTGGTTTATGGCGAATCCATCAACAGTCCAAGCGATCACGTAGCCATCCGGAAACTCCTGGCCGAGAATGCGGCCCCAACGCTGACGGAACTGCGGCCGTTCGCTGAGATGGGCTTGAAGGGTGCTATCAAGTTCTTGGCACAATTTCGATCGGCTCCAACAGATAAGGCAAGTCCTCCCCAAATGGCGCGTTAAACGTTTACCAATCCGGGTGACCCATCCGGCCAGAAACGCCCGATGAACCTCATCGGGCGTTTTCAATTGTAGGAATGGGTGCGGTCTTTCCTGGTTGTAGACCTGCACGGCCTCCTGGGTGCCGCACCTCGAAGGCGAAGCGCAGCTTCAGTGGCCTGGACGAAATAACTTGCTCCGTGAGAAGGCGGTTGCCACTCAAGGCGCCGATGGCGACCAGTGGTTCGCCCTCCAAGTCTTTCCATTTCAGCGAGCTCTGCGCGGCCAGGCTGTGACGGATGGGGCAGGCGGCCACCATGGGTTCGGTGAACAGCCGCTCGCTTGTGATCTCGCGGTGGAGGGAGACGAGGACCGAGATCGCAAAGTCGACCTCGCCGCGCAGCATCGCCTCGCGGATCTCGGTGACGGAACGGTCGAGAACCTGGATGTTATTGTTTGGGTAGCGCCGACCACACTCGCGCGTAATGCCCGCGAGTCGGCTGGCCGCGATCGTTGGCAGGGCAGCCGATGACGACCTCCTCGGAATCCTGCGTGGCCTTGATTTTCAATTCGTCCAGAGCGCTGGCCAGCTCGCGCACAATGCGGATGGCCTTGGGCAGGAACTCCATGCCGACGCGCGTCACCGTCATCGACCGCGTGGTGCGCTCGATCAGCGGCAGCCCCAATGCGGCCTCCAGCTTCTGCAGCCGGCGCGTCAGCGCAGTCGGAGAAATGTACAGATGGTGCGCGGCCACATTGAAGCTGCCGGCCTCGGCGATGCTGATAAAGGCTTGTACACCGAGCAGGTCGAGACGTTGCATACGGAAAGCTCCATGTGAGGTGACCTCCTTGTCAAGCGCATCGACAAAGTGCATCTCCGAGGTGTCAGGGTTCGTAAAGCACACATCGACAGGGTTGTCGATGCGCGTGTGGACAAGCTTTTCAGCGCCGTTCATGGGAACCTCTCGTTGCAGTAAAAAGCCTGCCTCACAGGCGGGCACGGTGCAGCTCGACTAGCGCAGCGAACTGCACAATGGAGAAGATCCGGCGCTTACCCGCGCTGTGAGTACAGGCTTGTTTCCTCAGGCAGTGGCTTTTGCCGCCGTGTGCTCAATGAGCGTGGACGCCTGGTTGATGCGGCACCATTCCTTGGTCGGCGCCCCTGTGCGGATCGCCTCCAGCTCGCGCGCGATAATCCGGCGCAGCATCGCGATGCCCAGGTCGGACGCGCCGAGCCGCTCGTGCACGCGGTCGGCGATCGCGCCCTGGCCTATGAGTGCCACGTAGTCCTGGGCGCTGGTCAGACGCACCAGAGGATCGTCCGGGTAGTTTCCGGCGAACAGCTCGTCGTGGTGGTCTGTGGCGCAGTAGTCCTCGCAGCCGTCGAAATACTCCTGGAGCTTGGTATCGGCCTCGGGGGTGGTCGACGGCGCTGCGCGCAGCGAGACCCGCAGGGTGTGCGTGTCATCAATGGGCACCATCCAGTTCGCGCTTTCCATCCACGGTCCGCCTGCGTACACCGCGGGCATGGCAACGTGGTTGCCATAGGGGAAAGTCCAGTCGCTCACCCGGACCTGGGACTGGCCGTTGGAAGCACGCACGGCGGTCTGCTGGATGCCGGCGGAAGTTTCTTCATATTTCAACGTTGGGATATCGCTGGTGATGGCATCGCCGAAGACCCCGACCTTGCCCATCTGATGGGCAAAGCTCACGTGCACGGCATCCAGGGAGTTTTCCGCATGCTGGAGCCAGTTGCAAGGCCAGATTTCCTGGCGCGGGAACAGCATGACACCAGGCTCCTCGAACTTGGGCTTGCGCGGCAGGTCGAACACCGGCGGCTCACCCTCTCCCAAGTAGGCAAAGATGATGCCGCAGTACTCGTGGACGGGATACGCCGTCACGCGGATGCTTGCGTGGCTGCCGGGCCTCTCGGCCGGCCGCTCGACACACTGGCCGCGGGCGTCGTATTTCCAGCCGTGGTACATGCAGCGCAGCTCGTCCCCCTGGACCCAGCCGGTATGCAGCTTGGTCAGCCGGTGAGCGCAGCGATTGGCCAGCAGGTGGGCGCTGCCGCCCTCGCCGCGGTAAAGCGCCAGGTCCTCGCCCAGCAGGCGAACTTCACGGGCCTGCCCAGGGGCGACGCTCCTGGAAAGAGCGATGGGATGCCAGAATTTGCGCAGTAGCTGGCCCATGGGGGTGCCGGCCGAAGTCTCGGCCAGTTGACCCATCCGGGCGACCAACTGCTGGTGACGATCCTGTTCCATGGACGGGTTCTGGATGTCATCCTGGCCCGGGCGATTCGATGCTGCGTTTGTCATGGTGGTACTCGTGTTGTTTGTGATGTTTGTGATGTTGTGCCGCGGCAGGGCAATGCTCTTTACTTCAGGGAGATTTTTGATTCATTGACCACATGGGCCCATCGGACGATCTCGCTCGCCATCAGTTCGCGCGCCTGCGCCGGTGTTCCCCCGGGCGCTCTGATGCCCATGTCCGCAAAGCGCTTCACCACGTCCGGCTGGCGCAGAGCCCGAAGCACTTCCTGGTTCAGGCGCTGGACTATGGGGCCGGGTGTCTGCGCCGGCGCAACGAACATGCCCCAGGACGACACATTGAATTCGCTGACGCCCTGCTCGGCGACTGTCGGGACATCGGGAAGAACCTCGGAGCGCTTCGCATTGGCGATGGCCAGGGCCCTGAGCTGGCCGGTCCTGATCTGAGCCAGCGCTGGTGGAACGTACTCGAACGCGAGGTCGATGTCCCCTGCGGACAGGGCGGTGGTCACTGCGGAGGCCGTCTTGAAAGGCACGATGGTGAAGTCGACCTTGGCGCGCAGCTTGAAGAGCTCCGCACTCAAGTGCTGGGTGGTACCCAGCAGGCTGACCCCGACCATCAAACCGCCTTTTTTCTCCCTGGCTTCGCGGATGAAGTCTTCCATCCGGGCGAATCGGGAGTCCTTGCGCACCAGAAGAAGGACGTCATTGCTGCTGACGGTGCATACCGGCGCGAAGCTCTCCAGCATGTCGTAGGGCTGGGGTTTGAACAAGGCCTGGCTGATAGCCACCCCGGCGCCGATGTAAAGCAAGGTCTGGCCGTCCGGCTTCGCTCCTGCAACCTGTTTGACTGCACCCACGCCACCAGCGCCCGGACGGTTCTCGATGATGACCTGCTGCCCCAGGAAGCCGCTCAGATGATGGGCAACCAAGCGTCCAATGGTGTCCGCTGCATTGCCGGGCCCGAACGCCAACACGAGGGTGACCGGTTTGGTGGGATAGCCGTGGCTCTGCGCAGACGCAGTCAGGGGCGCAACGCCAGACCACGCGAGCGGCAAGGCGCCTGCGGCCTTCAGGATGTCTCGTTTGTTGAGCATGTTCTTGCCTCCGCTCCTGGGTGCCTCAGCCTACCTTGACGCGCAGCGCGTCGAGGCCGCTGACCTGGACCTCCAACTGGTCACCGGTGGTCAGAAAACGGTTGCGGGCCACGCCGACGCCCGCAGGGGTTCCGGTGGCGATGACGTCGCCGGGCAACAGGGTCATGTAAGAGGACAGCGTGGCGATGATCTGCTCGGTCGAGAAGATCATCTCCTTCATGCTCTCGCTCTGCACCTGCTCACCGTTGAGCCGTGTGGTGATCGTCAGGCTGCGCTCGCGCAGCGCCGTGAGGATGTCCGGTCCGCAAGTAATGGTGGGGCCCAGCGCGGAGCCGCCATCAAGGCCCTTGTTGGCGGTCCAGTCAGGCCAGAAGACTGTCGCGGTATCGGGATTTCCGAGCGCGACTTTGCTGATGTCGCGCGCACTGCCGTCGTCGAAGGCGCAGACGCCGACCACGAAGCTCAGGGCATTCTCTAGCGTCGCGTTCTTGCAAGTGCGGCCTATGACCACAGCGATTTCGCCCTCGTAGTCGAACTTGGCGGTGAGCTGCTTGTTCGGGTTGAGGGTATCGCCATGGCCCACAAAGTTCGAAGGCGCTTTATAGAACATCAGGGGCCGCGAGGGCGGCAGCGCCTTGGCTTCGGCGCCGTGGGCGTGGTAGTTGATGGCGATGGCGAAGACGCGGGCGCGCGGATCGAGCGGCGCCAGCATCCTGGCACTGCCGACCGGGATCCGCCTGATTGCAACGGCGGTGGATTCCGGCGAGGCCAGCACGCGCGGAAGATCGTCGCTCTCGCTGACGATGTCGATGAAGCCGCTATCGGGGCGTCCGATAACAATCTTGCCATCGAACAGGTAGCGGCCAAGGTTGAAATTCGCATTCGTCACGTGGATCCTCTGGTGGTGATTGATTAGAGGCAAGTGTGATCTGCGCCTTTGCGCCAGGCAACGCTTAAAGCGCAGCGATTGTTGCGTTTGTTGCTATGCGCTGACCTTGCCCCAGCCCCTGGATTCCGTATCCCTGCACCGAGATCGTGACCAACCCACCACCTGGCGGCCGAACAGCTCAAGCGCGGCACCAGCCGCCGCGAAAAGTCGCCTGATTGTTCTCTTTGTTGCTATAGAGATAGGAGCGTCGTTGTGCGCGTCCATGGCGAATCTGAAAATTCCTTCACAACAACATGAAGTGCAAAAGTAGTGAGAAACCAACTTTTTTCGGGTGCAATCGGCCTCATGCTGCTAGCCGGCACCATCCTGCCGGTCGCTGCGCAATCCCCCGTGCAGATCTACGGCAGGGTCATCACCTCGCTCAATCACACGAAGGCCGGGAATGGTGCAACCAAGCTCGACCTGGAAGAAAACGGATCGAAACTGGGATTCCGGGGCAGCGAGGACCTTGGCGAAGGCTTGTCCGCCCAGTTCGGTCTGGAGATGGGCTTCGACACTTCCTCGGGTGCCGCCACGCTCCCGCAATACCGGCACAGCTATGTCGGGTTGAAAGGGGGCTTCGGCACTTTGGCGCTGGGGCGCCTGGACTCGGGCACGTCGGTCGGCTCGCCCATTTTTTCGCAAGCCTTGTCGATCATCAACCTGGCACCCAATGATGCCGGAGCCACCCAGATCGGCCCCAACTACCTGAACTTGCGAAACCGGACGTCAAATGCGATCGGCTACGTCAGTCCGAACATGGCCGACTTCGTCGTTCGCGCACGCTACTACCTGCGCGGCCCGCCAGACAATGTGAACATGGAAAACGGCGCCAGGTCGCTCGACGTGGGCGTGACTTACGCGAACGGCCCCTGGCGAACCGGCGTCAGCCATGGTCGCGATTCCCGCCCAGGCGGACTCCTGCCCAACGAGTTTTCCAAAAAATGGCAGACCGGCGTGCGCTACGACGTCGGCTGGGTCGCGCCTTATGTCCTGGTGGGGCGTGATACCTATGCGAACACGCGCGCCAGCCGGCGCAACGTGGACTACTGGCTCCTGGGCGTCAAGTTCATGCACAACGCGCACGCCGTGGTGCTCAACGTCATGAACCGCGACGTGCAGACCTCACTCACGGCCGACCGCCCGAAGCAGCAGCTAGCCTACACCTACGCGCTGTCGAAGCGCAGCGAGTTCCAGGCCTTCTACGACCATGACAAATTCGACTCCAGCAAGCCCCATATGGACAAGCGCGTCTTCGGCATCGGCCTGCGGCACGACTTCTGACAGGGCGGGATGCTGCAAGATCGCTCTCCCGGGCTCGCGCAAAGACGTGCTGGATGTCCTGGTTCAGCCGCTGCACGATCGCGTCCGGTGTTTGCGCGGGCGCGGCGATCGCCAATCCCTGGTTAAAGAGGGCTTGGGCGCTACGGTGCTTCCGCCCACGGCTAACTGGCAAATCGGCCAGCCATCACCAACCCAAAGAGCAGCACCATGACCGAAGACCTGAACCGACAGAAGATGGATCTGTGCGATTCATGTGCCGGCATCCAGCGCAACTGGCGCAAATCCCCCGGGCACCCCGAACTGGTGCAGGGCGGCAACCGCCAGGAAAAGCGCGGTGGCCACTTGGTCACCATCACCAGCTACCGCTGTGACCGCTGCGGCACCGCGTGGGAGTATGAGAACGACAAGGCCAACCTCAAGGCGGGTTGGTCGGTGGTGGGGCGGTAGACGCCGCCCGTTTGGCCCCACTTATCCTCTGCGCGCAGCGGGCTTGCCGGCCGCATTCTCCAGCCCGGCCCGCAGGAGTGCCTGCGCAGCCCACTCCAGCGTTGCCAGTGCCTCCTCGTCTGAAAGGTTGCAGACGTCTTTCATGACGACCAGCGCTTCCATGCCCAAGGTCAGGGCCAGCGCCGATCGCACACGGCGCCACTGCGCGGGGCGCAACTGCTGCCGAACGGGCTCCAGCGCCTCGTCGAGCCATCGGGTGCGCCTGCCTTCTCTGACGGCGGCGGGTGCCTCGCCGCGCCGGCGGCTTTCCAGCCAGGTGTCGAGATACACGCGCAGGCCGGTGCGCAGCGCGATCTCCTCGGTCAGAACCACGCCGTTGAAAGTGCCCAGCAGTCCGCGCAGCCTGTCCACCGGCTCACCTCCTTCCAGGCTTGCCAGCCAGCGCTCAACGGGCTCCGCCGCCGGGTTGACCTGGGCGACCTCCACCAGCAGGGCTTCCTGAGTCGGGAAATAACGGTAGGCCGTTGCGCGGGACACTTTGGCCAGCTCCGCAGCTTCGGCGACGGTAGGCTGCGCGCCGTCTCTCAGCAACTGGGTGGCCGCGGCAACCACCGCCGAGCGGGTGCGCTCTTTCTGGTTGGCGCGTGGATCGCTGGGTTGTTTGATCATAGGCTCGTTACGATACTTTTGTCTCAAGATGACTTGACAGTCTAACATGACGCGTTATGATACTCTTGTCTCATGAAGGGACGCAACTCCAACCTAGATGAAGGGATGCTTACCATGTCACTTACTCCAGCCGAGGTTGACCGCCTCATTGATACGCACTTCATGTTCGAGGCCACGGACGATGTCGAGGGCGTCCTGGCCAGCCTGGCCCCGGGCGCCGAACACCATGTGGTCCCGTCCCCGTACGGCATCGTTCGCGACGCCGGGAAAATCCGCGAGTTTTACGTCACCTTGTTCGGCGATCTGAAGGGCGAGGGCGTCACGCCTGTGCGCCGCCTCTATGGTGACGGCTTCGTCGTGGACGAGGCCATCTGGAACGGCCACGTTGAGGATGGCCGGCTGTTCGGCTGCGCCGGCAGGAAAGGGCCTGTCAGCTTCCGTCTGCTGCATGTGTTCGAGTTCAGCGGCGACAAGATCAGCCGCGAGAATGTGTGGTGCGATTTGTCGGCCATCCAGCAACAGCTGGGCGCGAAAGTGTCCTGAGGAGATCGGCAATGAAAACTCCCGCCATCAACATTTCCACACCAGGGACACGCCTGGCACGCGCTGTCTTCCTCGTATCGTTCGGCTGGGCGGCGCTGGCAGCATCGGCAATGGCCGCCGGCAAGGGCGACGAGATCAGCCGGGGCCGCTACCTGATTGAAACCGCCGGCTGCAATGACTGCCACACGCCTGGGTACGGCGCCAAGGAGGGCAAGGTCGACGAGAAGCTCTGGCTGACCGGTGACACGCTGGGGTGGGCCGGACCTTGGGGAACGACCTATCCGTCAAATCTCCGGCTTCTCCTGGCGGGCATGACCCAGAAGGAATGGCTGGCCCATGCGCGAACGATGAAGCCGCGCCCTCCCATGCCGTGGTTCAACGTGCGTGCGATGACCGACAGTGATCTCAAAGCCATCTACGCCTACACCCGCTCGCTGGGGCCGGGCGGTGCGCCAGCGCCTGCCTATGTGCCCCCAGGCCAAAAGGCGACAGGCCCGGTGGTGCGGTTTCCAGAGTAGCACTGGCAGAAATCCGTCATCCCGGACCCCGGATCCAAGTCCGGGGCGAGCCCGATGCCGGGCATTGCTATTGAGACTTTCATAAATCTTGACAGGCACTTCGCTACCGTTCGCCCTGAGCCTGTCGAAGGGCTTCGCCACTTCGACAGGCTCAGGGCGAACGGTGTGGTGTCATGAGTTACGGAAACATCAATAATGAAGCAGACGGCCCTGCCTTATCGTGCCAGCCCGCCGCGCTTGACGGCCTCGTCGCACTCCGAGCGAAGTTGCTGCAGCTTGCCTTTCTCGGTATGAAAGACTTTGTCATCCAGCGTGCTGACGGCCTTTGTGCCGGAAAGCCCGGCGACGTGTGACGCCTGTTCGAGGGCGGTTTTGCAGGCGCGGAATTTGTCCCACGGGCTGGGGCCACTGGCCACGATGGGCCATTGCTTGCGTTGTGCATCCAGGGCGGCCCTGGTTAATCTCAGGCGCTGGACGTACTTCATGGCCTCGGGCTCAGCGGCCCCGACTGCATATTCATTCAGGACGTGCTGAGACCTGATCGCCAGGGCCAGCGCGTCCTGCTCGCCCTTGGTTTGCGCGCCGGCCAGCGCAGAGGCCGAGAGCAGCAGAAGTGTGGGAAGGATTCGCATCACGCTGACCATACATGAGTTGAGGCTGAGTTGAGGTTAAGCCCCACGCGGCATGCCCATGCGGCATGGATGACGGGTTGGAGGCGCAATGAGAACGCCCATAAAAAAAGACAGGCGAGGCCTGTCTTTTTGAGGGGTGGCAAGACGGCCTGCAGCCGTCGCGTGGCAATTACTTGCTGCCAGCCGCTTTCACGTCGGCCTTGGCTTCTGCCTTGACTGCAGTGGTTTCGGCACCGGCGGTGGCCTTGTCGGCCGCGGCCTTGATGCGCACGGTGTCTACCTTGGTGTCGGCTTTGATGACGGCCTTGTCGGCTTTGACATCGGCCTTGGCATCGGTTTTTTCAGCTTTGGCGGTGGTCTTGGTTTTGTCTTCAGCGTCGGCCTTGTCGGCTTTGGCGTGCGCCTTGGCTTTGGTCGTTGCGGATTTGGTCAGGGCTTTGGTTTTCTTTTCAGCAGCGTTGGTTTCTGCCTTTTCAACCTTGACGTCAGCCTTGGCGTCTACCTTGGCTTCGCTGGTCACAGCCGCAGCCACGGACTTGTCGGCCTTGGCTTCTGCCTTGACGACGGCCGGGGTGGCAGGCGCCACGGGCGCAGGCGTCTGTGCAAATGCAGCGCCGGCAATCAGGGTGGTCATCAGGGTAGCGAGTAACTTGTTCATGAAGGTCCTTTTTGAATACGGTTTGTCAAATCACATTGATTTCACATGGCCTGGTGCTCAACGGCGCGCCTCGGCACACTGTTGACTAGCCTCACACAACGTTGCATCCCATACCTTGGCTTTACATTCAGCGCGTCTTTGGGTGGGCTTTATCAATGCATCCTTTTACGAATGCGTGCTTTTTCTAAACGTTGCCGTGGCCATCGTCTCGCAGAACAAGGTCTGTGCGTTACAAGATAGGGGGCAACGTAGGGGCGTGACGCCTTCGCAGAAAACAACCGAATTTTTGAACCGGGCATTGCCTTGCGCCAACGCATGTGCGCACCGAGCCGGGCCACAATGAATCAACGAAAGGCATCGATGAAACGAAGACTGTTGCTGACTTTGGCTATCTGGACAGCGTTAGGCGGAGCCGGTTTGTTGACATGGCCGGATGCGCACGCCCAGCCGAGCTACACGGTATCCAGCGAGCAATTGCAGGAGGCTGTGGCGCAGCGGTTCCCGCGGCGTTACGCGATGGGTGGCCTGCTGGACCTGACCCTGCAGACGCCGCGCCTGCGCTTGCAGCCCGAGCAGAACCGTCTGGGCACCGAGATAGTGATCGACGCGGCCGGCCCCGCCCTGGCGCGTAACTCTACCGGCACGTTCGACGTGGATTTTGCGCTGCGTTATGAGGCCAGCGACCAGTCGATACGCGCGCATCAGCTGCGCGTCAATTCACTGCGCCTGTCGGGCCTGCCGCCTGGCCCGGCTGCACTGCTGGAGGCTTATGCGCCGGCCCTCGCCAACCAGACCTTGCTGGAAGTGGTGGTGCACAAGCTCAGGCCGCAGGACTTGATGCTGGCCGACGGCCTGGGGCTGGAGCCGGGCACGATCACGGTGACGGCCAAGGGGCTGATGATTGGTTTTGTGACGAAGCAGCCGCGCTGAAAATGTTGGCGAATGTTGGCTAATGTTGGCTAATGCGGCTGTTGGCGTATCGACCATCAGCCCGGCGCGGTGTTCCACAGCGTGGGCGCTACCTCCCTCTCATCTCCTTCCCCCGCTGGGGGAAGGCCGGGATGGGGGCTCACGGCGTAGGCGTCGGGCCGCCGTGCTGACTCGGTCGCCGCAGGCCCCCACCCCAACCCTCCCCCAGCGGGGGAGGGTGCCTCATGGCCAATTACGCCGGCGCAGCTGCGCCCAGCACCGCCCGGCGCAACGCCGCTCGCGCGAGCAGGCGCGTGGAGTCGAGCGTCGGCAGCGGCGAGTTGGTGTCGTTCATGATCAGCGGGATCTCGGTGCAGCCGAGGACGACGGCGTCGCAGCCTTCTTCTTTCATTCGCCCGATCACCCGCTGAAAGCAGGCAACCGCCTCGGGCTTGAAGACGCCGTACACCAGCTCGTCCATGATGATGCGGTTGGTCTTGTCGCGTTCCGCATCGCTCGGGCGCGTATAGGCCAGTCCGCGCGCGGTGAGCTTGTCTGGATAAACCTCGCTGTCGACGAGCCAGCGGGTGCCGGTGATGCCGATGCGGTGAAAGCCGCGCCGGGCGGCTTCTGCGGCAACGACTTCAGCGATGTGCAGCCAGGGCAGCGGCGAGCGCGGCTCGACGTGGGGCAGCGCCTGGTGGATGGTGTTGTCGGGGCAGATCAGGAAGTCGGCACCAGCCGCGGCGAGCTTGCGGGCCGAGGACAGCATCAACTCGCCCACGCCTTTCATGTCGCCTGCGTCGAGGCAAGTCACGTAGTCGGCCAGCGAGTGGGTGTGCATCGACACCTCAGGGTGGGCGTGCGGGCCGAGCAGTTGCACGCCTTCGATACAAATGGTTTTATAACAAAGCGCTGCACCTTCGGCGGAGCAGCCGACGATTCCGATGTGTTGCGGCATGACAGTGGTGTTCCAGGACGTAGGGGGTAGCCGTTGCGCGGTTACCGGCGAAGGGTGGTGCGTGGTCAGTGGCGAATCACCGGTGCTTTGGATTATTGTGGCGGGCGGCGGGAGGTTCAAGGCCGGCTCAGTCGCGCACCAGCGTGGCTGACCGTGCGAAGGTGTAGGTCAGGCCCACGCCGACGCTGGTGCCCGCGGTTTTTTGCACCAGCGGGCTCGCCCGGTTGGCGGCGCCTGCAACGGAGTCGAACCAGGCGAAGCCGAAGAGGCGCAGCTTGGGCGTCACGTCGCGCGACACCGTGAGCCCGAGGCGCCAGTTGATCAGCCCGCTTTCGGCCGTGTAGGCGGGGCGGCCTGCTGTGACATAGGCGGGCGCCACGCCGTAGTACGTGTCGGCCAGGCGCCGGTTGCCCAGCACCGCGCCGGCGCTGGTGCCGTAGCGCCAGCCGCCGCTGCCCTGCCACTCGTAGATCAGCCGGGGCTCGAAGGAGATGCCTTTGTGGCTGAGCTCGTCGTCCAGGTCAAACACGCCGCGCAGCGCAAACTCGGCCCGCAGGCGGCCATTGGCCGGCCCCTGGCCCAGGTGCCACTTGAGGCGGGGCCCGAACTCCACCAGGGTGCCCAGGTCGGGCATGCCGCGGCGCGCGTCCACTTCGTCCGAGCGGGAGCCGAAAGCGGCGGCAAAACCCACATCAAGTTCAAACTGCGGCGTGCTGAAGGCGCGCAGGCCCACGCTCTCGCGGTCGGCGCGTAAGTACTTGCCGCGGTAGATCAGGTAAGGCAGCGCCAGGCCGCGGCTCACGTTCTGCGATGCGCCCGGGTAGGCCTGCTGCGACATGGCCAGGCCGACCGCGCCGATCTCCCACAGGGGAAGCGGCGCGGGCGCCGGTTCCTGCGCTCGGCTGGCCATGGGCGCGGCCAGCAACAAGGCGACGACCGCACAGCCGCAGAGTAAGGGTTGAACTTTCATAGGGGCTCCCGGCTGGACAAGGGTGAAGGAAAAGTATGCCGGGTGCTTGGTTTTGCCTACTTAATTCATAAAAGCTGAACAAGTAAATCACTTTTCAGGCCTTCCACCAAGCAAAGCTAACTTCTACAGTGGAGTCACTTTAACTTTACTTCAGGACATCGCCATGAATGCTTCGACTGAACTTCTTTCTACCCGCCGCCAGTTGCTGGCGGGCGCCGCCACCCTTGGTGCCGCATCGGCCGCGCTGCTGGCAGGTGCGTCACCCGCCTTCGCCGCTACGGCAAGTCCCCGCGCCGCCGCAGTGCCCGGCTTCACGGCGCGCACCGCCGACGTCAATGGCACGCGCATTCACTACCGCGTGGGCGGCAGCGGCCCGGCGGTGGTGCTGCTGCACGGCTATGCCGAAACCAGCCACATGTGGAACCCGCTGATGCCGCTGCTGGCCAAAAACCACACGGTGATCGTGCCGGACCTGCGCGGCGCCGGTGGTTCGTCCAAACCCGAGGGCGGCTACGATAAAAAGAACATGGCCGTGGACATTCATGAGCTGGTGAAGTCACTGGGCGTCAAAAGCGCGAGCATCGTTGGCCACGACATCGGCCTGATGGTGGCCTATGCCTATGCGGCGCAGTTTCCGGCCGAGACCGAACGCGTGGTGCTGATGGACGCGTTTTTGCCCGGCATCGGCAAATGGCAGGACGTGTGGCTGCTGCGTGACCTGTGGCACTTTCATTTCCACGGCCCGGTGCCGCTGGCTTTGGTGAAGGGGCGCGAGCGCATTTACTTTGAGCATTTCTGGAACGACTTTGCCGCCGATGCCAAACACTCGGTGCCGGAAGCCGACCGGCGTGTGTATGCCGCGGCCTATGCGCAAGACGGCGGCATGCGGTCGGGTTTTGAGTACTTCAAGAACTTTGAGAAAGACGCTGCCGACTTTGCCGCGCTCTCGGCCAACAAGCTGCCCATGCCCATGCTGGTGCTCTCCGGCGAAAAAGCCGGCGGCACTTTCCTGATCGAGCAGGGCAAGCTGGTGGCGAACGACGTCAAGGGCGTGGTGGTGAAGGGCTCGGGCCACTGGCTGATGGAGGAAGCGCCAGACCAAGTGATTCCTGCACTGGTCGACTTCCTGAAATAACTGGGGAATAAGGGACTGAGGGCATGGGAGGGCGGCGGGAACCGCCCTCGCCGGTCCCGCTGTTTCGCTATCTTTTCAATAGCCTTCAGTACTAAGCGCTGCGGCAAGCGGGCCGAATTTTCCCAAGACCTGGAGGTAGGATGAGCACCATCAACCAGGATGGAAAGTACGGAAAAGATGGGCCAGGCAGTACAGAAAATAGTCATCGCCGGCGGTGGCGTCATAGGCAGCGCGCTCGCCTACTTTTTGGCAACGCACCCGCGCTTTCGCGGCGATGTGACCGTGGTGGAACGCGACCCGACCTATGCGCAAGCCTCTTCGGCGCTGTCGGCCAGCTCCATACGCCAGCAGTTCTCGGCGCCGGTGAACATTGCGATCTCGCAGTTCGGCATTGGGTTTTTGCGCAATATCAAACAGCACCTGGCGGTAGACGGGGACGTGCCCGACATCGGCCTGACAGAAAAGGGCTATTTGTATTTGGCCACTGAAGCCGGTGCGGCCACCTTGCGCGAGAACCACGCCACCCAGCGCGCGCATGGCGTAGAGGTGGCGCTGCTGGAGCCGGCTGCGCTGCAGCAGCGCTTCCCCTGGCTGCAGGTGGACGACCTGGTACTGGCCTCTTTGGGCTTGAATGGCGAAGGCTGGTTTGACGGCTACGGCTTGCTGATGGCCTTCAAGCAAAAGGCGCGCAGCCTGGGCGTGCAGTATGTGAAGGCGCAAGCCACCGGCTTTGCGCACAGCCAGGGCCGCGTGCATGCGGTGACGCTGGAAGGCGGTGCGCAACTGCCCTGCGACTGGGCAGTGAACGCGGCCGGCGCCTGGGCCCGGCCCCTGCTGGCTGGCACCGGGCTGGACCTGCCGGTGTGTGGGCGCAGGCGCTGTGTGTATGCGTTTGCCAGCCCGGCCAAAACGCCCGATTGCCCGCTGGTGATTGACCCGAGCGGGCTGTGGTTTCGCCCCGAAGGCGACATCTGGATTTGCGGCCTGCCGCCGCCGCAGGATGACAACGACGCGCCGCTGGAGGTCGACTACGAGCTGTTCGACCAGGCCTGGCTGACGCTGGCGCACCGGGTGCCAGGCTTTGAGGCCGTGCGCCAGCAGCGCGCCTGGGCCGGATACTACGAGTACAACACCTTTGACCAGAATGCCCTGCTGGGGCCGCACCCGGCCCTGCCCAACCTGCTGCTGGCCAACGGCTTCAGCGGCCACGGCCTGCAGCAGGCGCCGGCCGTGGGGCGCGGCCTGGCCGAGTGGATAAGCGACGGCGCCTACACCAGCCTGGACTTGTCGCCGCTGTCGGTGCAAAGGCTGGTGGAGGGGCGGGCCTTGCTGGAAAAGAATGTGATTTGAGGTGCTGCTCTTACTCTTGCTCCTTCCCGCCTTTGGGGGAAGGCAGGGATGGGGGCAGCGAACCCGCAAGAATCGCTATTTATTTCATGGCAGCTTGCGCCCATCTTTGTTGGGCTGGACCGGGATGAATAGCCATGCGGTTCAGTTAAGCCCCAAACCCCGTTCGGGCTGGGCTCAGGGCGAACGGCTTAACTGAATGGGATTGGGGTTAATCGCGCGTTCGCACACGCTGCGGGGAGCCCCCATCCCTGCCTTCCCCCAAAGGCGGGAAGGGGTAAAGCGGGGATGACCCCTCAACGCACGCCGCCGGCGCCTTTCGCCTTGCCCGCCAGCCATTCCACCGCCAGGTCGATGAAGGCGCGCCGTGCTGCGCGAAGGTCACACCGGTTAGGCCGTACCCAGGTCGAGCGATTGAAGGCTGCAATCGAGCAGTGCCGGGTCGACCTCGCGCTCCAGCACATAAAACATGCCCTCAACAAAATCCATGAGGCCGTCGGACGCGGCAATGGCAGCGTCGACATGGCCGTTGGCGACCGCGTCGATCACCGCGACATGCCCGTCCACCGTGCCCTGCAGATTGGTGTGGTTGGCCGTCTGCATGTGGTAAATCCAGCCGATGCGACGGAAGATGGTATGCAGCGGCCGCAAGGTGCTTTCGACAAACGGCTCGTTGGCCGCCGCCAGGAACAGCTGGTCGATGCGCCGGTCGATCGTGTTGAACTGGGCGATCGTCATGTCGGCGCCATGCTCCATGAGCTGGCGCCGGATGTGCAACATCTGGTTGCGCTGTGAGGCGCCCGAGCGCTCGGTGGCCAGGCGAATCACAAAACGCTCCATGTCGCGGCGCAGGCGCAGCAGCACGCGCTCGCGGGTCAAATCGATCGGCGCGATCTGGATGCCGTGGCGCGGCGACACCAGCATCAGCGTGTCGGCGGCCAGGCGGCTCACGGCCTGGTGCACCGGCGTGCGGCCATAACCGACCAATGCCTGCAGTTCATGCATCGCAAGAAAGCGGCCCGGCTTGAGTTCGCAGCAGATCAGCAATTCCTCCAGGCGTTCATAGGCCAGATCCGACAGGTTGACCTGGCTGCGGCGGCGCGGCGCTTCCGGGGCCGGCGCGGTGGCGGCGGCAACCAGTTTGGGACGGTGGCGCGGGGACGTGGCCATGAGGCTCCTTGAATTACCGGGAAATTGAGAAATTTCAGCGAAGACACATCAAAGCATACCCTGATATGCAAGCAGTGGTTCGCTCACTTTTGGCAATTTGACCCGTAATTTCAGCCATCTTCGCCCGTTTTGCGCTCAGGTCATGGTTCGGGTAAATACTGAGTCTTTTCGTGAAATATCACAGTATTCTTCAAAGCATCGACAAAAACCGCAAGACGGTGCAACACCCTCCACCCCATGTCACATCCTCTTTTTGATCTGTCCGGCCGCACGGCCCTCGTCACCGGCTCTTCGCGCGGCCTGGGCCATGCGATTGCCGAAGGACTGGCCCAGGCCGGCGCCCGGCTGGTGCTCAATGGCATGGACACCGAACGCCTGGCGCTCGGCGCCGCGGCCCTGCGGGCCAAAGGCCATCACGTCGATGAGGCCGCTTTCGACGTCACGGACGAAGCCGCCGTGTGCGCAGCCTTTGCGCGCCTGGATGACGCCGGCATCGAAATCGACATTCTCGTGAACAACGCCGGCATCCAGTTGCGCAAGCCGCTGGTCGAGCTGTCGGTGGCCGAATGGGACAAGGTGCTGAACACCAACCTCACCAGCGCCTTCCTGGTCGGCCGCGAAGCAGCCAAACGCATGATCGCGCGCGGCCGCGGCGGCAAGGTCATCAACATCGGCTCGCTCACGAGCGAAGCCGCGCGCGCCACCGTCGCGCCCTACACGGCGGCCAAGGGCGGCATCAAGATGCTGACACGCGCCATGGCGGCCGAATGGGCCGAGCACGGCATCCAGGCCAATGCGATCGGGCCGGGCTACATGGCCACCGAGATGAACACCGCTCTGCTCGACAACCCGGCGTTCGACGCCTGGGTCAAGGGCCGCACGCCCGCGCGTCGCTGGGGCCGGCCCGACGAGCTGGCCGGCACCGCGATCTGGCTGGCATCGAAGGCGTCCGAGTATGTCAACGGCCAGATCATTTACGTTGATGGCGGCATGCTGGCCGTGCTTTGAGCCGCCCCTTTCTTTCCTTCCCCCCTGACCGTCCCCTTACCTTCCCTCTTACCGTCCCCTTTACCTTCCCCAACCAACCGACAGAGAGACAAATCATGAAGTTTCTGCGCACGCTCCTTCCCGCCACCGCGGTCACGCTCGCGGCCCTGACGCTCCCGGCCGCCGCCATCGCGGCGGACTACCCGATCCGGCCCATCGAAATGGTCGTGCCGTCGACCGCCGGCGGGGGCACCGACATCATGGCGCGCCTGTTTGCCGAGACCGCCAAAAAATATGTCACCCAGCCCATCGTGGTGAGCAACAAGCCCGGCGTCAGCGGTGGCCTGGCGATGACCGAAGTGCAACGCGCGACGCCCGACGGCTACAAGATCGGCGTGCTGATTTCCGAGCTCGCGATCATCCCGCACCTGGGCATGACCAAGGTAACGACGAGCGACTTCATCCCGCTGGCGCGGCTCAACGGCGACCCCGGCCTGATCGCCGTGCGCGCCGAGTCGCCTTACCAGTCCATTGACGAGCTGCTGGCCGCCGCGCGCAAACAACCCGGCACGGTCACCATGGGCAATGCCGGCACCGGAACGATCTGGCACCTGGCGGCCGCGGCGGTGGAAGACAAGACCGGCGTCAAGTTCAACCATGTGCCCTTCCAGGGTGCGGCGCCCAGCGTGATGGCGCTAGCCGGCGGCCACGTCGATGCGATCACGGTCAGCCCCGCCGAGATCGGCTCCTTCGTCGCGGCCGGCAAAGTTCGCGTGCTGGTTTCCATGGCCGACCGCAAGCTGCCCGCGCCCTACGACAAGGTCGTGAGCTTCAAGGAAAAAGGCGTGGACCTGGTCGTCGGGACCTGGCGCGGCCTGGGCGTGCCGCTGAACACGCCGCCCGAGGTGGTGCAGTACCTGCGCGAAGCCAGCCGCAAAACCGGCGAAGACCCGGCCTTCCGCGAAGCGCTCATGAAAGCCAACCTGCAGCCGGCCTACCTGGACGGCGAGCAGTTCCAGGTCTTCATGAACAGCCAGTCCGCTTACTTCAAGAAGCTGCTGGCCGGGCTCAACATCCAGAAATAAGCCGCACGGCCCGGCGCAAGCCCCGCGCCTGCTGCCGATCGCCAGGAGAACCCGGAACCCGCGCCGGGTTCTCCTGCCTTTGCAATACCGCCAACCCCAGCAGACACCCCAGATCACCCTGACCCCATGGCC
Organism: Polaromonas sp. P4_F9; assembly: GCF_056401235.1. Lineage (NCBI taxonomy): Bacteria > Pseudomonadati > Pseudomonadota > Betaproteobacteria > Burkholderiales > Comamonadaceae > Polaromonas > Polaromonas sp. P4_F9. The sequence goes on along the minus strand of NZ_JBFUJT010000035.1, from coordinate 18,023 downwards.
ACCCTCATCACCGACGTCAAAGTCATCCTCACCGCGCCCGAAGGCATCAACCTCCTCGTCGTGAAGATAGAAACCAACCAGCCCGGCCTGCACGGCCTGGGTTGCGCAACCTTTGCGTACCGGCACCTGGCGGTGAAGTGTCTGGTCGAGGAGTACCTCAGGCCCCTGCTCATCGGCCGCGATGCCGAGGCGATCGAGGAGCTCTGGCAGCTGATGCACCAGAACGCCTACTGGCGCAACGGCCCGATCGAAAACAACGCGATCTCGGGCGTGGACATGGCGCTCTGGGACATCAAGGGCAAGCTGGCCGGCATGCCGCTGTACCAGCTGTTCGGCGGCAAGGTGCGCGCAGGCGTGCCGATCTACCGCCACGCCGATGGCCGCGACCTGGCCGAGCTGTGCGACAACATCCAGAAATACCGTGAGCAGGGCATCACGCACATCCGCTGCCAGAGCGGGGGCTACGGCGGCGGTGGCTTTGGCGCCGCGCCGGCCGGCGCACCCCGGGGCGCTGCCGACGGCATCTACCTCGACAGCCGCAAATACATGCGCGAGACGCTCAAGCTCTTTGAGGGCATACGCAGCAAGGTCGGCTACGAGGTCGAGCTCTGCCACGACGTGCATGAGCGGCTCAAGCCGGTCGATGCGATCAGCTTTGCCTGCGAGCTGGAGCGCTTCGAGCTGTTCTTTCTGGAGGATGCGATCCCGCTCGAAGAAGGCAACTGGCTGCGCCAGCTGCGCGCCAAAACCAACATTCCGCTGGCGCAGGGGGAGCTATTCAACAACCCGTACGAATGGAAGTTCCTGATCACCGAGCAGCTGATCGATTACATCCGCGTGCACCTGAGCCAGATCGGCGGCATCACGCCGGGTCGCAAGCTGCAGATCTTTGCCGAGCAGTTCGGCGTGCGCACCGCCTGGCACGGGCCGGGCGACATGTCGCCGCTGGCCCATGCAGCGAACATCCACATCGACCTGGCCGCGCGCAATTTCGGCATACAGGAATGGTCCGGCACCGAGCCGCCCAACTTTGTCATCCAGGAACTCAAGGGACCGCGTGAAGCGCTGCTCGACGTCTTCCCGGGCCTGCCGGAATTCCGTAAGGGCCATGTCTATGCCAACGACAAGCCCGGCCTGGGTGTCGACCTCGACGAAGCCGAGGCGGCTAAATACCCGTGCGAAAACACCGTCACCACCTGGACGCAAACGCGACTCGCCGACGGGACCTTGCAGACTCCCTGAGCGGCGCAAGTGCGCCTGGTGCACGTAAATAAGCAGCGCCGGTTGCGCTGCCCCCATCCCTGCCTTCCCCCAAAGGCGGGAAGGAGTAAAACGGGGATGACCCGTTCACTCAAAGCGCGCCACCACCAAACTCCGCCTGCCGCTGGGCACCGACACTGTTGTGGGGCATAAGTCGACTATGCGTTTATTCACCGCAAATTGTGCGGCGAGTATCCTGAATAATCACCGCATGACAACGGCCACGGCTGGCAGCCGAAAGGAATTGCTCTACTTTTGATAGCCGTTTGCGGGCGTTTTTGCGGACTGGGTCAAGGCCGTGTTGAAGCGGAGTTCGAGGCAAAACCTCACGGCCTGGCGCCCTCCACCTCGCGCAGCAAACGCATGCCCACCAGGGTGTAACGGGTCTGCGGTGAGTTCCAGTTGCGGTAGCTGCAGCGGGCGTACAGCGACCAGGTGTGCCAGGAGCCGCCGCGGCGCACACGCACGCTTCCCGCGTCGGGGCCGGGCGGGTCGTTCAGGGTGTTGGCCCATTGCAGCAGCGACTGGGGGTCGTTGCCGCCAAAGTAACGCGCGGGTGAACCGGCGCGGCAGGCGTATTCCCATTCGGCTTCGGTGGGCAGGCGGTAGGTATGGCCTTCGTGCTTGCTCAGCCACTGGCTCAGGGCCACGGCGTCGTTCCAGGTCACGTTGAGCACCGGATGCGCATCGCTCTGGGCGAAGCCGGGGTTGCGCCACGAGTACTTCGGGTCGCGCCCCTCAAAGGCATCGCCGCGTGCTGATGTGGCGGGGTCGTAGGCGGGGTTGTAGCCATAGCCGCCGGTGCCGTCGGCGATGGATTCGGGTACGTAGCCCGAGGCCTCGATGAATCGGCGGAACTGGCCCACCGTGACTTCATGCTGGCCCAAGTAAAAAGGCCGCGTGATGCGCACCCGGTGCACGGGCGCTTCGTCGGCAAGGTCTGTCAGGCGCTTGCGCTGGTAAGCCGGGTAGTCGCGCGCCAGGGCGTCGGGCGACTCGTCGCTGCCCATCAGGAATTCACCGGCCGGCACCAGCACAAACTTCATGCCCAGTGAATTTTCAATGGCGCGCGGAGCGGGCGGCTTCGGCGGCGTGGGCTGCATGCGTTGCGAGGAGCAGGCCGACAGGAGAAAACCAGTGGCCAGTAGAAAAACCGAAGCGTAGGTGCGCATGGTGTGGGTGGGATACGTTCAGCACAGCAACGTGGGCCACGCTAACCCGGCGTGACGGGCGCAATCCTTCATGGCGCGGCTTGGGTCGGCGCATGCACCGGCGCTGCCGCCAGCGCCGGCTCATCACCGCGCTCAGCCAGGGCGAGCTTGGCAAATTCAAGGGCCAGGAAATCGATCAACTCGCGCACCGCCGGCAGCAGGCCGCGGCGTGACGGAAACACCGCATGCACAATGCCCGCCCGCGGCCGCCAATGGGGCAGCAGGTCGACCAGCAACCCCTGCGCCAGGTCCTGTTGCACCATCATCGTCGGCAGCTGCAACACGCCCACGCCTTGCAGCGCGGCCAGGCGCAAGGCCAGCCGGTCGTCGCTGATGAGGCGCGGCGTGTGGTGCACCACGGCGCTGGCGCCGTTGGGGCCCACCAGGTGCCAGGCATGCTCGCGGTGCGGCGGGCCTTCATCGAGGCTGGGCAGGTGGCCCAGGTCGGCCGGCAGCAGCGGTGCGACCAGGCCGCGGGCCTTGAGCAGCCCGGGGCTGGCCACCAGGCGCTGCGTGCTGTCGCCCAGCACGCGCATGACGAGGTCGGTGTCTTCGAGCGGCGGAAAGCGCACGCGAATGGCGATGTCAAAACCCTCGCCAATCACGTCGACGCGGCGGTTGGTGCTCTCCAGCTGCACCTGCACGCGCGGGCAGGCGGCCATGAAGCGCGCCAGGACGTCGCCGAGCTGGTAGTCGAGCAGGGCCGTGGGGCAGCTCATGCGCACGGTGCCCTGCGGCTCGGCGCTCACGCGATCAATCACCTCCTGCGCCGCGTTGGCCTCGACCAGCATGGCCAGGCAATGCCGGTAGTACTCCTGGCCGATCTCGGTGACGGCAAAGCGGCGGGTTGAGCGCTGGATCAGACGCACGCCCAGGCGCTCTTCCAGCAGGGCGATGCGCCGGCTCAGCTTGGACTTCGGGCTATTAAGCGCGCGGCCTGCGGGCGCAAAGCCCTGGTGCTCGACCACCTGCACAAAGTAATAAAGGTCGTTGAGGTCCTGCATGCCGTCATTGTTCCTCAAATAGAACGCTGATGGCAAATTTAGCCGACTACCGGATTCATCGTTCCGGAACTATCTTTCGTTCATGGCTGTTTTTTCTGCAGTCACTTTTCAAGGAGCAGTCATGAAGAAGGTTCTGGGTATCTATAGCAGCCCCCGCCCGCACTGGGTGGGCAACGGTTTTCCGGTGCGCTCGCTCTTCAGCTACGACACGCTGGGCCAGCATGTGAGTCCGTTTTTGTTGCTCGACTACGCCGGTCCGGCGGAGTTCAAGCCGGCCGGCACACCCGGTGAGCGGCGCGGTGTGGGCACGCACCCGCACCGGGGTTTTGAAACGGTGACCATCGTCTACAAGGGCGAAGTCGCGCACCAGGACTCCACCGGCAGCGGCGGCGTGATCGGCCCGGGCGACGTGCAGTGGATGACGGCGGCCTCGGGCATCCTGCACGAAGAGTTTCATTCGCCCGCGTTCACGCAGCAGGGCGGCACGCTGGAGATGGTGCAGCTGTGGGTGAACCTGCCCGCCAGGGACAAGATGGCCGCGCCGCGCTACCAGGGCATCGTGGATGCGCAGATCCCGTCGGTGGCCCTGCCTGAGGGCGCTGGCAGCGTGCGCGTGATTGCCGGCAACTACGACGGCAACACCGGGCCCGCACAAACCTTCACGCCCATCAATGTCTGGGATGTGCGGCTGGGCCAGGGTAAAGAGGCCGCACTGACCCTGCCGCCAGGCCACACGGCCGCCGTCGTGGTGCTGCACGGCACGGTGCTGGTCAATGGCGAGGTGGTGCACGAAGCGCAGATGGCGCTGCTGGAGCGCGAGGACGATGGCTTGAGGCTGGAGGCGAACAGCGATGCCACGCTGCTGGTGCTGAGCGGCGAGCCGATCAACGAGCCCATCGTGGGCCATGGCCCCTTCGTCATGAACACGCAGGCCGAAATCGCCACCGCCATCAACGACTTCAACGCCGGCCGCTTCGGGCGGATCAGCCCGACGGCGCACTGAGCACGCGGATCCGGCCCTGCGATGGGCCGGGCCACAGCCCCGCCTGCGGGCGGGTTTTCCCCGGGCATCTCGCCCATCGCCCAGCCGGGCTTTGTCACTTTGTCAATCAACCCTTGTTTATCACTTCAGGAGAATAGCCATGTCAAATCCGTACCGTCGTCTCGACAAAAACCAGGCCGCCGTGCTGCTGGTCGATCACCAGGCCGGCCTGCTGTCGCTGGTACGCGACATCGAGCCCGACAGGTTCAAGAACAACGTGCTGGCGGTGGCCGACATCGCCAAGTACTTCAAGCTGCCGACCGTGCTGACCACCAGCTTTGAGGACGGCCCCAATGGCCCCCTGGTGCCCGAGCTGAAGCAGACGCTGCCCGATGCGGCCTTCATTCCGCGGCCGGGCCAGATCAATGCCTGGGACAACGAAGACTTCGTGAAGGCTGTCAAGGCGACCGGTCGCAAGCAGCTCATCATCGCTGGCGTGGTGACCGAGGTCTGCGTGGCCTTCCCCGCCCTGTCGGCACTGGCCGAAGGCTTTGAGGTGTTCGTGGTGACCGATGCGTCGGGCACCTTCAACGAAGTCACCCGCCACTCGGCCTGGAACCGGATGTCGGAAGCGGGCGCACAGCTGATGACCTGGTTTGGCCTGGCCTGTGAGCTGCACCGCGACTGGCGCAACGATGTGGAAGGCCTGGGCACCCTGTTTGCCAACCACATTCCCGACTACCGCAACCTGATGACCAGCTATAGCGCGGTCAAGGCGTCGAAGTAATACCCACCACCACCGGGCCTGCTGTGGGCCTTCCTGACGAGCGCAAGCAGCGCTTTCAGGGGCCGCGGAGGACGGCAGGTCCATTTGCCCGCCGGCCGGTTTGCCTGTTTCTATTTGAGACTCGCGAGCTGCGCCGAAGAAGCTGCACTGCCCAGCAGGATGAAGGCACCGGCCAGGGCCAGGTTCTTGAAGAAATGCAGCAGCTGGTTGCGCTGGTCTTGCGGGATGGCGCTCCAGAAGGCGTGGGCCAGGAAGGCGTCCACCACCAGGAAGAGCGCTGCCGCCAGCGCCAGCCAGCGGACCTGCCATCCGCCCATCAATGCCAGACCGGCGGAGACCTCGACCGCACCAACAGCAGCCTGGAGATGATTGCGTTGTCGCAGTGAATCGATAAGGTGGGCCGCGCCAGGCCCGACGAAGGCCAGGGCCAACAGGACCCGGCCGAGGATGAGGGTTGAAAGGGTGTTCATGGGCGCTTTGTCGTTGGGTTTGAGTTGCATGGTTGGGTCGTGAGGCAAGGCTCGGGGACGGCAGCTCATGCCGCCGCCTCCGAAGCGGAACCAGCCGGCTCAGGCCTCCTGCGCCTCCCGCAATACGGTCGGCTTGAGCATGTCGGCGATGCCGATGCGGTGCGCAAACTCCTCGCGCACGCGTTCCGCCACCTCGGTCACGGCACCGGCGCCGTCGTCGATGAAATCAATCACCGAGCGGAAGGGCCGGCTGCCGTGCGGCAGGCTCACGATGCGGGCGATCTCGTCGGCCACAGCTTGCGGGTCGGCGTGGTCGGGTGTCAGCGCTGACAGCCGTTCGCCCACCTGGTCCATCACGCCGTCGTAACGCGCATAGGCGCCAGCGGTGGCCTGGTCGGCGGGTTTGCCGGCATTGGGGAAGTGCGCCGTGCCGCGCGTGAAGGCGCCGGGTACGACGATGGAGGTCTCGATGCCGAAGCGGGCCAGCTCGTAGGACATGGTGACCGCCATCGAATCCATCGCGGCCTTGGCGGCCGCATAAGGGCCGAGGAAGGGCGGGAAGCCGCCACGCACCGTGGTGCTGCTGACCCACAGGACGAGGCCGGCTTCTTTCTGCCGCATGCCCGGCAACACGGCGCGGTTGACGCGCTGGCTGCCGAGGAAGTTGGTGTCCATGACCTTGATGATTTCTTCCGGCGTGAAGGCCTCGGTGGGGCCGACGACCAGGTGGCCGGCGTTGTGCACCACGACATCGAGGCGACCCTGCTCGGCCAGGATGTGGGCCACGGCGGCATCGGCCGAAGCCCGGGACAGCACGTCGAGTTCGACGGCGCGCAGGTCAACGCCGTTGGCAAAGCTCCAGTCGCGCAGCTCCCGGACCTTGGGTGCGTTGCGGCCTTCGGTGTCGCGCATGCTGGCATAGACCGTGTGGCCGGCCCGGGCCAGGGCGCGGGAAGTGAGGTGGCCAATGCCGGTGGAGGCGCCGGTGACGAGGATGACGGATTTCATGATGAGGATCTTTCTGAAAATTTACGTGATTGAAGTGATTGGAGGGAATCAGGCTGCACGGGTCATGCGGTGCTGCAGCGCATGGGCAATCCAGGCCGCCAGAGAGCCCAGAGCAACCGCGCTTGCCAGCTCCGCAAAGGCCGCCGGTGACGGTTGCAGGTGCGAGGCAAAGAAGGCAATCAGGCCAAGGAAGTAGCACAGGATGTTGTTGAACACCGGCGCGGCGCGCAGCGAGACGACCACCACCGCCACCGCGAACACCACCAGTGGCAAGGCCAGCGCACCCAGCGCGGGGCCCAATGCGCCCAGCCCCAGCGCAGCGGCCATGCCGAAGCCCAGGCCGAGCGCAACGCATAGGGCATTGACCGCGCCGTCCCGCGCACTGATGCCACGCGTAAAAAACGCGACCCAGCCGATGAACATGGCCCAGACCGGCAGCGCCAGCGTGGCGGTGAGCCCGGCAGCCAGCGCTGCCGTCACGGCCGCGGCGACGGTCAGCATCAGGAACAGCGCAGGCGACGGCGCGCGGCGCGCAGTGGGGGTAGAGGTAAATGTCATTGATAAGTCCTTGGTTGCGAGTGCTTGGTGTCGAGCGGTGACGAGAGGGCTTGAAGATTTCGTAGCGAGCGGGCCGAGGTCGGGTCGAGCACCGCAGCCGTACTCACGTACGGCGAGGAGCACAGGCCCGAGATCGGTCCGCGCAGTAGAAAGATTCATGTCCTCTCAGACCACGCCACCGTTGGCGCGCAGTGTCTGGCCGTTGACCCACCCGGCGTCTTCGCTGACCAGGAAAGCAACGGCGCTGGCGATGTCCTCGGGCGTGCCCAGGCGCTCGAGCGGCGCCATTTTTGCCATGCGCTCAATCGTTTCGGGCGTCTTGCCGTCCAGGAACAGCGCGGTGGCCGTGGGGCCGGGCGCGATGGCGTTGACGCGGATGTTCTTGCCGCGCAGCTCTTTGGCCATGATGTTGGTGAGGGTTTCGACGGCGCTCTTGGTGGCGCCGTACACCGCATAGCCGGACAGGGCCAGGCCGATCACGCTGGTCGAGAAGTTGACGATACGCCCGCCCTGCTGCAGGCGGGCGCCGGCTTCGCGCAGGGTGTTGAAGGTGCCCTTGACGTTGACTGCGAAGAGGCGGTCAAAGGTGTCGTCGTCGGTGTCGGCCAGCTGCGGCAGGGTGGGCGGCATGATGCCGGCGTTGTTGATGAGCACGTCGACGCGGCCGAAGGCCTGGATGGTTTCGTCAAACAGGGCTCTGACGGCAGCGGAACTCGACACGTCGGCCTGCACGGCGACGGCTTGGCCGCCGGCGGACGTGATGGATTGCACCACGGCCTGGGCTTCGTCGGCCTTGCCGGCGTAGTTGACGACGACGGCGTAGCCTTCCTTGGCCAGGCGTTGGGCAATGGCGGCGCCGATGCCGCGCGAAGCGCCGGTGACGATGGCGGTTTGGGTGGCTTGGGTGGCTTGGGTAAGCTGGTTTGCTGAAGCGGTCATTTGGAACTCCTGGGATTGATAAAGGTTGGTTGGCTCTGACCGCCCGCAGCGCTGGGTGGGTTGTGCGCTTTTGGTGGGTCAGTGAAGGTATTGTTCTATTCAATCCACATGCGATAAATACCGTAAACTTGCCATCACTGCTCAATAAATGCCAACAATGCGATGAGCAAAACAACCAGCAGAGAGCCACTCGCAGTGGACGAACGTGGGGGCTTTTCATTCCAGCAGGGGCCGCGGGACTGGCTTCGCCAGACCGCAGGCGCAGCGGCCCCCTCGGGGGGCAGGGCGCTACACGCAGTGAGCAACCGTGGGGGCGCTAGCTAGTGGATCGGTTTCATTCCATGCAGCTCTTCACCCGCATCGTGGAGCTGGGCAGTTTCACCAAGGCGGCCGACGACCTGCAGCTGCCGCGCGCCACGGTGACGCATGCGGTACAGCAACTCGAAAAGCGCCTGGGCGCGCGGCTCTTGCACCGCACCACACGCCATGTGAGCCCCACGCAGGACGGCGCGGCTTATTACGAACGCTGCCTGCGCCTCCTGACCGATCTGGAAGAGGCCGAGTCGGCGTTCGTCAACGTGGGCAGCAAGCCCCGGGGCAAGCTGCGCGTGGACCTGCACGGCACGCTGGCCAAGCACTTTTTGCTGCCGGTCATTGCGCAATTTTTTGAGCGCTACCCCGACATCGAACTCGAAATCGGCATGGGCGACCGGCTGGTGGATCTGGTGCGCGAGGGCGTGGACTGCGTGCTGCGCGTGGGCGAACTGACGGAGTCCAGCATGGTGGGGCGCCGCGTGGCTTTATTGGAGCAGGTCACCTGCGCCAGCCGCGAGTACCTGGCCCGGCACGGCACGCCCGACACGGTGGAGGCGCTGCGCGGGCACCGCGCCGTCAACTTCCTCTCGACCCGCACCGGCAAACCTTTGCCCTTTGACTTCCTCGTGGAGGGTGCTGAGCGCCAGCTGCAGCTCAAGGGCTCGGTGGCGGTGACCGACGCCGACGCTTATGCGGCCTGCTGCGCCGCGCACCTGGGCCTGATCCAGGTGCCGCGCTACCACGTGGCGGCGCGGCTGAAGGAAGGCACGCTGGTGGAGGTGCTGCCGGCCTTCAGGCCCGCACCCATGCCGGTGTCGGTGCTGTACCCGCACTCGCGCCAGCTGTCGCCGCGCGTGCGGGTGTTTGTGGACTGGGTGGCCGATGTGATGGGGCGGGCGGGTTGAAAGAAGAAGGCCCGAACAGCTGACGCCTGAATGGATGCGGGCACCCGGCCATGGGGTGCATTCCTGCAGAGCGCAGCGGAGCGCCTGAACAGCGCGCTACCCGCTTCTTCGCTTATTTGCGGCGCCGGCCTTTCACGGCGGCCGGCGCCAGCTCATGCGGCTCCAGGAAAAACTGCGTGTTACCGACCAGGCGCTCCACCGCCAGGTCGATGAACGCCCGCGCGCGCGCCGGCTGCGCATTGCGGCTGCCGTAGTACACATGCAGGCCAAGGTGGTCGGTGACATGCTGTGTGAGCAGCGGCACCAGCTTGCCCGCGCGCACCAGCGGCGCGGCGGTCACGCCTATCAGCTGGCCGACCACCTGACCGGAGACGACGGCGCGTGCTTCGAGGTCCACGTCGTTGGTCAGAAAAGCCGCCGCAATGCTTCGCCCCACGACTTCTTCGCCCACCTTGAATTCCCAGGGCATGGCCTTGCCGGTGCCGGCATGCCTGAAGCCGCTGCAGCGGTGATCGGCGAGCGCGTCTATCGTCTGCGGCGCACCGTGCTGCGCGATGTAGGCCGGCGATGCACAGACGACGAGTTGCAGCGGCATGATGCGCCGCGAGATGACGCCGCCCTCGGGCGGGGCGCCCGCCCGAAAGCCAACGTCAACCCGGTCTTCGACCCAGTTGCCGATGCGGTCGTCCATCTGGATGTCGGGGTCGACCTGCGGATGGCGGCGGCAATACTCTTCAAGCACCGGCCACAACACCTCCAGCATGATGGAGCGCGGCGCCACGATGCGCAGCGGCCCGGCGATCTCTTCGCGGCCCCGGCGGGCGCCGTGCAGGGCGCGCTGCAGGGTGGTCAGCCCGGGCTGGGCGGCCTGCAAAAATTGTTCGCCCTCTTCGGTCAGGCTCAGGCTGCGGGTGGTGCGGTGAAAGAGGCGCACACCCAGGTGCTGCTCCAGCTGCACCAGCGCCTGGCTGGCGGCTTGGGGCGTGATGGCCTGCGCAGCGGCGGCCTGACGCAGGCTGCCCAGCTCGGCGGCCTTGACGAAGGTGGAAACGGCGCGCAGTTCATTGAAGGCCATGGCGGCTCCTTGCGTGTTTACGGGGCTTTATCGGGTTAATGGATTGAGGGATCGAGCCCGTATTGTCATGTTTTGATTGATTATGAACCCAGCGATTGTGGTCTATTCAACACTCAATCGAAAACCTACATTGCCCTCCTCAGCAACATTTTTTCAAAGGGCAAGACCATGAATGCAAAGACTGATTTCAAACGTATCTGGATGATCACCGGCGCGACGCGCGGCATTGGCGCCCGCATTGCCGAGGCGGCACTGGCGCACGGCGACGCGGTGGTGGCGACCTCACGCGACGCCGCTTCGGTGCAAAAGAGATTTCCCGCGAGCGATGCGCTGCTGGCGCCGCCGCTGGATGTGACCGACGAAGCGCAGGCAGCTGCCGCCGTCCAAGCCGCATTGGCGCGCTTTGGCCGCATCGACGTGCTGGTCAACAACGCGGGCTACGGCCTGCTGGGCGCGGTGGAAGAAGCCACGGCGGACGAAGTACGGCGCCTCTATGAAACCAATGTGTTTGGCCTGCTCAACGTGACGCGCGCCGTGCTGCCGGCGATGCGGGCGCGCCGCAGCGGCCACGTGATCAACATTTCATCACTGGGCGGCTACCAGTCCAGCGCGGGCTTTGGCGTGTACTGCTCGACCAAGTTCGCGGTAGAAGGCCTGACCGAAGCGCTGCACGGCGAGCTCGTGCCGCTGGGCATTCATGTGACGACGGTGGAGCCGGGTTACTTCCGCACCGACTTCCTGGACAGCAACTCACTGGTGGTATCGCCGCGCATCCTGGACGACTACGCCGCCAGCGCCGGCAAGGTGCGCGTGGCCGCCACGCAGATCAACCACAACCAGCCGGGCGACCCGCTGCGGCTGGCGCAGGCGATGCTGAGGCTGGTGGAATCCGCCACGCCGCCGCTGCGCCTGGCGCTGGGCACCGACACGCTGCAGACCATCCAGGACAAGCATGCGTTTGTGGAGGCCGAGATGAAGGCATGGAAGGCGCTGTCGGCGTCGACGGACTTTCCGAAGGAAGCGCTGGCGGCCTGAGCCGCGTTGTTCAGGCAAGAGAAGGATTCGATTTCTTCAATGCCCTGTTTAGGCCGAGCGCTTTTCTCAGGCTGGCATCGACAGGGCCTGCAGGCATGAAGCGGCGCAATTTACTCAAGAGGAATGCCTGTCCAGCCGGAGTGCGGCGCATACGCCAGGTGCCAAGCGCCGCTTCGACGATCGTGTTTGCCACCTCAGAGGGTTCGGGTGCGCCGTTGACGCTATCGGCGACAGAGCGCGAGACGATGTCGCGTTCGCGGTCATAGTCCGCGATTTTTGACTTTACCTGAGGCGAGCTGGCCTCCAGATTGGTCTTGGTATAAGACGGCTCGACCAATGTTACGCGGATGCCGAACTGACGCACCTCATGATCCAGGGTTTCCGATAGCCCTTCCACAGCATGCTTGGAGGCCGAATAAAGCCCCATGTACGGAGCCGGGAGAAAGCCAAGCACGGAGCTGACATTGACGATCCTTCCGTGGTGTTGCGCTCGCATGTGCGGGAGCACCGCCTGGGTGGTGCGCAATATGCCGAACACGTTGGTGTCGAACAGGGAAGCGGCCTCGCCGGTCGTTGTTTCCTCCACCGCGCCGATCATGTTCATTCCCGCGTTGTTGACCAATACGTCGATACAGCCAACCTGGTCGATGATGGATTGGATAGCGCGTTGAACGGAAGCGTCGTCGCGAACGTCCATCTCGATGAGTTCGACGCCGGACATTGGTTTCGCTTTGGCGATGCTGCGCACGGTGCCGAACACCTGGCATCCTCGCCGCGCGAACTTTTCTGCAGCGGCACGCCCGATGCCCGATGACACGCCAGTAACAACGACAACGATAGATTTCGACATGGCAGATCCTTCCGATAAGTGAATAGTGAAGAAGAGCAAATCAGCGCGGATCAGCTTCTGTCGCCGGGCGGATCTTGAACCAGATGGAATACATGGCCGGCAGGAACACCAAAGTCAGAACCGTCCCGGCGAAGGTGCCACCGATCAGCGTGTAAGCGAGCGTTCCCCAGAACACCGAATGGGTCAGTGGGATAAAGGCCAGGATCGCAGCCAAGGCTGTCAAAACCACCGGCCGGGCTCGCTGCACGGTGGCCTCGACGACCGCGTGGAATGGAGCCAGTCCCACCTGTTCGTTGTGGCGGATCTGCCCGATCAATATCAGCGTATTGCGCATCAGGATTCCCGACAACGCAATCAACCCGACCAGCGCATTGATGCCAAATGGCTGCTGGAACAGAAGCAGGGTTGGCACTACGCCGATCAGTCCCAGCGGGCTGGTCAGGAAAACCATGACCATCGCGGAGATTGAGCGCACCTGCAAGATGATGATGAGCAGGGTGAATGCCAGCATGATGGGGAAGATCGGTAGCATCGCGACCGTCGCCTTGCCTGATTCTTCGATGGAGCCCGCCTGATCAATGCGATAGCCGCTCGGCAACTTGTCCATGACAGGCTGAAGCTGCCGGGTAATCGCTGCCGACACGTCCGGTGGCTGCAAGCCTTCGGCGATGTCGCCGCGGACGGTAATCGTGGGCATGCGGTCGCGCCGGCGCATGACGGGTTCCTCCATGCGTATGTCGACCTTGCCCAGTTGCGACAGTGGAATGCGCTGCCCGTTAGCGCCAGCCAGCGTGAAATCGCCGACCCTGGCGGGGTCGAGCCGGACCTCGCCAGCCGCGCGAGCGACGACCTGCACCGTACGGATATCTTCGCGCACGGAGGTGATGGGGACTCCTGTCAGAAAGAATTGCAGTTGTTGCGCCACCGCGCTAGAACTCAGCCCGACGGCTTGCAACCGGTCCTGTTGCAAGGTGAGGTGCAGCGCGGGCGTACGCATGCCCCAGTCAGTGTTGACGGTGCGCATCATCGGACTGGCGGCCATGACCTGTTGCACGTCTGCCGCAATTTCTCGCAGCTTGTCGGGGTCAGGGCCGGTGACCCGGTAGGCCACCGGAAACGGCGAATAGGGTCCGAATACGAGCTGGGTAACACGCAGCCGGGCCTCCGGTGCAAGCCCCTCGGCGATGGCCTGCCGCAGCCGGTGTTTCAATGCCTCGCGCTCGTCCTGGCTGTCGGTGCGCACCACGATCTTCGCAAATGATGGGTCGGGCAGTTCCGGTCCCATCGAGAAGTAAAAGCGCGGCGCACCCTGGCCGACATAGGCGGTAACGATCCGGGCTTCCTTTTGCTGGGCCAGCCAGGCTTCCACTTTCGACGCGGCGGCGCTGGTCTGGGTGATAGCAGTGCCATAGGGCATCTGCACCTCGATCAACACTTCGGGCCGGTCGGAGATCGGGAAGAACTGCTTTTTGACGACCGCCATGCCTAGTATGGCCACCACGAACAGGCCCACGACGGACGCGGCGACCAGCCACTTGCGCGCGATCACACGACCCAGAAGTTGGCGAAAGCGGTTGTAGCGCGGCGTGTCGTAGATCGCCTCGTGGCCGCCTTCGACCCTTTTTAGCTCAGGCAATAGTTTGACGCCGAGATAGGGCGTGAAGACCACGGCGACCACCCACGAAGCAATCAGCGCGATACCGACGATCCAGAACATATTGCTGGTGTATTCCCCTGCGGTCGACCGGGCGAAACCGTTCGGCATGAAACCGACGGCCGTGACCAGCGTTCCCGAAAGCATGGGCGCGGCAGTACGGCTCCAGGCATAGGCGGAGGCGGCGATGCGGCTGTAACCTTCCTCCATCTTCACCACCATCATCTCGATCGCGATGATGGCGTCGTCGACCAAAAGACCCAGGCCCAGGATCAGCGAGCCCAGCGTGATGCGGTCGAAGTTCTTGCCGGTCGCGAGCATCACCACGAAGACAGCCGCCAGCGTCAGCGGCACGGCTGCGGCGACCACGATACCGACCCGCCAACCCATGCTGACAAAGCACACCACCATGACCACCAGCAGAGCGGCGAAGAACTTGACCATGAATTCATCGACCGCCGAGCTGATGTTGACCGCCTGGTCCGTGACTTTTGTCAAACTCATACCGAGTGGCAGATCGGCGTTGACCGCCGCCACCTCTTTGTCCAGCGCCTTGCCGAGGTCGAGCCCGTTCCACCCATCGCGCATGACGATGCCGAGCAGCAACGCGGGTTCACCGCCATTGCGGACCAGGAAAGTTGAAGGGTCTTCATGGCCGCGCCTGATCGTGGCGATGTCCGATAGCTTCAGGGTGCGTCCCTGCGCAATGACCGGCGTGTCGCGGATCTTCTGCAGCTCGTCGAACGCACCGTCCAGGCGAATGAACACCTGCGGGCCCTTGGTTTCCACCGAACCCGCGGGCGTCAGGGCGTTCTGGCTATTGAGCCCGGCGAACACCTCCTGCGGGCTGACGCCCAGCGTTGCCAGACGTTCGTGCGAGAACTCGACGTAGATGCGCTCGGACTGCTCGCCGACGATGTTGACCTTCTTGACACCCGGCACGTGCAGCAACCGCTGGCGCAGCGTCTCCGCATCGCGCACCAGCAAGCGCTGCGGTTCGCCTTTGGCCTTGAGCGCGAACAGGGCAAAGGTGACGTCTGAATATTCATCGTTGACCATCGGCCCGATCACGCCGGACGGAAGGCTGCCGGTTTCGTCTCCGACCTTCTTGCGGGCCTGGTAGAACTGCTCCTGCACTTCCGAGGGCGGTGTGCTGTCGAGCAGGGTCAAGGTCGTGAAGGCCAGGCCCGGTCTGGTGTAGGTCTCGGTACGGTCGTACCAACGCAATTCCTGCAGCCGCTTTTCAATCTTCTCGGCGACCTGGTCCTGCATTTCCTGCGGGGTTGCCCCTGGCCAGGCCGTAATGATCGTCATTGCCTTGACGGTGAAGGAAGGGTCTTCCGCCCGGCCCAGCTTGAAGAACGCAATGAGCCCTGCCAGCGAGATCAGGCAGATCAGGAACAGGGTGATGGAGCGCTCGCGCACGGCGAGCGCCGACAGGTTGAAACGGCCTTCGCTCATGGCCGCGCGCTTGCGGTTGCGGCCGCTTGACCAGCCACGCGAATCTGCTCGCCTTCGCGCAGCAGGTGCGTGCCAAGTGCGACTATCCGGTCACCCTGCTTGAGTTGACCTGCGATGTGAGCACTGTCGTCGCCCAGGCGCTGGACCTTGACCGGTCGCCACGAAACCTTTGCCGGCTCACCCTGAATGACCCAGACTCCCGGCCCTTTGCCCGCGTCGGACAGGGAAGCAATGGGTACCGAAAAGCCGCCTTGCGTCGTGGAATTTGCATCCGGGATTTGAACGGTGACTGTGCTGCCCAATGGAGCGTTGGACAGCTCGCCATCCAGCACGTAGCGCGCCTCGAAAGTGCGCGTCAGCCGGTCCGCGGCGTTCGAGAGCTGCCTGAGCCTGGTCGGAACGGCTACGCCTTCCTGGCCAAAGAGCGTGGCCAACCCGGTTGAACCGACCGCAGGGCGCAAGGTTTCCGGTAGTTGAATGACGGCTTCACGGCGGCCGGCATGGGCCAGACGCACCACGACCTGTCCCGCGTTGACGACCTGGCCGGGTTCAACCAGCGTTTCCATGACGACGCCATCGCCATCAGCCACCAATTCCGTATAGCGGCTCGCGTTCCGGGCGACTTCGGCCTGGGCCTCGGTTGCGTTGAGCTGGGCTTTGGCCGCATCTGCTGCAGCCTTGACCTGGTCATAGGCCGAGGCTGAAATGGCACCGGTTCCGCGCAGGTCCTGGTAGCGGGCTTCGTCCTGCGCCGTTTGCTGCGCTCGCGCCCGGGCGGCGGCGACGGCCTCCTGTTGCCCATGAGCAGCGAGTTTCAGGTCGACGGGATCGATACGCATGAGCGCTTGCCCGCGCTTAACGGTTTGCCCCGTATCCACAAGGCGTTCCAGCACTTTGCCCGAGACCCGAAAGCCCAGATCGCTTTGTACCCGAGCGGCTACGGTCCCGGTGAACGCGCGAGACGCAGCTACCGAGCCCTGAATGGTGGCCACACGTACCAGCGGCGCCTCGGTACGCGGATCAGATTGCGCCTTGTCGCCGCAAGCGGCCAACACAAAAGGCAATGCACAAATGGCTGTAGATGTAGCGAAGTAACGCCTGAGCATGAAAGTCCCATTGACGAAATGATTAGACTTTCATTATGGTACTTGTGACCAAATTAGTCAATAGTCACAGTTTTATTTATGGTGACAGGCTGCGAAGCACCAGGCTCGACAAATGCGCCGGCGCCTCCTTGTTGTAGTCAAAGCTATGTTGCAAAAGCAAAGGGTTGAGGTAGGGGCGCATGACCAGATAGATGGCCAACGCCGTCTCGTCCAGGGGTGTCTTGCGCTCGAAGTCTCCGGTTTGCCGACCTTCCTGCAAGACGTCCCGAAGCAGCTTCTGGATGCGTTCTTCGTAGGCATAAACCGCCTGCCAGCGCTCTGTAGCGGCCGATGCGGCAATCTCGTAAAGCTTGCGGTCCTGGAAAAACAGGCGAAGGCTCGCCTCGGTCATGGCTTTAAACATCCGCCGCAGCTTCTCTGGCGGCATGTCGGCCCCTGCAATAGCCGCACTGACCTCGGTTTCAATCTCGCGCAGGCAGTTCGCGCAGATCATCTCGCCAATGGCCTGCTTGGATTCAAAGAACTTGTAGATGTAAGCCTTGGAAAACCCGATGGCTTTGGCGAGATCGGAGACGGTCGTTTTCTCGTAACCGTAGCGGCTGAAGTGCTCGGTGGCCGCGGTAACGATCTGATCGCGCACGTCGTGGTCGGCCGGGCCGCGGGCGGAAACCGGATAAGTGGTCGCTTTGTTCATGGTCTGAAGCTTACCTCTATCCCGAGAAATCAACAACAAGTGACCATATTGTATTATAGTCACCTCATCGACTACCTGATCCGGAACAAGTCCATGTTGCCCAAACGCACCCTTGCCATATTCATTGTTGCCGGCCTCTCGGCCGGCTGCGCCGTCGGTCCCGACTACGTCAGGCCCGATACGCCCATGCCGCGACAGTACCTGGGCCAACCAGCGGTAGACCAGCGGCATGCCACTGCCCATGCCGATCTCGTCACATGGTGGACGGGTTTCGGCGATCCGCAACTGACCCGATTCGTCACGCTGGCGTTGGAGCAGAACCTCGATCTCGCGCAGGCGTCCGCTCGCGTCACCCAGGCGCGCGCGGAGCTTGGGGCGGCAAATGCTGCGTTGCTGCCTTCCGGCAACGTCAGCGGCCAGGCAGCCAGAGCCTACCAATCCCTTGAAACGCCTCTGGGCAAAGTCTTGAGCGCTAGCTGTAGTTTCTCACGACGTTGTTCCCATCAAATCCGAGGCGAGAAGCTGGAGGGCGGTGGGAGGTCGCTGAGTGGGGCCTGCGAAAGTTGTAGTGATGCATCCAGGGCTCCAGTTCATGGGCCCTAGCATCTGAATCGGGGTAGATGAAGGCGTAGGCCCATTCGCGCAGCAAGGTCTGGATGAATCGTTCGGCTTTGCCGTTGGTGCGTGGGGTGTAAGGGCGCGTGCGGCG
>NZ_JBFUJT010000034.1:0-55965 GCF_056401235.1 Polaromonas sp. P4_F9 | reverse complement strand
AAGAAACACCGGGCTAAAAAAAGCGCAGAACTGTGATGCCGTTCTGGACTGCCTTTTTTGGAGTATGGGTAAAAACACACTCCAATTATTTACATAGTCTTTTTGGCTAATGCGGCCTAGTGTCTATCCGGTATTCATGCGGTATTCGCGATCGGCACAGCGAACTGCCTGGGTACAAAAAATCACGTCAGCATCCAGGAGAAATCATGTCTGATATTCCTCATCCTCATCCTCATCCTCATCCTCATCTGCTCTCTCGCGAATGGATGGAATTGCACCCAACGTTTGTGTTGCTTGTCAAAAGAATTGGCGTGCCGCTTGGCATAGGAATGCTGCTCGCACTTGCAGCCTTGTTCGTGACCAGGCTTGAGTTGGAGCTGAATGCGCCACTGAAATTTGGCGGCGCGACCCTGGAGCATTCGGCGCTGTCAGTGCTATCCGTCAATACGGGCTACTTGCCTGATCAGTTTTATCGGCAGCAAAAAGAAGCCCCGGCTTCAGAATTGCCGCCCCAGTTTTAGAGGTTCGCGAGCGGCAAAGGCGCCAATGGCTCAGGTCCGCAGGACTGTTTGGGCCGGTGGATTCGCTCCAGACTATTCCGTATTCACGCATTCCTCTTGCGAGGAGGATGAAAAGCAGTCAAATTTCCCCCACGGAACGGCCCGGTTGCCGGTCATCTTGCCGCCGGTGGCGCCTTGCGTGAAACGGGATTTTTAACTATAAGTAGTAGCGGCCAGTCCGCATTTGCACTTCGCCCGGGTAGACGCCATTCAATAGTGAACTACGCCTTGATCCGAGCCTTGCCATCATTTGCTTGATGAGGAGGTTGAAATGACACGCAAATATATTGATTGCCGGGAATTTCCCAGCACCATGAATTGCACGGTGGCACTGGCTGCCGATTCTGACAAGGAGTTGCTGGAGGCCGCGGTACAGCATGCGGTCGCCATCCATCAGCACCAGGATACGCCGGAATTACGCTCGCAGCTTCAGCAATTGTTCAAGGTCGGCACGCCGCCTGTTGAGGCTCCAGCCAAGTAGACCCCTGGATCAGCTTTGCCTGCCTGTCCGCCTGGATGGGGCAGGCGATGCAATCTGCCTTGCCGAAATACGGCGCCCGTACTCCTCGGGCGAGGCGCACGGCATGTGCGGGAAGCGCTTATGCGCTGTGGAATCGATGCGTATGGCGTCGGGGCACTACCGGGGCAGCGCGAGTTACGCCTGAACCCATTGCTTTCGGGCGCGCGTAGCGCTGGGTGGGCGCGGTGGCGGCAAAAGCCCGGCGGTCTGGGCCACCCGCACGCAGTCGCGGATATGCTCCTCGCCGAAATAGCGGATGGCCGCATAGCCTATCGCGGCCGAGATGGCCTGACCCGCCAGGGGGACGAACCTGGCGGCCTGCTTGCTCGTCAGTCTCACACCCAGGCTGCTCGCGGCCTTGATCACCAGATCACGGCTGATGAATTTTCCGATCAGTACCGAACCCACCATGGCAACTGCTTTCTGGACCTGTTCCCGCTTGCTGGGGTTGAGTTGATCCAGCTGCGCGGGTGTCAGGCCAAACTCCGCGTTAATCTCCGGAATCAGTCGTGAAAGCAGGGCGGCATCGACGGCCCAATCGAGGCCAGGAACGGGCACCGCGCTGGCGACCGCGGCGACCATGGCACGCCGGTTCAGCAGTTGGCGGCTGCGCTTGATGGCAGCCTCCAGTGCGGCGTCACTGGGCGTCTTGTTCAGAACGGTAGCAGCAGGCATTTCAGGACCCTTTCAAACGTGTGAAAAGTCGATGGGTGCTGGGTACTGGATATTGGGTGAAGCTACTTTACACCGTGGCAGTTTCAATCTGCTCGGTCAGTTCCAGCCAGCGTTCCTCGAGCGTGCCGATTTCGTTGTCAATGGCCTTGAGGCGTTTGCCGGCTTGGGCGATTTCCGCCGGTGCGGTGATGGTGGTCAGTGCGGTTTGCAGGTTGTCACGCTCGGTGTTCAGGGACTGCATCCGGCTGTCTATCTTTTCCAGTTCCTTGCGCAGTGGCTTGGTGGCGTCGGATTGCTGCTGGCGGCGCTGGGCTTCATCCTTTTTATGGGGCGGTTTTTTCGCATCAGAACCGGCCTTGACGCCACTGGAATTTGCGCTGCTCGCCATGGTTTTGGTGGCGCTGGCCGTAACCGCTGGTGCAACCCCATTGGTGGTCGACTTTTTGGCTTCTTCGCGCTGCCGCTTGGCTTCATCGAGCAGGTAGCGCTGGTAGTCGTCGAGGTCGCCGTCAAACGGGGCAACGCCGCCATGCGAGACCATCCAGAACTCGTCACAGACGGCGCGCAGCAGTGCCCGGTCATGGCTGACCAGCATGACGGTGCCTTCAAACTCGTTGAGCGCCATCGACAAGGCCTCGCGCGTGGCCAGGTCCAGGTGGTTGGTTGGTTCATCGAGCAGCAGCAGGTTGGGGCGCTGCCAGACGATCATGCACAGTACCAGGCGGGCTTTCTCGCCGCCGCTCATGCTGCCCACGGCCTGTTTGACCATGTCGCCGCCGAAATTGAACATGCCGAGGAAGCTGCGCAGGTCCTGCTCGCGGGTTTGCTGCCCGCTGATTTTCCCGGCTGCGGTGACCTCCTTGACGAGGCGGATCATGTGCTCCAGTGGCGTGTCGGCCGGACGCAGCACGTCCAGCTCCTGCTGTGCAAAATAGCCGATGTTCAGGCCCTTGCCTTCGGTCATCTCGCCGCTGATCGGCGCCAGTGCCCGTGCTATGGTTTTGACCACGGTCGATTTGCCCTGACCGTTGGCCCCCAGGATGCCGATGCGCTGGCCGGCCAGCACCGACTTGCTGACGTTTTGCACAATGACGGTGGGCGGCGTGCCATCGGGCGCGTCTTCGGGCGGCGGGTAGCCAAAGTAGGCGTTCTGCATCGACAGCATCGGATTGGGCAGGTTGGCCGGCTCCTTGAACTCGAAGGTGAAGTCGGCTTCGGCCAGCAGGGGGGCGATTTTCTCCATGCGGTCCAGCGCCTTGACSCGGCTYTGYGCCTGYYKGGCCTTGSTGGCCTTGGCCTTGAAGCGGGCAATGAACTTCTGCAGGTGGGCTATCTTGTCCTGCTGTTTGGCAAAAGCGGTCTGCTGCAAGGCCATCTGTTCCGAGCGCAGGTCTTCAAACTTGCTGTAGTTGCCGCCGTAGCGTGTGAGTTTGGCGTTTTCAATGTGCACCGTGACGTCGGTTACCGCATCCAGAAACTCCCGGTCATGGCTGATGACCAGCATGGTGCCCTGGTAGCGCTTGAGCCATGCCTCCAGCCAGACCAGCGCATCCAGATCCAGGTGGTTGGTCGGTTCGTCCAGCAGCAGGAGGTCGGAAGGGCACATGAGTGCGCGCGCCAGCTGCAGGCGCATGCGCCAGCCGCCCGAGAAGCTGTTGACCGGGTTGTCGAGCTCGCTGACCTTGAACCCCAGGCCCAGAATCAGGGCCTGTGCGCGTGCCTGGGCATCGTGCGCGCCAGCGTCGTACAGATCCATATAGGCGTGGGCCATGCGGTCGCCGTCACCGCTGGCCTCGGAGGCGTCCACTTCAGCCTGCGCGGCCAGCAGGACCACATCACCTTCGACGACATAGCTGGTTGCGCTTTGCTCGGTCTCAGGCATGTCCTGCGCGACCTGGGACATGCGCCACTGTGCGGGAATGGAATATTCGCCGCCATCTTCATGCAGCGTGCCGTTGAGCATGGCAAACAGCGAGGATTTCCCCGCGCCATTGCGACCCACCAGGCCGATTTTCTCGCCGGGGTTGAGGCTGACAGATGCGCTGTCAAGAATTACTTTGGCGCCACGGCGCAGCACCACGTTTTTTAGGGTAATCATTTAAACCACTGACTCAAGATCAATCACGATCAGGAAAATTATTGGGAGGCGCATTGCACCTTCATCGATCCAGGCGCAAATTCCGGGCCAGCGCTTCAGGCCAACTGTTCGCGTGTGAGAAGCATCACCTGGTCACTCCCGGCGCTGGTTTCAAACCAGAGCGGTTCAAGGTGAGGGAAGGCGCGTTCAAAATTCCCGCGCTCGTTGCCGATTTCCAGCACCAAGACGGCATTTTCGCTCATATGGCGGGCCGCGTTCAGAAAAAGGCTTCGAACGAAGTCCATCCCATCGGCGCCGCCGGCCAGCGCCAGCCCGGGTTCGGCCCGGAATTCAGCGGGCAAGGCGGCCATGCTGGCGGCATTGACGTAGGGTGGATTGCACAAAACCAGGTCATAAGGACCGGGGCAGGCGGTCAGGCCATCGGATTCGATCAGCGTGATCCGCTGCTGCAGATGATGCCGCTCCACATTGATGCGAGCCACGGCCAGCGCGTCCAGGCTGATATCGGCGGCATCGACTATGACATCGGGGTAGGTCATCGCCGCCAACACCGCCAAGCTGCCGTTGCCGGTGCACAAATCCAGCACGCGGCGGGTGTTCTCGCCCAGCCAGGGGTCGATGCTGGCGTCTACCAGCAACTCGGCAATGAGGGAGCGCGGAATGATCACGCGCTCGTCGACGTAAAAGGGCAAGCCCATCAGCCAGGCTTCGTGGGTGAGGTAGGCGGTGGGCTTGCGGGTGCTGATGCGTGCTTCAAAAAGCATAGCTACCTGCTCAATATCTGCCGAGGCCACTGGGCTATTTTCCACTGAATCGAGGTCGTCCAGCGGCAGGCCCAGCTTCCACAGCACCAGCCAGGCGGCTTCGTCAAAGGCATTGGTCGTGCCTTGCCCAAAGCCGTTGGAAAAGCTCAGCCCCGCGGCTTCCAGCCTGGCGGCCATTTGCTCGATCAGCGCCAGCACCGTAACAGGCATCGCAGAACTCATGGCGCGGACGCCGAGGACGCCAAATCAGCCACACCATCAACTACGTCAGCCACACTTGCCGTGCCTGCCACGCCAGCCAGCCGCTCCAGGACGCCCCTGTAGATGTTCTTGAGGGGGTCGAGCGAGCTCACGTCCACACATTCGTTGATTTTGTGGATGGATGCGTTGAGCGGGCCAAATTCGATGACCTGCGGGCAGACTTTGGCAATGAACCGGCCGTCGCTGGTACCACCTGTCGTGGACAACTCGGTGTCCAGGCCCGTCTCGGTGCGGATCGCGCCGCGTACCGCATTGACCAGTTCACCGGGGGTCGTCAGAAAGGGCAGGCCGCCTACCGTCCATTTCAGGTCGTAGTCGAGTCCGTGCCGGTCCAGAACCGCTTGCAGTCGCTGTTGCAGGCTCTCGGGCGTGGACTCCGTGCAGAACCGGAAGTTGAAATCCACCACCAGCTCGCCCGGAATCACATTTGACGCGCCGGTGCCGCCATGCACGTTGGACACCTGCCAGCTGGTGGCCGGAAAAAATGCATTGCCCCGGTCCCACTCGGTGGCTACCAGCTCTGCCAGGGCAGGGGCAAACAGGTGAACCGGGTTCCGGGCCAGGTGCGGGTAAGCGATATGGCCCTGCACCCCCTTGATGGTCAGCTTGCCGCTCATGGTGCCGCGCCGGCCGTTTTTGATCATGTCACCGAGATGGCTGACCGACGTCGGCTCGCCCACAATGCAGTAGTCCAGTCTTTCGCCGCGCGCCTTCAGTTGCTCGCAGACCACCACGGTTCCGTCGGTGGCCGGGCCTTCTTCGTCGCTGGTGAGCAGGAAGGCAATTGACAGCCCGGGCTGCGGGTGAGCCGCCAGAAATTCCTCGACCGCAACAACCATGGCGGCAATCGAGGTCTTCATGTCGGCGGCGCCGCGGCCGTACAGCTGGCCGTCGCGGTGGCTGGGCGTGAACGGGTGGCTGTGCCATTGCTCCAGCGGACCGGTGGGCACCACGTCGGTGTGGCCCGCGAAAACCAGTGTTTTGATGGGCGTCGTATGGGCCTCAACCTGATCTGCTACTGATTTTGCAGCTGACTGCCCGCGGTTCTGCTGGGCCAAAGGGCCAAACCCTTCGCGTTTTGCCCACAGGTTGACAACCCGGAAGCTGTCGGGGCCGCTGTCCATGCGCTCACACACAAAGCCCAGCGCAGCAAGCCTGGCGGCAAGGAGGTCGATGCAGCCCTCGTCGAGCGGTGTTACGGACGGGCGGGAAATCAGTTGTTCGGTGAGTCGAAGGGTAGCTGACATAGAAAAGCTTGACGGGGCCGTGCTCAGAGCGAGCCGAAGCCCGTGGTGCCATATTTCGAGCCGTGGTGAACGTCGAGAGTGATCTCGGTGAACGAGGCCTCATCATCCGGCTCTTCCTCGGCTTCCTTCGCCTTGTCCTTGGCTGCCCCGGCAAAGTCGTTCTCAAGGCGCCACATCAGGTTGGTCGGCGAGTCCGCATGCAGGATGCCTTCCTTGCGCGTGACGGTGCCTTCCACGATCATCCGGGCGATGTCCTGTTCAAAGGTCTGCGAGCCTTCGGCCATGGATTTTTCCATGGCCTCCTTGACCCCGGAGAAGTCGCCTTTTTCGATCAGCTCGGCGACCAGCTTGGTGTTGAGCATGACTTCCACCGCCGGCGTGCGGGCGCCGTCCTGTGTGCGCAGCAGGCGCTGCGACACAATGGCCTTGAGCGCCGCGGCCAGGTCGCCCAGCATGGTAGGGCGCACTTCCACCGGGTAAAAGCTCAGGATGCGGTTCAGCGCCTGGTAGCTGTTGTTGGCGTGCATCGTAGCCAGGCACAAATGGCCCGACTGCGCATAGGCAATGGCGGCCGACATGGTTTCGCGGTCGCGGATCTCGCCGATCAGGATCACATCAGGCGCCTGGCGCAGTGCATTTTTTAGCGCCACCTGCAGGGACTGGGTGTCACTGCCCACCTCGCGCTGGTTGACCACCGATTTCTTGTTGGTGAACAGGAATTCGACCGGATCCTCAATGGTGAGGATGTGGCCCAGCGTGGTTTCGTTGCGGTGGTCCATCATGGCCGCCAGCGTGGTGCTCTTGCCTGCGCCGGTGGAGCCCACCATCAGCAGCAGCCCCCGTTTTTCCATGATCAGGCTGGACAGGATGGCCGGCACGTTCAGGGTGTCCAGCGCAGGGATTTCATTCGGAATGAAGCGAATCACCGCCGCATAGGTGCTGCGCTGCCGGAAACCGCTGATGCGGAAATTGCCCAGGCCGGCAATCGGCAGCGCCATGTTGAGTTCGCCCATTTCCTCGAGCTCTTCGATCCGTTCGGGCGGCAGCACTTCGGCCAGCAGGTTGCGCGGCGCGTCGGGCGGCAGGATCTGGGCATTGATGGGAATGGCCTGGCCATTGATCTTGATGAGGGCGGGCGAATGAGCCGACAGGTAAACATCCGAGGCTTTCTTATCCGCCATCAAACGAAGGATCCTCTCCATCGTGCTCATTGTCCGGCCTTCAGTCATGATCAATTATCCTTTCAGGTCGTCAGCAAATCAATCGCGCAGCAGGTCGTTCAGGCTGGTCGTGGCGCGCGTCTTGGCATCCACCCGCTTGACGATCACGGCGCAGTACAGGCTGTACTTGCCACCGGCCTTCGGCAGGTTGCCCGACACCACGACGGAGCCGGCCGGAATGCGGCCGTAGGTGACGGTGTCCGCTTCACGGTCGTAAATCGGCGTGCTCTGGCCGATGTACACGCCCATGGAGATCACCGAGTTTTCTTCAACAATCACGCCTTCGACCACTTCGGAGCGCGCGCCGATAAAGCAGTTGTCTTCAATGATGGTCGGGTTGGCCTGCAAGGGCTCCAGCACGCCGCCCAGCCCCACGCCGCCGGAAAGGTGCACATTGTTGCCGACTTGCGCGCAGCTGCCCACGGTGGCCCAGGTGTCGACCATGGTGCCTTCGCCGACCCAGGCGCCGATATTCACGTAGCTGGGCATCAAAATCGCGCCCTTGGCAATGTAGCTGCCGCGGCGAGCCACGGCTGGGGGAACCACGCGCACGCCGGTGGCGCGCATTTCGTCCTCACTCAGATGCGCAAACTTGGTCTGCACCTTGTCAAAAAAGCCCAGCTCGCCGGCGCGCATGAGCTGGTTGTCCTTGAGGCGAAAGCTCAATAGCACCGCTTTTTTGATCCACTGGTGCGTCGTCCACTGGCCCACGCCTTCGCGCGTGGCGACGCGCAGCTTGCCGCTGTTGAGTTGGGCAATGGTGTGCTCAACCGCTTCCAGCACTTCTTTGGGGGCTGATTTGGGTGACAGGTTGGCGCGATCTTCCCAGGCCGCGTCGATTGTGTTCTGGAGGGTGCTTTGCAGGTTGTCTTGAGTCATGGATTGAGTCTTCGTTAAGTTTTTCAGCGAGCTTTGGATTGAATGAATTGAACGATGCGCTCCGCCGCTTCCACGCATTCGGCGGTTTCCGCCACCAGTGCCATGCGGATTCTGCCGGCGCCGGGGTTATGGCCTTGGGCATCGCGCGCCAGGTAACTGCCCGGCAACACCACCACATTGTAAAGAGCGAGCAGCTCGCGCGAGAATTCGGTGTCCGAGCCCCCCAATATTTCAGGTATGCCGGCCCACAGGTAGAAACCGGCATCGGGCAGGGCCACTTCCATCACCGAGGCCAGCAGTGGCGTCACTCGGGCAAACTTTTCGCGGTACAGGGCGCGGTTGTCCACCACATGCTGCTCGTCGTTCCAGGCCGCAATGCTGGCGGCCTGTACTACCGGGCTCATGGCACTACCGTGGTAGGTGCGGTAGAGCAAAAAGGGCTTGATCAGCGCCGCATCGCCCGCCACAAAACCGCTGCGCAGGCCCGGCACATTGCTGCGCTTGGACAGGCTGGTCAGCGAGATCAGGTTTTTGAAGTCATGCCGGCCCAATTGCGCCGCGGCCTGCAGCCCGCCCAGCGGCGCCTCGTCGCGGAAGTAGATTTCGCTGTAGCACTCGTCCGAGGCGATCACAAAGCCGTACTGGTCGCTCAGCTTGAACAGCAGTTCCCACTCCGTCAGCGACATCACGGCGCCGGTAGGGTTGCCGGGCGAGCAGACAAACACCAGTTGGGTTTTGGCCCACACGGACTCGGGCACACCCGCCCAGTCCACCGCAAAGTTTCGTGCGGGGTCGCTGGGCGCAAACCAGGTCTGCGCGCCGCCCAGCAGCGCGGCGCCTTCGTAGATTTGGTAGAAAGGGTTGGGGCAGATGACAATGGGTGCCCCCACGCTCCCCACGTCGTGTGGTTCGCTGCCCCCCGATGGGGCGTCGCCCGCCTTGGGGCGGCCCGGCGGCGGTCGGGCGCCGGCCTGCGTCGGGTCGATCACGGTTTGTGCCAGTGAAAAAAGCGCCTCCCGCGAGCCGTTGACCGGCAGGATTTGCGTGGCCGGGTCAATCGTCAGGCCATAGCGGCGGGCCAGCCAGTCGCTCATGGCCTGGCGCAATTTGGGCTCACCCAGGGTTGCGGGGTAGCTCGCCAGGCCACTCAGGCTGGCCGTCAGGGCATCCTTGATGAGTTGCGGCGTCGCATGCCGGGGTTCGCCAATGCCCAGGCTGATGGGCCGGTAGGCCGGGTTGGGGGTGACGCCGGCGTGCAGTTGGCGCAGACGTTCAAAAGGGTAGGGCTGGAGGCGGGAGAGCAGGGGATTCATAGCGCAGATTATCCAGCCTTGGCGCTGGGTTGGCTGGGCGGCGTCGTGCCCGCAGGTATGCCATGGTGGCCGCACCGAAAAAAAAGAGCCTTGCAAAGCAAAACCATCACGGTAGTTGCTTCTTCACGGCAGGGCGGGTCGCCATAAGTTCGCCGGCGTTTAGGCATCAACCCGGCAGGCTGCAGCGAAGCGTATCGCGATTCGGGTTGGACTCCCCTGACGTAAGGGACGCAGTGCCCGGTTCGAGCTGCGAGCGAGTAGTTTTCCTTTTGTTGGACTACCCGGGTCAACGACTCTTTTTGATGGCGAGTGCGGCTTCGTTCACAAGTTCAGGGCCCTTGTAGATGAGCCCGGTGTAAATCTGCACGACGTCAGCACCCGCCTTGATTTTGGAGACGGCATCCCGTCCGCTCATCACGCCGCCCACGCCAATGATGGGAAAGCCTGCGCCGAGTGCGGCGCGCAGCTGCTGGATGACGCGGTTGCTGGCTTCGAGCACTGGCGCGCCGCTCAGCCCACCGGCTTCTTCGGCGTGGCGCAGGCCCTTGACGGCGTCGCGGCTCAGGGTGGTGTTGGTCGCAACCACGCCGTCCATGGCATGGCGCTTCAGCGTGGCGGCGATCACGTCGACTTGGGCTTCGTCAAGGTCGGGTGCGATTTTCACAAAAATCGGCACGCGTTTGCCATATTGTCTGGCGAGTGATTCGCGTCGTTCGGCAATCCGGCCCAGCAGCGCGTCGAGGGCTTCATCGCTTTGCAGCGCGCGCAGGTTTTTGGTGTTGGGACTGGAGATATTGACGGTGACATAGTCGGCATGGGGGTACACGCCGTCCAGGCACGCCAGGTAGTCGTCCACCGCGTTTTCAATCGGCGTGGCGGCGTTTTTGCCAATATTCAGACCGAGGATCAACGGGTTGGGCGTGTTCTGCCTGCGAACGCGGGATTGCTGCACGTTGGCCAGGAAGGCGTCCAGCCCGTCATTGTTGAAGCCCAGGCGATTGATCAGCGCATTGGCCTCGGGCAGGCGGAACATGCGGGGCTTCGGGTTGCCGGGCTGCCCCTTGGGCGTAACGGTGCCGACTTCGACAAACCCAAACCCCATGGCCGCCAGGCCGTCGATGCAGCGGGCATTCTTGTCCAGCCCGGCCGCTAGGCCCACGCGGTTGGCAAACTTCAGGCCGGCCAGCTCGATGGGRTCGTTCACGCGGCTGGAGCACCACGCCAGCGACAGCGGCGTGCCCTGGGTGCGCGCCAGCGAGGCCATGGTCAACTCGTGGGCCGTTTCAGGGTCTAGCCCAAATAAAAAGGGACGGGCCAGGGCGTAGGGGAGCAGGGACATTGGATAATTCGACTTGATTTGAAGCAACTTGCTGTGGACAGCCCGGGCAGGGCCCGGACATCGGCTCCGATTGTCGCAAAAACCAACTTCCCACCTTTACAGGCCCAACATGACTCAAGACGAACTCAAAGCCCTGGTCGGCCAAGCCGCCCTGCATTACGTGGAACCCGGCAGCATTGTCGGCGTGGGCACGGGCTCCACCGTCAACAAATTCATTGATGCACTGGCAACGATGAAGGACCGCATTGCCGGGGCGGTTTCCAGCTCGGTGGCGTCTACCGAACGCCTGCAGGCCATTGGTATCAAGGTCTTTGACGCCACCGAAGTGGATGAGCTGGCGGTGTACATCGATGGCGCCGACGAGATCGACCACGCGGGCTACATGATCAAGGGCGGTGGCGCGGCGCTCACGCGCGAAAAAATTGTGGCGGCGCAGTCACGAAAATTTGTCTGCATTGCCGACGAGTCCAAGTTGGTGCAGACCTTGGGCAGCTTTCCCTTGCCGGTGGAGGTGATCCCCATGGCTGCCAGGCGCATTGCACGCCAGTTTGCTGCGCTGGGTGGCACGGCGACCTTGCGGTCCAAAGGTGGAGCGGAGGGCGGGGAGCCGCTGGTGACCGACAACGGCCAGCATATTCTGGATGTGACCGGCCTGAAGATCACCGACCCCCTGGGGTTTGAGTCCCAGGTAAACCAGTGGCCAGGGGTTGTGACGGTGGGGGTGTTTGCTTTCCAGAAGGCTCATGTGTGCCTGCTGGGGGCGTCGGACGGGGTCAGGACCCTGGCGTTTTAACCGCGGTTTTTGGCCCGAGGTGAGGGGCCAGCCTGCTTAAAACTTGATGCCGGCCGGATTGTCGTTCGGCTGGGTTGCTGCGGGAGCCGGGGCTGCAGGGCGTTCCACGAATGCAGGGTTTCCGCCGGCCGCTGGCGCGGGACCGGGTGCGGTCGACACGCTTACCAGTGGTGTAGGCGCCGGACGACGATAGCTGGAAGGCAAGACTGACGACGGCGGGTAGCCGGCTGCGTTCAGGAACTGCGTCCACTCGGAGTCGGAAAACCCCTTCAGTTGCTGGCTTCCGATGGTTGCGAACGGCAGCGATGCAGCGCCGCTCAAACGCTGCAGCGCCTGGATGTCCTCATTGGTGGTGACCGTTTTTTCGGTGAAGGGAATGCCGCGGCTGGTCAACATGGAGCGGGCAGCGCCGCAGGGGGTGCAGTTCTCGCCGGAATACAGCGTGACCGGATATTTGGTGGCAACCTGCCTCAACTCGAAGGGCAGGCCCGTCGGAGCGGCGCCTCCACCCGGACTGGTGTTGGCGCCGCTGACTTTGGCGTTGCTGGAAGCGGGCGGTGGCTGGTCGGAAAAGGTCACTTTGCCGTCAGGCCCCACGATGCGGTACACCTGCTGGGCTTGCGACAGGGGTGAAACAAGACTGCCCGCGGCGAGTGCCAGGGCCAGCAGAGCGTTGGGCATCAAGGATTTAGCAGCATTGAGTCTCATGGTTTTCCAGTCGGTCACAAGTACAAGTTTTCAGTCCAGAGCTTATAACGTTTCTAACCCATGCCTTGATGACGCAGCAAGGCATCAATGGAAGGCTCGCGGCCCCTGAAAGCCTTGAAGGATTCCATGGCAGGGCGGCTTCCACCGGCCTCCAGTATGGCTTGCCGGTATTTTCTGCCGGTTTCCACCGTTACAGTTGTCTTGCTGACATCTTCACCAACGGATGAAGCCGGTGCCGCCGCAGTTTCTTCAAAGGCCGCATAAGCGTCGGCAGACAGCACCTCGGCCCATTTATAGCTGTAGTAACCCGCCGCATAACCACCGGAGAAAATGTGGCTGAAGGTGTGTGCGGTACGGCTGTAGGGCGGGGCCGGAATCACGGCGACTTCCCTGCGCACTTCATGGAGCAGGTCCATCAGGTCATCCGAGGGGTTGTGCGAGGTATGCAAGAGCATGTCGAACAGTGAAAACTCGACCTGGCGCAGGGTCTGCATGCCGCTCTGGAAGTTCTTGGCGGCCAGCATTTTTTCAAACAGCGTGCGTGGCAGGGGCTCACCCGTTTCGACATGAGACGTCATGTGCTTGAGCACATCCCACTCCCAGCAGAAGTTCTCCATGAACTGGCTGGGCAGCTCGACCGCGTCCCATTCGACACCACTGATGCCGGAGACGTCACGCTCGTTGACCTGCGTGAGCATGTGGTGAAGGCCGTGGCCGAATTCGTGAAATAGCGTGGTCACATCGTCGTGGGTCAGCAAGGCAGGCTTGCCGCCAACGCCATCGGCAAAATTGCAGACCAGATGCGCGACGGGCGTCTGCAGCTTGTCGGTGTCGGGGCGCAGCCAGCGTGCGCGCACATCGTCCATCCAGGCCCCCCCGCGCTTGCCGGTGCGGGCCGGCTGGTCCAGGTAGAACTGACCTATCAGCTCATCGTTGCGCTCAATGCGATAAAACGCAACGCCGGGTGTCCAGACGGGCGCGGAATCCTTGCGGATGGTCACTTCAAAGAGGGTCTCGACAATCTTGAACAAGCCCGCCAGCACCTTGGGGGCGGTGAAATACTGTTTGACTTCCTGCTCGCTGAAGGCGTAGCGGGCTTCCTTGAGCTTTTCGCCAATGTAGGCGTAGTCCCATGGCTGTGGATCGGACTGGTTCAGCGTCGCGGCCGCAAATGCGCGCAGGTCAGCGACGTCTTTTTCAGCATAGGGGCGGGCGCGCCGGGCCAGGTCACGCAGAAAGCTGATGACCTCTTCCGGGGATTTGGCCATCTTGGGCACCACCGACACTTCGCCAAAGTTCTGATAGCCCAGCAACCGGGCCTCTTCAAGGCGCAGCGCCAGAATTTCACGCATGACGGCGCTGTTGTCGAACTGGCGGTATTCGGCCGGCGCCTGGTCGCTGGCGCGGGTGGTATAGGCCTTGTAAAGGGTTTCGCGCAGCGCGCTGCTGTCGGCAAATTGCATGACGGGCAGGTAGCTCGGCATCTTCAGGCTGAGCCGGTAGCCAGGCTTGCCCTCGGCTTCTGCCTGGGTGCGTGCCGTTTGCAGCACATCCTCGGGAATGCCGGCCACTTCATCCGCGCTGGCGTAGTAAGCGAAGGCGTCTGTGGCGTCCAGCGCGTTTTCACTGAATTTCTGGCTCAACTCGGCCTGGCGCTCCTGGATCCTGGCAAAGCGCTCCTTGGCGGCGCCGATGAGTTCAGCGCCCGACAGCACAAAGTTGCGAATGGCATTTTTGTGGGCCTGGCGCTGTTCAGCGTTCAGCGCGGCCGGATCAATGGCCTTGTATTTGGCGTAAAGGCGCTCATCAGCGCCCAGGCGTGTCCAGAATTCGGTCACGCGTGGCAGGGCGGCGTTGTAGGCAGCGCGCAGCTCGGGTGTATCGGCCACGCTGTTCAGGTGGCTGACCGCGCCCCATGCGCGGCCGAGGTTTTCGGTGGCCACGTCCAGT
Source organism: Polaromonas sp. P4_F9 (assembly GCF_056401235.1). Taxonomy (NCBI): domain Bacteria; kingdom Pseudomonadati; phylum Pseudomonadota; class Betaproteobacteria; order Burkholderiales; family Comamonadaceae; genus Polaromonas; species Polaromonas sp. P4_F9. Next base: position 41,638 of record NZ_JBFUJT010000034.1, on the reverse strand, counting down.
ACACGGGCGATGTCGCTCCAGGAGGCCGGGAAGTCCGGCGCCGTCACCTGTTCCAGCGCGGCATCCGCCTTGACCAGCAGTTCGTCGACCGCCGGGCCCACATGCTCGGGCTGGATACGGTCAAACAGCGGGAGGTCGGAGAAGTCGAGAAGGGGGTTGGTCATGGTGTCTAACTGTGGGCGAAAACTTGAAATCTAAGGGGCTCACCAGATCCGTGCAACAGGAATGTCGCGATTGCGGCGATTGCGGCGATCGCGCCTTCCGCCTTTCGTCTTCCGCCCTCTGCGCAGGGTGTACCCCRCACCGCTGGCGATCGGCGGGCTAGTCCTGTGAGCTTTTCTTGATGCTGCGCTGCTTGGGCTTGGCGCGTTTGACGGTACCGCCCGGCGTCAGGCGCTGGTTGCCGAGCACGCGCAGGGTTTTAACCTCGGGCCGCTGACCGTAACGTGAGCTGTTTTTCAACACTTTCACATCGCGCGGACCGGGCATGCGGTCTTCGTTGATTTTCTTTTCCTTGGGCGGCATGGGCCGCCACAGCACCAACAGTTTGCCGATGTGCTGGATAGGTGCGGCATTGAGCTCGTTTGCCAGGGTTTGAAAGATTTCTTCGCGGCTGGCGCGGTCATCGGACTGCACCCTTACCTTGATGAGCCCGTGCGCGTTGAGGGCCGCATCAGTTTCTTTCTGAACGGCAGCGGTCAGCCCGTCGGAGCCGATCATGACGACCGCGTTGAGATGATGGGCCTCGGCGCGGTGTTCTTTGCGCTGGGCGGGGGTAAGTTGAATTTGAGCCATTCGCCAATTATCGGTGGAGTCCACAGGAGGACAATAGCCGGCATGAAAGTAAATCCCAAGAACAACCCCAAGGACAACCTCAAGGACAGCCCAAAGGTGAGCGCCAAGGGTAAAAAGGTGAACAAAGCGTGGTTGCATGACCACATCAATGATCCTTACGTCAAACTTGCCCAAAAAGAGGGTTATCGCGCCCGTGCGGCCTACAAACTCAAGGAAATTGACGAAACCCTGGGCCTGATCAGGCCGGGTGATTGCGTGGTGGATCTGGGCAGCACGCCCGGCGCCTGGAGCCAGTATGTGCGGCGCAAGCTTTCGCCCACCGGGGCTGCTGCGGGTGAACTTAACGGCCGCATCATTGGCCTGGACATGCTGCCGATGGACGCCATCGAGGGCGTGACGTTCATTCTGGGCGATTTCCGGGAGCCCGAAGTGCTGCAAAAACTGGAGCAGGCTTTGGCGACGGACAAGGGCCAGGTCAAGGTTGACCTGGTCATTTCGGACATGGCCCCGAATCTTTCGGGCATTGAGTCGGCGGATGCGGCACGCATTGCCCACCTGGTGGAACTGGCGGTGGAGTTTGCCCAGAACCGGATGAAGCCGGACGGCACGCTGGTGGTCAAACTGTTTCACGGGAGCGGCTATGACGAGCTGGTCAAGCTGTTCAGGGCCACCTTCAAGGTGGTCAAACCCATGAAGCCCAAAGCGTCGCGTTCCAATTCTTCTGAAACCTTTCTGGTTGGCAAGGGGCTTAAAAAACGGGCTGACACAGTGTCTGAGAGTGCCTGAGAGTGCCTGAGCCGGCCTGAAAGCCGGCCGGAAGTGCCAAAAGTCACTTAAAACCGCTTCAAACCAAGGGACGTAAGCTGGCTTCTTGTCGTTTTTGTCCTTGAAACGCCTAAAATCGGTCGCATGTGCCATCTCATCGGCTTTGGGTTCTTTCGGCCCTTTCATCGGAGTAGTCCTTGAACAATCAGTGGTTTTCAAAAATTGCAATCTGGCTGGTGATCGCCATGGTGCTGTTCACCGTTTTCAAGCAATTTGATACACGTGGTGGCGCAGGCTCCAACTACCTGGGTTATTCCGAGTTTCTGGAGGAGGTGCGGGGCAAGCGCATCAAGACGGCAACCATTGCTGAAGGCCAGGGCGGCACCGAGATCTCCGCCACGACTACCGACGATCGCAAGGTCCGCACCACGGCAACCTACCTGGACCGCGGCCTGGTGGGCGACCTGATCGCCAATGACGTCAAGTTTGACGTCAAACCCCGCGAAGAAGGTTCCCTCCTGATGACCCTGCTGGTCAGCTGGGGCCCGATGCTGCTGCTGATTGGCGTCTGGGTGTATTTCATGCGGCAAATGCAGGGCGGCGGCAAGGGCGGCGCGTTCAGCTTCGGCAAGTCCAAGGCCCGCATGCTTGATGAGTCCACCAATCCCGTGACCTTTGCCGACGTAGCTGGCTGCGACGAAGCCAAGGAAGAGGTCAAGGAAGTTGTCGACTTCCTGAAAGATCCGCAAAAATTCCAGAAACTGGGCGGTCGTATTCCGCGCGGTTTGCTGCTGGTGGGCCCTCCGGGGACCGGTAAAACCCTGCTCGCCAAAGGTATTGCCGGCGAAGCCAAAGTGCCGTTTTTCTCGATTTCCGGTTCTGATTTCGTCGAAATGTTCGTTGGCGTGGGTGCGGCCCGCGTGCGCGACATGTTCGAGAATGCCAAGAAAAACGCCCCCTGCATCATTTTTATCGATGAAATTGACGCCGTGGGCCGCCAGCGCGGCGCAGGCCTGGGTGGTGGCAATGACGAGCGCGAACAGACGCTGAATCAGATGCTGGTCGAGATGGACGGCTTTGAAACCAATGTAGGCGTGATCGTGGTGGCTGCCACCAACCGCCCCGACATTCTGGACGCCGCGCTGCTGCGCCCAGGCCGTTTTGACCGCCAGGTGTATGTGACGTTGCCCGACATTCGCGGCCGTGAGCAGATCCTGAATGTGCACATGCGCAAGGTCCCGCTTGGCCAGGACGTGAACGCCAGCGTGATCGCCCGCGGCACGCCCGGCATGTCGGGCGCCGACCTCGCCAACCTCTGCAACGAAGCCGCCCTCATGGCTGCGCGCCGCAATGCCCGCACCGTGGAGATGCAGGACTTCGAAAAAGCCAAGGACAAGATCCTCATGGGCCCCGAGCGCAAGAGCATGGTGATGCCTGAGGAAGAGCGCAGGAACACGGCCTACCACGAGTCTGGCCATGCGCTGCTCGGCAAGATGCTGCCCAAGTGTGATCCGGTGCACAAGGTCACCATCATCCCGCGCGGCCGCGCGCTGGGCGTGACCATGAGCCTGCCGGCACAGGACCGCTACAGCTATGACCGCGAGTACATGCTCAGCCAGATCAGCATGCTGTTTGGCGGCCGCATTGCCGAAGAAGTCTTCATGAACCAGATGACCACCGGCGCGAGCAACGACTTCGAGCGTGCCACGGCGCTGGCCCGCGACATGGTCACGCGCTATGGCATGACCGAGGCCCTGGGCCCCATGGTGTATGCCGAAAACGAAGGCGAAGTGTTTTTGGGCCGCTCGGTCACCAAGACCAACAACATGAGCGAGTCGACCCTGCAAAAGGTCGACGCCGAAGTACGCCGCATCATCGACCAGCAGTACGCCCAGGCGCGCAAGCTGATCGAAGACAACAAGGACAAGATACACGCCATGGCCAAGGCCCTGCTTGAGTGGGAAACCATTGATGGCGAGCAGCTTGACGACATTATTGCCGGCAAGGAACCGCGTCCTCCCAAGGACTGGACACCGCGCAACTCCTCCGTGGGCGGCGGTGGTGGCCCCAGCGGCGGTACCCCGGCGGTGAGCACGGATCCAGCGCCCACGGTGGCCTGATCGATCAGCTGAAGACCGTCCGCAAGTGATGACAACCGGGGCCAGTCCCCGGTTTTTTCTTTGTCGCGGGCTTTGTACCGCAACAGCCTCACGGCTCATTTTCAGGAAGACTGCTTCGTGATTTGGCAAACCTCACGTTTTCAAATTGATGTGTCGCAGCCGCGGGTGATGGGCATCGTCAATGTCACGCCCGATTCGTTTTCCGACGGTGGCAAGTACTTCACGCGCAGCGGCGGGTTTTCCGGAGTGTTCGCGCATTGCGAGCAACTGCTCAGCGACGGTGCCGACATGCTCGACATCGGCGGCGAATCAACCCGCCCCGGCGCGTCGCCGGTACCGCTTCAGGACGAGCTGGCGCGCGTGTTGCCGGTTGTTCGCCACGCGGCCACTCTCGGCGTACCGCTCTCGGTAGATACCTACAAACCCGAGGTCATGCAGGCTGTGCTGGATTTGGGCGCCGACATCATCAATGACATTTGGGCCCTGCGCCAGCCGGGCGCCAGGCAGGTCGTGGCCGGTCACCCGAGTTGCGGCGTCTGCCTGATGCACATGCATCGCGAGCCGCAAACCATGCAGATGGCCCCCATGGAAGGGGATGTGGTGCCTCAGGTGCTGTCGTTTCTGGAGCATGCTGCGCGCGAGCTGCAATCCGCCGGCGTTGACAGGGCCCGCATCGTGCTCGACGCGGGTGTGGGGTTCGGGAAAACCGTGGCACAGAATTTTTCGCTGCTGGCACGCCAGCGGGAGTTCCTGGCCGCTGGCTACCCGCTGCTGGCCGCGTGGTCTCGCAAATCGTCACTGGTGGCGGTGAGCAGAACTTCACCAGCCGACGCCCCGCTGGCGATTGAAGACCGCCTGGTGCCCAGCGTGGCGGCCGCCTTGCTGGCCGTAGAGCGGGGAGCCCGGGTGGTGCGCGTGCACGATGTGCGCGAAACCGTTCAGGCCCTGAAGGTATGGTCGGCTGCGAGCAGTTAAGTTGCCTGCGTTTGTTTCTGTACTTTGCCGCTGCTTGCCGAGTTTTTTCCCCGAGGGAAAGCGTTCGAAACAACGCCTGACACTTCTCCTGGGCGAATTTGGGCGAACGACCGAGCCTGCAAACCTAAAATAGGCACACACTTCCTGCACAACCAGGCTTCACAGGGACAAGAAACATGACCAGAAAATACTTCGGCACCGACGGCATCCGCGGCACCGTGGGCCAGCCGCCCATCACGCCAGACTTTGTGCTGCGGCTGGCACATGCGGTGGGTCGGGTGCTTCGCCGAACGGAATCACGCCCGACCGTACTGATTGGCAAGGACACCCGGATTTCCGGCTACATGCTCGAAAGCGCGCTGGAGTCCGGTTTCAACTCCGCTGGCGTGGACGTGGTGCTTCTCGGGCCCCTGCCAACCCCCGGCGTGGCCTACCTCACGCGGGCCCAGCGCGCCAGTCTGGGGGTCGTCATCAGTGCCAGCCACAATGCCTTCCCCGACAACGGCATCAAGTTTTTCAGCGCCCAGGGCACCAAGCTCAGCGACGAGTGGGAACTGGCCGTGGAGGCGACGCTGGAGGAACCCCCAGTATGGGCGGATTCGGCCACGCTGGGCAAGGCGCGCCGCCTGGACGATGCGGCGGGGCGTTACATCGAATTTTGCAAGAGCACGTTTGCCTATGACCTGACGCTCAAGGGCCTGAAGATCGTGGTGGACGGTGCCCACGGGGCGGCCTATCACATCGCACCCAAGGTCTTTCATGAACTGGGTGCCGAAGTGATCGCCATCGGCTGCGCGCCTGATGGCCTGAACATCAATCACGAGGTCGGCGCGACCCATCCTGATGCGCTGATCACGGCAGTCAGGGCCAACCAGGCCGATTACGGCATTGCACTCGATGGCGATGCCGACCGCCTGCAGATGGTGGACGCCGAAGGACGGCTTTTCAACGGCGATGAGGTGCTGTTCCTGATGGTCAGCGAACGCCTGGCGCGCGGCGAAAAAGTGCCGGGCACGGTCGGCACGCTGATGACCAACATGGCCGTGGAGCTGGCCCTGAAAAGCAGGGGAGTCGAGTTTGTGCGCGCCAAGGTGGGCGACCGCTACGTGCTGGAGGAACTCGAAAAGCGTGGCTGGCTGCTGGGCGGTGAGGGCTCGGGCCATTTGCTGGCGCTGGACAAACACACCACCGGCGATGGCCTGATCAGCGCGCTGCAGGTATTGCAGGCCTGTGTGCGCAGCGGGAAAACCATTGCCCAGTTGCTGGGCGATGTGGTGCTCTTTCCCCAGACGCTGGTCAATGTGCGGCTCAAGCCCGGGCAGGACTGGAAAGCCAGCGAAAAACTGGCGCTTGAGACCAAAGCGGTGGAAGCCGAACTGGGCGACACAGGCCGCTTGCTGATTCGTGCGAGTGGCACCGAACCGCTGCTGCGCGTGATGGTCGAAGCGCGCGACGCTCAGCAGGCCAAGGCCTGTGCCGAGCGTGTGGCCGATACGGTTCGCTCCTGAAAAGCCGTTTTCCAGCATGCGCTTTCGGCGTGGTGATGAACCCATCGGTTCGAATGCGTGCCCGGTCTGTCCCTGTTGTTACTTCTGGATGACCAGCTTCGCCAGCACCTTCTTCAGTGACTCGCGGTCGCTCTCGATCGATGCCTTGAAGGGCGTGGCATCGAGATAAGCCTCGCCCAGGTTGGCCTTGACCAGCGTCTCTTTGTAAGCCGCGTCGCTCGCCGTGCTGCGCGCGGCATTCTTCAACACCTCCACCACGTCTGGCGGCGTATTTTTGGGCACGGCAAGACCACGCCACACGCCGATGGCGAGGTCGATCTTCCTTTCCTTGAGCGTCGGCGAATCGGCAAACACGCCGCCCAGTCGTTGCTCGGACATCACGGCCAGCGTGCGCAATTTGCCGCTCTGCACGTGCGACATCACCTCGCCGGGGCTGACGGAGACGGCGTCCACGTGGCCACCCAGCAGGCTGAGAATGGCCGGCGACGCGCCCTGGAAGGGCACATGGTTGAGCTGGGTGCCGGTTCGGTCCTCAAACGCAGCAGAGGCTACATGCCAGATGTCGCCGACCCCGCCATTGCCCACCTGCATTGCGCCGGGCCGTTTTTTGGCGTCGGCGATGAATTCCTCTATCGTTTTCCAGGGAGCATCGGCCCGCACCGTGATCGCCGAGGGATCGTAGTTCAGGCGCGCGATCGGGATGAAGTCGTCGCTGGTGAGCTTCATGAGGTTCAGCGCCGGCAGGATCACCAGGTTGACGCTGACCACGGCGACCTTGTAGCCGTCGGGCTTGGCGTTGGCGACATCGCCGAAACCGATCGCGCTGGCGGCGCCGGGCTTGTTGATCACGATGATAGGTTGCGGGAAGTGCTTGCGCGCCGCGTCGGCGAAAGCACGCGCCATCACGTCCGTTCCGCCCCCGGCCGAGGCGGCGACCACCAGTTCGACCGGCCGGGTCGGGTAGTCGGCGGCCAGCACTGCAGTGGCGGCCAGCGGTAGCAGGGCAAGGGTCAAGGCGCGACCCGCGCGAGCGAGAGTCCGGGGGATGTTCATGGTGTCTCCGTTATTAAAATTTGAGGGCAGAAAAAGGGGTAGAAAAAGGGGCAGAAAAAGGGGCAGACCCCCTGCATGGGGACCAATCCGCCGGGCGGTCGCTGCGTCAGGCCAGCGTGTAGGCGGTCTTCACCGTCGTGAAAAATTCCTGCGCATACCGGCCTTGCTCGCGCGGGCCGTAGCTGCTGCCTTTGCGTCCACCGAATGGCACGTGGTAGTCCACCCCTGCGGTGGGCAGGTTGACCATCACCATGCCGGTTTGGCTGTGCCGTTTGAAGTGGGTGGCGTATTTCAGCGACGTGGTGGCAATGCCCGCAGACAGGCCAAATGGTGTGTCGTTGGCGGCAGCCAGGGCCGCCTCGTAATCCTTGACGCGGATGATGCTGGCGACCGGGCCGAAGATCTCTTCGCGGTTGATGCGCATGCCGGCCATGCTTTCGCTGAACAGCGCCGGTGCCATGAAGTAGCCTTCTGCGCCGCTGCCGGTGTGGCATTGCACACGGGCACCGCCGAATGCCAGCGTCGCGCCTTCAGCTTTGCCGATCGCGATGTAGCTCAGGTCCTGCTCCAGTTGCGCCTGCGAGGACACGGGCCCGATGTCGGTGCCCGCGGTCAGCGCATCGCCCACCTTGATCCGGGCCATGCGTTCCTGCAGGGCTTTGACAAAGGCCGGGTAAATGCCGTCCGTCACGATGAGGCGGCTGGACGCCGTGCAGCGCTGACCGGTGGAATAAAAAGCGCTCTGCGCGCTCAGTTCCACCGCCTGGCTGAGGTCTGCATCGTCCAGGATGACCTGCGGGTTCTTGCCGCCCATCTCGATCTGTACCTTCTTGAGGTTCTTCGCACAGGCCTCGGCAATACGGCTGCCCACGCCGACCGAGCCGGTGAAGCTGATGGCGTTGATGCCCGGATGATTGACCAGCGCGTCGCCGATCACGCGTCCCGACCCCATCACCAGGTTGAAGACACCCGCCGGGATGCCGGAGCGCGAGATGATCTCGGCCAGGGCCCACGCGCTGCCCGGCACCAGGTCGGCCGGCTTCAGGACCACACAGTTGCCATGGGCCAGCGCGGGCGCGATTTTCCAGGCGGGAATGGCAATCGGAAAATTCCAAGGCGTGATCAGGCCGACGACACCCACAGGCTCGCGGGTAATTTCCACGCCGATGCCGGGACGCACCGACGGAACGGTTTCACCCGACAGGCGCAGGCATTCACCGGCAAAGAACTTGAAGATCTGGCCGGCGCGGGTGGCTTCGCCAATGCCCTCCGGTTTCGTTTTTCCTTCTTCGCGCGAGAGCAGGGTGCCTAGCTCCTCACGGCGCGCCAGAATCTCGGTGCCGATCTTGTCGAGTGCATCCGAGCGGGCCTGGATGCCGGAGGTGGACCAGGCGGGGAAGGCCGCTTGCGCCGCCTGCACGGCCGCATCAAGGCCTGCAGCATCGGCCTGCGCGTACTCGCCGATGACGTCGGACAGGTTGGAGGGATTGAGGTTGGCACTGGTGCTGTTGCCGGCCAGCCACTCGCCGTTGATGAAGTTGTTGTGTTGAATCATATGGTTTATTTCGCGGTGATTTTGGCTTGGGTGATGAGGCGTTTGTAAGACACGTACTCTGCAAGATTGAAGCGCGCAAAGGTTTCGCCGTACATCGGCAAAATGTCGCCGCCCATGCGAATGCGGGCCTTGACTTCAGGCAGTGCCAGTACGCGTCCGAAGGCCGGGTCTCTCTTCAGTGTCAGTTTGTGCGGGCCTTGTTGACTTCGGCAAAGAATTCGCGTGCCACATCCTCGCCGGCGCCGGCCATGTGTTTGGTAATGACGGGTTGCAGCTTCTCGCGCATGCGGGCTTTTTCCTGCGGGGAAACTTCATTGATCTGCATGCCGAGCTTGACCAGTTCCTGACGCAGCCGGGCGTTGAGTTCGCGGCTGGTCTTGCGTTCGAACGCGGTGGACTCGACGGCGGCTTCCTGCACGGCTTTCTGGTCGGCCGGTGCGAGCCGGTCCCAGAATTTTTTGGAGACGAGCAACACCAGCGCGTCGTAGGCATGGCCCGTGGTCGAGAGATACTTCTGGACGTCGTAGAACTTCTGCGCATGAACGACTGTGTAGGGGTTCTCCTGCGCGTCCACGGCCCGGGATTCCAGTGCCGGGAACAGCTCGGTCACGGCCATCGGCACGGCGTTGGCACCCAAGCCGCCGAACATGTCGATGTACAGGCTGTTTTGCATGGTTCGAATCTTCAGGCCGGCGATGTCTTCGGCATGCACGATGGGACGTTTACTGTTGGTGACATTGCGAAAGCCGTTCTCCCAATACGCCAGGCCGACCAGGCCCTTGTCCGGCAACCTGGCGAGCAGCTTTCGACCGAACGGTCCATCCAGCACAGTGTCGGCTTCTTTTTCGGTTGTGAACGAGAACGGCAGTCCCAGCACGCCGAAGTCCTTCACCAGCCCCGTCAGCGTGGCCGTCGAAGGCGCCGTGAATTCCTGGGTGCCGCCTTGCAGCGCCCCCTGCATCTGCACGTCGTTGCCGAGCTGGCCACCTGGATACACCGAGACCTTGATGCGCCCGGCTGTCCTGGCCTCCACCAGCTCGGCGAACTTGCGCGCGCCCAGGGTCTGCGGGTGGCTGTCGGGCAGGCTGGTGCCAAACTTGGCACGGATCTCCTGCGCCTGGACCAAGGCGCAAGCGCCCAGCGCGATGGCCAGTACAGTCAGTTTCAATGCGTTTCTCATCGTCGTTTCCTGGTGGTAGTAAAAATCAGCTCAGGCCGTACAAGCGAACGGCGTTGTCGCAAAACAGGGCCAGGCGCTGCTCCGCCGGCACTTGCGCCGTCAGCGTCTTGAAGCCCTGGAAGATATCGTCCAGCGATGCGATCAGCGCATCGACCGGATGGTTGCTGGCAAACATGCAGCGCTGCCAGCCGAAAATGCGTATTGCGTCGCCCACCACGGGGGCTTGCAGCTGTGGCGTCCAGCGCTGGCCGGCGACACCAAGGCCTGAAATTTTCAGGAAAGCGTTGGACTGGCCCGCCATCGCTTCCAGGGCCAGGCGCCAGTCTGCGAGCGATTGCGCATCGCGCTCCGAGGGCAGCCCCGTGTGGTTGATCACGATGGTGGTGCGCGGGAAATCGCGCGCCAGTTCGACCGCCTCATGAAAGTGCCACCAGGGCGCCTGTAGTTCGAACATCAGCCCGGCGGCTTCGAGCTGTGCGTAACCTGCGCGCCAACGAGGGCAGCGCATCGAACCCGGCGCAGCATAGTCAGGCGTGTGCCCGGCGCGGGCCACGCTGCGTGGCTTGTGCCGTACGCTGCGCACCAGGGGCAGCCCGGCATAGATGGCCAGCAATTCACCCAGGTCTTCCCGGTCAAGCCAGGCCTGCGCTGCCATGGCGTGCGGCGTGCCGGTCTGTTGCGCCAGCGTGTGGACCCAGCGCGCTTCACCCGCGGGGTCGCGCGGGTCCCACTCGCCTTCCATCAGAACATTGCGCAGCACCCGATGCCGACTGACCAGGCGGCGGTAGTCCCCGGGCAGGAAGTTGCGGCAGATGGCGCTGTAGTCGCCGTAACGAAAGGCAATTGGCGGCTGCTGCGTCAACCAAGGGTGGGGGTTGCGCTGTACATCCCAAAAATGGTGATGGGCATCGACGATGGGCAGAAATTGCTCATCTCCCGTCGTGAGAAAGTCCTTCCTCGCCTGCGCCAGGTCATTCAGGCGCATCGCGCGATTCGGTAGAAGGCCAGCGCGTTGTCGCACATCACGGCTCGCTGCTGTGCGGGCGTCAGGCCATCGAGCATGCGCAGCACACCGCTGACCAGTTCCGGGTAGCCGATGCGCAAACCCGCCACCGGAAAATTGCTGGCAAACATGCAGCGCTGCCAGCCGAAGATGGCGAGCGTGTCGCGCACGATGCGGGCGTTGTCCTGCCAGTCCCAAGCGCTGTCGCGCAGCCCGAATTCGGACAGCTTCACATGCACGTTGGGCTGACGCGCCAGCACTTCCATCCAGCCACGCCAGCGCTTCAGGCCTTCCTCGCTGCGGTCCCAGGCAAAGCCGTGGTGGTTCAGCACGATGGGTACATCCGGGAACATCTGCGCCACCTGCGCCGCCTCGGGCAAATGCCAGGCGGGTACCCGCAGGTCCCAACTCAGGCCATGTTTGTGCAGCAACGAGAAGCCACGCAGCCAGGGTTCGTCCTGCATGGTGCCGGGCTGGCCCTGCACGCTGTCGGCGGGCGAGCGGGAAGTGACGGGCTTGCTGCGGATGCCGCGCACCAGCGGGTAGCGCAGGTGGTTAAGAAGACATTCCTCGGTGTCGGGCCGGTCAAACCAGGCGTGCGCCACCACCGCGTTGGGGAAGCCGTATTCAGCATGTACCTCGTGCAGCCAGGCGGTCTCGGCTACCTGTTCGCTGCGGTCGCGCTCGGCTTCCACGTGGACGGTAGCGAGCACATTGCAGTCATTGCTGGCTGCCCGGTAGTCCGCCGGCAGGAAATTGCGGCACAAAGGCTGGTAGTCGCCCAGGAAGAATTCCTGCGGGTTGTAAGCGCCCTGCAGCCACGGATAGCGGCCGCGCGACAGGTCCCACAGATGATGATGTGCATCGACGATGGGCATGGCATCCTGCCGGGAAGTCGGGTCGTTCACGGTGCGCGCTTTATAAGAAATGCAAGGGGGCGAAGTTCGAGGGGGCGGATCAGCGGGCGCCCTGCACCGCGTCCACCAGTTGCGTGCCGTGTTTCTCGGCAAACAGCTGCTTGATGGGTTCTCCCACCAGCTTGCGAAACGGTTCCGGATTGATGTTTTCCTCGATCTGCATGCCTTGGGACTTCAGGTAGGCGATGTCACCGGCCTCGCTCTTGCGGTTCAGCTCGCGCTGAAAGGTGCCGGCCTCGCGTGCGGCGTCGAGCAACACCTTCTGCTGCGCGGGCGTCAGGCTGTCAAAGCGGGCCTTGTTGATGATCACCGGCATGGCGGTATAGGCATGCCGGGTCAGCGACATGTACTTCTGCGCTTCATAAAGCTTGGCTGCCCTGACGATGATCACGGGGTTTTCCTGCCCGTCCACCGTCTTGCTTTCCAGGGCGGGGAAAACCTCTGAAAAGGGCATGGGCGTCGGGCTGGCCCCCAGAATCTGGAACGCCTTGATGTGTGCCGGATTGGGTGTAGTGCGCACCTTCAGGCCCTTGATGTCCTCGGGGCTCCTGATCGCGCGGCGCGAATTGGTCAGGCTGCGAAAACCCACTTCCCAGTACGCCAGGCCCTTCATGCCGTGCGCGTCGAGTTCATCCAGCAGTCCACGGCCGATGGCCCCATCCAGCACTTTGTAGGCGTGCTCGGCATTGGCAAAAATGTAGGGCAGGTCCAGCACGTTCATGCGCCCGACGATGCCGGTGTAGTACGGCGTGCCCGAGGTCGCCATGTCAATGGTGCCGCCCCGTACCCCGGCGATCGAGCTGGTGTCATTGCCCAGCGCACTGTTGGGATAGACCTGCACTTCCACCTGGCCGTTGCTTCGCTCCTTGACCTTGCGCGCGAACTCCAGCGCCGCCGCGTGCTGCGAGTCGGCTTCGGTGCCCGAATGGCTGAAGCGCAGTTTGACCGCCTGCGCCTGCGCGAGTTGCGGCAGTGCCAGCGTCATGGCCAGCAAACTGCCGGCGATGGTGGTGGTGATGGCGCGCAGCGCGGTCCGGCGAATCTTCATGCTTTGTCTCCTGTTGCATTTATGAAGCTGGGGCTCGAACTATCAGTGTTGCCACACGTAGGAAGAATCAGGCTCGCGCAAGGTCTTGATCTCCTGCTCGAACTCGAAACTGTCGAGGTTGAGGCGGCGCACCGTCTCGTCCTGAAACGAGATGTAGACCGCGCGCTCCACAGGGTGAAACGACAGCGCCAGCGGATTGCTGGGCAGGGCAAAGCAACGCTGCTCTTGCAGATCGGTGCCGAAGATGGACAGCGAGTGCTCGCCCGAATTGGTGGTGAGCAGCAGGTCCTGGCCTTGCGCGCCGCGGAAGCGGTAGACCCGGTTCGGATCACGCCGTGTCTTGCCCGACGCGACCACTTTCATGCTGGCCGTGTCGACGGCGACGATGGTGTCGTCACCCCGGTTGGCCACATACAGCAGCGACTCATCCGCAGACAGCACATTGCCTTCGGGCACCGGGCCCGGCACCATGGCCACCGGCGTGAAGGTCGGGTCATTCGGCTTGATTTTGGTGACCGTGTTCGACAGCAGGTTGAGCGCATACGCAGTTTGCGCGTCCTTCGTCAAGGCGAACAAGTGGGTCTTGTAGCCACCGGAGGGAACGGCGAGGTCGGGCACATGGCGGTTGACCGGGTCGGAGAAGCGCAGCAGCGTGTTGTGTGCCTCCGACATCACGTACAGGCGGCCTTCGGCATCTACCGTCAGGCCGTGCGGGCGGTAAAAGGGCCAGATATTCAGCGTTGCCACATGCTCTTGCTTGTCAAGATCGATCACGAAGACCGAGTGCCCGCCTACGTCGCCCAGGTGGCTGGCGGTCTCGATGCCGTAGTGACCCACATAGGCGCGCCGGCGTACCGGGTCTACCGTGAACTCGTGCGGAAAATTGGGCAGCACGATGTGTTTTTTAGCCTGGCCAGTGCTCAGGTCGTAAAAGCTGAAGGTGTGGGCGCATTTCTGCACCAGGAGCAAGGTTTCGCGGGATGACATGGCAAACTTTCGTGAGGTTCGTTGATTGGCTATTTATTGCTTATTTGCTGTGGGTCAACTCGGATGAGGCGAGTCTGCGGGAGAAATAGCTTCCACTCTGCTTCGTAGCCAGCAGGCGGAACGGCCTGGAGTCCACTGACTCCAGCACGTTCACACCCTGGCGCCTGAGGTCGGCCAGAATGGTTTTTTCGTTCTTTGCATTCAGCTCCCGCTGGAAATTGCGGCCGGCCACGGCCGCCTCCATCAGCGCTTTCTGTTGTACCGCAGTCAGCGACTCGAAGCGGCCCGCGTTGATCGCCACCATCAGGGCCGTGTAGGCATGCCGCGTCATCGTGACGTACTTTTGCACTTCATAGAGCCTGGAGCTGTAGGTGATGGGCAGCGGATGGTCCTGCGCATCGAGCTTGCCGGCCCGGATGGCCTCGTAGAGCTCACCCAGCGGCATGGTCACGGTCTGCGCTCCCAGGGCCTTGAAAAACTCGTGCTGCTCAGGATTGCCCACCACACGCAGCCGGAGCCCCTTCAGGTCATCGGGCGTTTTCACAAACCCCTTGTTGCTGGTGATGATGCGAAAGCCTACTTCCCAGAAGGCCAGACCCTTGATGCCTTTGGCCAGCGGCTCATTGAGCAGTGATTGGCCATAGAACTTCGAGTCCAGCTCCTGGTAGGCCCGCTGTGGCGTGTCGAACGAATAGGGCAGGTCGATTTCGACCAGCCGCGGCGCAAGGGCGACGAAGTTGGGGCTGCCGGCCATCACCATGTCCAGTGCGCCCTTTTGTGTGTCGGCAATTGCCTTGGCATCGTTGCCCAGCTGGCTTTCGGGGTAAACGTCAATGCGCAGCGCGCCCTGCGTCTTTTCCTTCACGACTTCGGCCATCCTGAGCGCCGCCAGATGCTGGCTGGAACTCAGCGAGCCCGCGTGACTGAGGCGCAGGACGGTCTGGGCAGACACCGTGAGACTGCAAAACCCCAGCAGTGAGCACAGCGCGAGGCGATGGACGATGCGCATGATGATTCCTGGCATGAAGGGGTGGAAGGGATGGATCGGATGGAAGGGGTTGGAAGCACCCACCGGGTGTTCAGCGGAACCAGGCCGCCGGCCCCGTGATGAGTTGTGGGAACAACACGAACAGAAACAGCAAAACCGTTTGCGCCAGCAGGAAGGGCCAGACGCCCTTGATGACTTTGTCCAGGTTGACCCTGGCGACACCTGCCACCACATTGAGTACCGTTCCTACGGGGGGTGTCAGCAAACCAATCGCGTTGTTGATGATGAACATCACGCCGAAATAGACCGGGTCAATACCCGCTTGCCTGACCACCGGCATCAAAATGGGCGTCAGGATCAAGACGGTGGGCATGAAGTCCAGCGCGGTGCCCACCACAATGACCAGCAGCATCATCACCAGCATGAGCAGCTTGGGGCTGTCCATGAACGGCTGCAGCAACGCAACGGCCTGTGCTGGAATGTCGGCGATGGTGATGAGCCAGGCAGAGACCAGTGCGGTAGCCACCAAAAACATGATGGTGCTGGAGGTCTTGGCGGCGGCCAGCATCAGTTCGGGCAGCTCTGCCAGTTTGAGCTCGCCATAGACAAACAGGCCGACCCCGAGGGAATACACCACCGCAACCACGGCCGCTTCGGTTGGCGTGAACACACCAAATTTCATGCCGCCGATGATCACGATGGGCAATGCCAGCGCCCAGGTGCCACTTACGATGGCGCTAGCCACTTTGGCCAGGCTAAAGGCGCCGCCATTGATCAGCGGCTCCTTCTTGGCGCAAAACCACCACGTGATCCCGAGCGCCACGCCCATCATCACACCCGGAACAATGCCGGCCATGAACAGCTTGGTAATGGATACCTGCGCGGCCACTCCAAAGACCACAAAGCCAATCGAGGGCGGAATGATGGGCGCGATGATGCCGCCCGAGGCAATGAGGCCTGCGGCACGCGGCACGTTGTAGCCCGCCTTGCGCATCATGGGTATCAGTAGCGCTGCCAAGGCAGCCGTATCGGCCACCGCAGAGCCGGAAATACTGGCCATGACGACCGCCGCAATGATGGCGGTGTAACCCAGCCCACCGCGAACATGGCCCACCAGGGCGTTGGCCACGTCGACAATGCGCCGCGACAGGCCGCCGGCATTCATCAGCTCACCGGCGAGCATGAAGAACGGAACAGCCATCAACGGGTAGTTATTGGCACCTTCGAGGAGGTTTTGCGCCAGGATTTGCGTGTCAAAACTGTTCAGGTGCACCATCAGGGCGACGCCGCACACCAGCAGGGAGAACGCAATGGGAACGCCCAGGGTCATGGCTCCCATCAGGGAGGTCAAAAAAATCACAATGGTCATGATGGTCTTTCGCGCTTATTCGCCGCCGTCGCCGCTATGGGAAACGAGCTCTTCTCTTGGCATTCGCCCCGTGGCTTGCCGCCACAGCGACCAGGTCATGACCAGCGCCATTCCGGCGCTGCTGATGAGCAGGCTCATGTAGATCAGGCCCAGAGGGATATCGGTCACAGGGGCCCGGTTATCCATGCCAAGCACCACCTGTTTCCAGGTGCCGTGGGCCAGCAGGGCACAGCACGTAAATGTCAGGCTGTCGGCCAAAAAGCGGCAAATGCGCTGCCCCTTCTCGCCCAGGCGGTCTATCAGGCTTGTCATGCCCAGATGAGCGTTGTCCTTCATCACCACCAGCGCACCGATCAAGGTGAGCCACATGAAGACAAAGCGCGAGACCTCCTCAGAAAATACGATGCCGGAATTAAACCCGTAGCGCAGAACCACGTTGCCGAAAATCAGGACGACCATCGTTCCAAGCAGGACGATGAGCAACCAGTCCACGGCGCGGGTGAACATTTTGACTGCCATAAAGCGTTACCGAGTGGCTGCTTACTTGACGGCTTCGACTGCGACAAGCAGCTCGGGCCCGTTTTTGGCGGTGTAGGTTTTCCGTACTTCTTCGCCCACCACGGCTTTGAAGGGGGCCGGGTCAAAGGTCTCGATCACGTTCATGCCGTTCTTGCGCAGATCGGCAATGATTCCTGCCTCGTTTTTCTGGTTCATGGTGCGTTGGAAAACTTTTGCATCGGCCGCCGATGACAACAACACCTTTTGCAGTTCCGGGTTGAGTGCGTCAAACTTTGTTTTGCTGAAGACGACAGGCATCGCGGTAAAGGCGTGCCTGGTCATGGTGAGATGCTTTTGCACTTCGTAAAATTTGGCCGCGTAGGTGATGTCAACCGGGTGTTCCTGTGCATCCACCGCACCCGATTCGAGCGCCTGGTACAACTCGCCCAAAGGCATCGGAACCGGGTTGGTGCCAAGCAGCTTCCAGGCTTGCAGGTGAATCGGGTTGGGCATGGTGCGAATCTTCAAACCCTTGACATCGGCCGGTGTCTTGACAGGCCGGTTTTTTGTCGTGATGGAGCGAAAGCCCACCTCCCAAAACGCCAGTTGCTTCAGACCGTTGCCTTCGAGCTCTTTCATCAGGCCCTGACCGATTGCACCGTCTACTGTGGCATAGGCATGCGCCGGGCTACGGAACAAAAAGGGAATGTCCAGCACTTCAAAATGCGAGGCCATGCCTGAGAAATTGCCGCTGCCTGCCATCATCATGTCGATGGTGCCGCCGCGCACCGCGCCCAAAACGGTCGAGTCATTACCCAGTTGGCTACCGGGGTAGACCTGAACCTCCAATTGCCCCTTGCTGCGGTCTTTGACGAGTTTGGCAAACTCCAGCGCGGCCAGATGCTGCGACGCGGTTTCCGGCCCGGCATGGGCAAAGCGGATTTTGGTGGTTTGCGCGTTGGCGCCCAGGGCTGAGGCAAGCACAGCGACAGAAAGAGCGAGTTTGAGAAAGGAACGGGTTTTCATGGTTTGTCTCCAGATTCAGAATTTTTTAAGGGCCAGCTAAGAAACTATTTGCCCCAGCGCAGGACCATGGGGTCGAGCCTCTGGGCGGTTTCGATCAGGCCTTTGCGGACTTCGGGATGCATCGCAGGAAAGGGGTGGCGTGGGGCTTCGCAGGAGATGACGCCACCGGCCTTCATTAGCGCCTTGGCCGTCAGGATGCCGCCCTGGCGGTTTTCGTAGTTGATCAGCGGCAGCCAGCGGGTGTACTCGGCCACAGCTTCTTCGCGGCGGCCCGCGGCATAGGCGTCCACGATGCGGCGTATGCCATCGGGGTAGCCGCCGCCGGTCATGGCGCCAGTGGCACCCGCGTCCAGGTCGGGCAGTAGGGTGATGGCTTCTTCGCCGTCCCACGGGCCTTCAATGGCATCGCCGCCCAGGCGGATCAGCTCGCGCAGTTTGGAAGCGGCACCGGCTGTTTCAATTTTGAAGTACGACACCTGCTTGATCTCTTTGGCCATGCGCGCCAGGAACGCTGGAGACAGCGGCGTGCCGCTCATGGGGGCATCCTGGATCATGATCGGGATGTTGATGGCGTCTGATAGCGCTGCGTAGAATTCGTAAATCTTCTCCTCGCTCGCTCGCAGGGTGGCGCCGTGGTAGGGCGGCATGACCATCACCATGGCGGCGCCAGCATCCTGTGCGCGGCGGCTGCGCTCGGCGCATACCCGCGTGCCAAAGTGCGTGGTGGTCACAACCACCGGCACCCGGCCCGCGACGTGCTTGAGGATGGTTTGCGTGAGCGTTTCGCGCTCGTCATCCGACAGCAAAAACTGTTCGGAAAAATTCGCCAGGATGCACAGGCCGTTCGAGCCCGCGTCTATCATGAAGTCGATGCAACGCTTCTGGCTTTCGAGGTCCAGCTCGCCCGCATCGTTGAAGGTGGTGGGCACCACCGGAAATACGCCCTTGAACCTGGCTGCCATGGTGCTCACTCGATGATGTTGAAGTCTTTGAGGAACTCGGTCTTGAGCGTCAGGCCCAGGCCGGGCTTGTTGTCGTCGAGCTGCAGGAAGCCGTTTTCCGCCACCGGCTCGCCGTCAAAGATGTAATAAAACAGCTCGTTGCCCACTTCCACGTCAAACATCGGGAAGTACTCGCTCATGGGCGAGGCCAGAGTGCTCATGGTCAGGTGGTAGTTGTGCATCTGTCCGGCGTGCGGAATCACCGGTACGCTATATGCCTCGCACAAGGCATTGATCTTGTGGGCCGCCGTGATGCCGCCCACGCGGTTGGTGTCGTACTGCACCACCGACACCGCTTTTTTGTCGAGCAACTGCTTGAAGCCGTACAGCGAAAACTCATGCTCGCCACCCGAAATCGGGATGCTGGTGAGCTGGTTCAGTTCGGCGTAGCCGTCAATGTCGTCGGCGATCACCGGTTCCTCGACCCAGCGCGGCTGGAATTTCTCCAGCTTGGGCAGCATGCGCTTGGCGTACTCCAGGTTCCAGCCCATGTAGCACTCGAGCATCAGGTCGTTGTCGTAGCCGATCACTTCGCGGATCGCTTCGACTGCCTTCAGGTTTTCCGCCACGCCCTTGGTGCCGTGGGCAGGGCCGTAACCGAAGCGCGACTTGAACATGGTGAAACCCTGGTCCAGGTATTTCTGCGCTTCGTCCTGCATGGCTTTGAGGTCGGTGCGGTAGAGCTTGGAGTAGTAGCAGGGGATTTTTTCCTTGGTCCGGCCGCCCAGCAGCTTGAACACCGGCTTGTTCACCGACTTGCCCAGGATGTCCCAGATAGCCAGGTCGATTGCCGAGATGGCGGCCATGGTCACGCCCTTGCGGCCCCAGGCGTGCGTGGCACGGTACATGCGCTGCCACAGGTACTCGTAGTCCCAAGGGTCCTGGCCCAGCACCAGCGGTGTGAGGTACTGGTCAATGATGGCTTTGGCGATAGCGGGCGCCAGTGCCACGTTGCCCAGGCCGATGATGCCGTCGTCGGTTTCAATTTCAACCACCGTCCAGGAGTGGAAGCGGAAGGTGCTCATGGTCTCCTTGTTGGAGTAGAGCAGGTCCATGGCGTTGGAGCAGAAATTACCCTGAGGCGGAACGGTTTTGCCTTTCCACTCAAACACACGTGCGCGAACTGATTTGATTTTCATGCTGGTTTCCTGTGAGGTGAATCTTTCGAGCCCTCTCCCGGGGGGAGGGTTGGGGAGGGGTGAGCCGGATTACTTCCCTTGGGGAGGTGCCGTCAGGCGTCCTCCCATGCGCTGCGCAATCTGAAAAGCGTTGAGCATGGCATTCACATCGGCCACGCCCTGGCCCGCAATGTCGTAAGCCGTGCCGTGTGCCGGCGTGGTAATGGGCACCGGCAAGCCGCCTTGCACCGTCACGCCCTTGCTGAAGCCCATGAGCTTGATGGCGATCTGCCCCTGGTCGTGGTACATGGTGACGATGGCCTGGTACTGACCATCGCGCGCCTTGAGAAAGATGGTGTCGGCGGGGAAGGGGCCATCGACCGGGAAGCCGCTGGCGCGCAACTCGCGCACGGCCGGCTCGATGATGTCGATCTCTTCGCGTCCGCACATACCGCCATCCCCGCCATGCGGGTTGAAGGCCGCGATCGCCACTGTGGGGCTGGCGGTGCCGCTGGCCTGCAGTGACCGGTAAATCAGGCGGGCGGCATCCACGATGCGCTCTTGGCTGAGCATGGACGCCGCGTCTTTCAGCGGAATGTGCGAGGACACGCGCGAGGTCCACAAGTCGCCGAGGGTGTTGAACTCGCAGAAGTAGCCGGTCACGCCCAGGTATTCGGCAAAGTGGTGCAGTTCGTCCTCGTGCTTCAGGCCGCCCAGCTTCATCGCCTGCTTGTTCAGCGGGGCAAAGCAAATGGCGTCGACCTCGCCGCGTTTGGCGCCGTCCATGCACAGGTTGAGCACCCGCAGTACCGCGGCGCCGCAAGCGGCCTGCGCCTGGCTGCGCTGTACCTGTTCCGGGCGAATGGTGTCGACGGCGAGAAAGGCCGGCAGGCGCTGGTCGGGGCGCTGGCGCACCTCGGCGAGGCTGGCAACGGCTTGCGTGGCCACGGTCTGCCCGGCAATGGCTTGGCCGTCCTGCCAGAGCCAGGGGTCGCCGATCAGCACGATATTGGCGTTGGCGGTGATGCCGGGCTGGCTCAGCAACCGCGCGATCAGCTCGGGACCGATGCCTGCAGCATCGCCCAACGTCAGGGCAATGACCGGTGTGGCTGCCGGTGTGGTTGCCGGTGTGGTGTGTTGGCTCATGGGTTCAATCCAGTCTGATGTTCTTTTTGGCGATCAGGTCGCCGTAGCGTTTGTTTTCAGCCGTGTGAAACTGTGCGAACTGCGCCTGCGTCATGGGCGTCAGGTCCGCGCCGATCGCGCCCAGGCGGGTCTGCGTTTCGGGCATGGCCAGTACCTTGGTGACTTCGGCGTAAACGCGCTCCTGCACGGCTTTGGGTGTGGAGGCCGGCATGTAGATGCCGTACCAGGCGCTCATTTCCACGCCCTTGAGACCGGCTTCGGCCATGGTGGGCACATCGGGAAGCTGCGGGTTGCGGCGGGAAGCCGCCACGGCCAGGGCCCGGATGCGGCCGTTCTTGATCTGCCCGATCACCGAGGGCATGGTGTCAAAGCTCAGCTGCACCTGGCCGCCGACCAGGTCGACCAGAGCCGGGCCGCTGCCGCGGTAAGGAATGTGCGTGATGAAGACGCCGGCCTGATCCTTGAACAGCTCGGCCGCGATGTGCTGCGTGCTGCCGGCGCCGCTGGTGGCGTAATTCAGTTTGCCGGGCTGGCTCTTGGCGAGCTTGACGAGCGACTGGACAGAATCAACTGGCAGGGCGTTGTTGACCACCAGTACATTGGGCACCGCGCCGACAAACACCACCGGCACCAGGTCCTTGTTGTTGTCGTAGCCGAGCTTGAGCAGGTGCGGTGCGATGGCGTGAGCGGTGGAAACACCCATCACCATGGTGTGGCCGTCAGTGGCCTTGGCGGTGACGTCGGCGGCCAGTGTGTTGGACACACCCGGGCGGTTTTCCACCACCACCGGTTGCTTGAGCAGCGGGCCCAACCGGTCCGCCACGGCACGGGCCATGGCGTCGGTTCCGCCACCGGGAGCCGAGCCCACCAGAATGCGGACGGGCTTGGTCGGCCAGTCCTGGGCCAGCGCCTGGGTTGCGCCGGCCAGCGCGCAGGCGGCTACCAGTAGGGAAGGGAGGAATTTCAAGGGTTTCATCGGCAGTCTCCTGATCATTGTTATGAGTGAATGCGCTGATGGTAGAGGCGGTAACAGTTAACGTAAATTGAAAATTGATGATTATTTGATAATCTGTAGTTATCATTAAAAATACTCGTCGAGGCCCTCAAGGCCCTCAAGGCCCTCAAGGCTCTCAAGGTCCTCATCTTTTTTCTGCACTGCTGTCATGTCCCATCCTGCACCCATTCCCCAGCTTCTTAACCGCCTGCGCATGCGCCAGGTGGCCCTCATCCTGGCGGTGGGCGAGCACGGCACCCTGCGCAAGGCTTCGGCCGAGCTGGGCATGACGCAGCCAGCGGCCACCAAAATGATCCAGGAGCTAGAGTCGGCCCTGGGTCAGCGCCTGTTTGAACGGGTCGGGCGCGGGCAGAAGCTCACCGCAGCGGGCACCAGCGTGCTGGGCTACTTTCGCGGCATGCGGGGCTCGATGGAATCGATGACGCGCGAACTGGCCGAGTTGCAGCTGGGCTCTTCGGGGCGGCTCTCCATCGGTACCATCATGGCGCCTTCACCCACCTTGCTGACGAACGCCATCATTGCGCTCAAGAAGGCCTACCCACTGTTGTCGGTCGGCATCACCATGGACACCAGCGACCGACTGCTGGAGTTGCTGCGCGAAGGCGCGCTGGACGTGGCGATTGGCCGTATGCGTGATGAACACTGGCAGGACTACAGTTTTGCGTCGCTGGATAACGAAGCGCTGTCGGTGGTGGTGGGGGCGCACCACCCGCTGGGCCACAAAAAATCGGTGAAGTTCGCCAGCCTGCTGGACTACCCCTGGATATTGCAGCCTACCGGCAGCCCGATGCGTGAGGTGCTGGACCAGGAGTTTCGCATGCTGCAGATGCCGGCGCCCCGAAGCCTGATTGAAACCGCTTCCATCCTGACCACGACCGACCTGATCGACAAGACGGACATGATTGCCGTCATGCCGCGGTCGATTGCCGACACCTATGCCCAACATGGCCTGCTCAAGGTCCTGCCTTGCGAGATCCGGCACAAGATGGAGTCGTTCGGCTCCATCACCCGCAAGGACCGGCCGCTCAGCGAGGCGGCGCGGTTTTTCCTCGGGGCGCTGCATCAGCGGGCGCCGTCTGGCCTCGCCGATGGGGTGTAGTTACCTGAAATTCAATCCGTATCCGACCGCCAGACCCGCGCCAGCGCAGCGAGCTTGCCGCGCACGCTGAGGCGGTCATTCGACAGTGCGTCGATAAAGTCGGACAGCTGTTTTGACTTGACCATGGTGTACAGCGTAAGCGTGGTGGTGGCGACAAACACCACGCCAAACCAGATTGCCTTGCGCCACAGCGGTGCGTCCGCCTCGGCCAGCAGGTTCATGCCCAGAAAGCCGGTCGTGATGGTGCCTATCAAACCGAACAGCGTGACCACGGTCAGCCGCACTACCGTGCTGGCCTGGCGACGCAGGCTGTCGGCGTCCAGGTAGGTGTTCATGTCGGCAATGCGCTCTTTGACCTCGTTGTAGAGCGGGTCAAGCCCCAGGTGGGTGGTGCACAGGTGTGACAGTGCGCGTACCTGGGCTTGCTCTGAAATCTCGTGAAACCAGTAGCGGTGGGTGAAGCGCAGAAAGCGCTCAAAACTGGCACGAATGGCGCGCTTGAAGTCCTTGACGCTGGGCGTGTTGTGGATGTCCAGCCGCTTGAGTGCCTCGACCAGCTGGTCGGAAAACATCAGCAGGGCGGCTTTTTGAAAGTGCGCAATCAGGAACAGCAGGAAGTGCTGGTGCCGAAACTGCGCCAGCACGCCGCGGTCGCCGCAGCAAAAGAAGGCTGAGTGTGCGTCGCCCACCACAATCAGGGCGTGGCCGTTGCACAGGTAGCGTGTGTTGGGTGCCGCGCCGGTATCGCCCCAGAAGCGGTCGTAGCAGTAGCGCTGTTCAAAATCAGCCAGGTGTTGTGCGGCGTGGGGCAGATTTCCGTCGGTCGCGCCCGCGCCAGTGACCAGCCCGAGCCGGATGAAGTCGGTGCGCGTGAGGCGGCGCGGGTCGTCGAGTGACAGATAGGCCATCACCGGCATCCGGTGGTACTCAATCTGGCGGTAGCGCAGGGTACCGGGCGTCTCCGAATGGTCGCTCACCAAGGGCTGCATCAGATAGGCCCAGTGGGCGGCAATGCGCGGCGCCCGGTGCTGGGCGACATGCGACAGGAATGCTTCGCGTTGCTGCGCGTCGGAGCTGGCGAGCACGGTGCCGTCGGCGGCCAGCCACTCCACGCTGGCCATGCAGTGCTGCGCAGCACCGTCGGCATCCCAGCCAGCGGGGTACGCGCGGCCGAAGCGGTAAAGCAGCTCTTGGGCCTGCGCCAGGCTCAGGTCGTTGGCGCAAATCTCAAGGTTGAGCAGCACCACGTCGATATCGAAGAAAAAATGGAGGTTGCAATGCTCCACGGCAAGCGTGACGGCCGCATCACCGGGCTGCGCCACCACGCGTACCGCGGCAATGTCGCGGCGCCGGAAGACCCGCATGGGCGAATCGCCATCGCTGCCGGGCGCTTTGCTGCCCTTGTTTTGCGAGCGTCCTTCGCCATACAGAAAACGCTGCACATAGGGCAAAAAGCTCACAAATTCGCTGTAGTGGCGCTCATGAAAACCTTCCCGGTCGCCGGTGTACTCGTCAAATTCTTCGCGCCAGGGTGTGGCATCTCCGAGCTCCCGAAGAACCTCCCAGGGGCCGTGGTGCAGGCGCTTTGCGTCTGCCGCCGCTATAAGACGCAACGGCCAAAGCAGGGATTGGCGAAACTGCTTCACGGCTGGTGTACTGGAAGCGGCGCTTGCGTCCCCGGAAGTGGGGCTGGTGATGGGGGGAGTCAGCATCGCCTCAGTGTAAGTGTGCAGGTCTGCCGGAGCATCCGGTATGCCCCCTATAAAACCGGTTTTATGTGCCGCAGCCCGTCGCATCGAAACCCGGCCGGCCGCCGCCCGGCGACTGGGTCATGGCCGCGGTGGCGATTTGGTGGTCCACCCTGGCTTGCCCCCGTGCGCACCGCCCTTAGCGCGATGTTTCGATCGCCCGGTCCACGTCCTCGATCAGGTCCTCGATGTCTTCGAGACCGACTGACAGGCGCACCAGCGCGTCGGGCAATCCGGCCTGCTGGCGCTGCGCGGGCGGGATGGCGGCGTGCGTCATCACCGTGGGCAGGCCGACCAGGGACTCGACACCGCCCAGGCTCTCGGCCAGCGCGAACAGCTTTGTCTGGGTCGTGAAACGGATATTGCGCTCCACCCCGCCTTGCAGCTCCAGCGAGATCATGCCGCCATAGGCGCGCATCTGCCGGCTGGCGAGCGCGTGATGGGGGCTGGACTCCAGGCCCGGGTAGGCGAGCTGCTTGACCTCAGGGTGGGCTGCCAGGTGGCGCGCCAGCTGCAGCGCGTTGTCACAATGCTGGCGCATGCGCACGGCCAGGGTTTTGATGCCGCGCAGCACGAGGAAGCAGTCCAGCGGACCCGGCACCGCGCCCACTGCGTTTTGCAGGAACTTGAGCTCCTGATACAGCGCTTCGTCATTGAGCACAAGGGCGCCGCCTATCACATCCGAGTGGCCGCCCAGGTATTTGGTGGTGCTGTGGATGACGATGTCCGCGCCCAGCCGCAGCGGCTGCTGCAGGTAGGGCGAGGCGAAGGTGTTGTCGACGGCAAGCCTGGCCTGGTGTTCGTGCGCGAGTTCGGCGATGGCGGCAATGTCGCACACGGTCAGCAGCGGGTTGCTCGGGGTTTCCAGCCAGACCAGCCGGCTTTGCGGGCGCAGCGCGGCGCGGATCGCGTCGAGCGACGTCGCGTCGACGAAGCTGGCCTGGATGCCAAAGCGCGCAAAGACCCTGGTCATCAGCCGGTAGGTCCCGCCATACAGGTCCTGCCCGCAGACCACATGGTCGCCGCTGCTGAGCGACTGCAGCACGGTGGACTCTGCCGCCAGGCCGCTGGCGAAGGCCAGGCCGTAAGCCCCGTCCTCCAGCGCCGCCAGATTCGCCTCCAGCGCGCTGCGCGTGGGGTTGGCGGTGCGCCCGTAGTCGTAGCCCTTGTGCTGGCCGGGTGCTTGCTGCACGAAGGTGGAGCTCAGGTACACCGGTGTCATGATCGCGCCGGTGGTCGGGTCCGCCGGCTGGCCGGCGTGAATGGCTTGGGTGGAAAAGCGCATGGCGTGCCTCGCTGAATCTGAAATCAGGATAGCGGTGCTGAATCGGGCTTGGCGTCGAGGTAGCCATGCTCCCGCATCCAGTCGTCGTTGTAGAGCTTGCCCAGGTACTGGCGGCCGCCGTCGGGCAGCACTACCACCATGAGGTCGTTCGGGCCCAGTTTTTCAGCCGCCTGCAGCGCGGCCAGCATCGCGGCGCCCGAGGAGCCGCCGGCGAAGATGCCCTCGTCGCGGGCGAGCCGGCGCGCCATCAGGAAGCTGTCCCGGTCGCTGACCTGGATCACGTCGTCGATGACGTGCCAGTCCAGCGCCTTGGGGATGAAGTCTTCGCCTATGCCTTCGAGCCGGTAGACGTGGGGCTGCACCGTCGCCCCGCGGTGGAACAGCTCATGGAAGATCGAACCCTGCGGATCGACGCCGATCACCCGGACCATGGCGTTTTGTTCCTTGAGGTAGCGGCCGGCGCCGCTGATGGTGCCGCAAGTGCCCATGCCGCAGATGAAATGGGTGACCATGCCCCCGGTGTCGTTCCAGATTTCGGGGCCGGTGCTCGCGTAGTGCGCCAGCGTGTTGTCCGGGTTGTCGTACTGGTTGCAGAGGAAGGCGCCGGGGATGTCACGCGCCAGCCGCTGCGCCACCTGGATGTAGCCGCGCGGATCGTCGGGCGGCACGTCGGTGGGGCAGACGATGACCTCGGCGCCCATGGCCCGCAGCATGTCGATTTTTTCCTTGGACTGCTTGTCGGCGATGGTGAACACCGTCTTGTAGCCGCGCCCGGCGGCAAACAGCGCCAGGCCCATGCCGGTGTTGCCCGAGGTGCATTCCACGATGGTCGCACCGGGGACTATCTCGCCGCGCCGCTCGGCCTGCTGGATCATGTACATGCCGATGCGGTCCTTGACCGAACCACCCGGGCTCAGGAACTCCAGCTTGGCATAGACCGCGCAGGGCAGGTGCCGGGTGAGCTGGTTCAGGCGCACCAGCGGCGTGTGGCCGATCGCGTCCAGGATGCTTTCATATCTCATGGCAGCCCCCATTGGCGTGTTGCGACATGCGAGCCCGGCTGTGGGAACGGCACGGGCTGTTCATCCACTGTAGTCGCTTCACGCCGGTTCGTGAAGCCGCCCGGTCATCCGTTCTACCTTCTGCCCGCGAACCGGGCCGCCCGGGTAAACGGGAGGGCGTTCAGGGATGTAGCGTGATGCGCTATCAAAACTATAGTGACTGCGGGCGCGTGGCCGCTTTACCGTCCATCCTGCCAACCGCCGCCCAGCGACTGGATCAAGGCTACGGCGGTGGTTTGGCGGTCGGCCATGGCCTGCACCAGCGCGCGCCGTGCGCTCAGCGCCGTGGCCTGCGCGGTGATGACTTCGGTGTAGCCGACCTGGCCGCCGCGATAGCGGTTGAACACCTGTTGCTCGACCTGGTCGGCGGCGTCTGAGGCCTGGCGCCGCAAGTCCTGCTGCACCAGCAGCACGCGGGTGGCGGAAAGCTGGTCTTCCACATCCTGGAACGCCGCCAGCACGGCCTGCCGGTAACGCGCCACAGCCTGTTCGTGCGAAGCCTGCGCGCCTTCGACACGGGCGCCGGTGGCTCCCGCATTGAACAGCACCTGCGCGGCCGACAGGCCCAGCGACCAGAAGCTGGTGGAGGCTTTGAAGAGGTCGGCCACACGGCTGGCGGCGCTACCGGCCGAGGCGCTCAGGTTGAGGCTGGGGAAGTAGGCGCTTTTGGCGATGCCGATCTGCTCGTTAGCCTGGGCCACGCGGCGCTCGGCTGCCGCGATATCGGGCCGGCGCTGCAGCAGCGTGGAAGGCACGCCGACCGGAACCTCTGGCACCACGGGTGTCCAGGCGGTGGGCGCGAGCGTGAAATTGCCGGGCGCCTCGCCCACCAGCACCGCGATGGCATGCTCGAGCTGGGCCCGCTGGCGCACCAGCCCTGCGGCTTCGGCCCTGGCGTTGGCCAGTTGGGTTTGCGCCTGCAGCACATCGGTCTTGGCGGCAATGCTGGCCGCGTAGCGGTTTTGCGTGATCTCGAGTGCACGCTCGTAGCCGGCAATCGTGTTTTCCAGCAAGGCTTTTTGCGCGTCGGTCTGGCGCAGCGAAAGGTAGTTGACGGCGAGTTCGCCCTGGGCCGAGAGTTTGGCCGAGGCCAAGTCTGCTGCGCTCGCCTGCGCACCGGCACTGGCGCCGTCGACGGCCCGGCCCAGGCGGCCCCAGACGTCGGGCTCCCAGCTGCCGCCTATGCTGAGCTGGTAGTTGTTGCCGATGCGCCCGCCAGCGCCAGCGCCAGAACTGCTGCTGCCACTGCCGCTGCTCTTCGAACGGCTGGCTCCGCCGTCGAGCGTGACCGAAGGAAAGAGCGATGCCCGCTGCTCGCGTACCAGGGCACGCGCCTGCGCGTAGGCGGCCACCGCCAGCGCCACGTTCTGGTTGGACACCTCGACCCGTGACTGCAGCTGGTCCAGCACCGGGTCGCCAAACAACGCCCACCACGGGCCGCGCTCCAGCGCATCGGCCGGCGCGGCGGGCACCCAGCCTTCGGCTTCCTTGAAGGCGCTGACCTCTGCGGTGGCCGGGCGCTTGTAATCCGGGCCGACCGCGCAGCCTGTGGCCAGCAGTGTCAGTGCGGCGGCCATCACGTAGTGATAGTAGCGGCAGGGGTGCAATTTCAATTCCTTGTACATACTTTTTCACCTTTTGGTGCCATACCTGTCACGCTTGTTCCTTCGACTTTCCCTCGCTGGGGGAAGGCAGGGGATGGGGGGCCCTGTTGTATGGATTCACTGCCGGTCAAACAGTCAGTCGCCGCAGGCCCCCATCCCAACCTTCCCCCAGCGGGGGAAGGAGCGAGAGCCAGGTATTGTTGATGTCGGTTATCACTCATTGCAGTTGCAGTGGAGCGCCGGGCGGCGGCACGCCGGGTTCGTCGGGGTGGCGGCTGAGCAGGCGCTCCGACGGGCTGCGGCGGCGCAGCTTGTCGAGCAGTACATAAACCACCGGCGTGGTCAATAAGGTGAGCAACTGGCTGGCAATCAGCCCGCCAATGATGGAAATGCCCAGCGGGCGGCGCAGCTCGGCGCCCTCGCCAAAGCCTATGGCCAGCGGCAGGGCGCCGACGATGGCGGCCAGCGTGGTCATCAGGATGGGGCGAAAGCGCAGCAGGCAGGCTTCGCGCACCGCCTGCGTGGCGGAGAGGCCGCGTGCCCGTTCGGCTTCCAGCGCAAAGTCAATGATCAGGATGGCATTTTTCTTCACGATGCCGATCAGCAGGAAAATGCCGATCAGTGCAATGATGGAAAAGTCCATCTTGAACAGCAGCAGCGCCAGCACTGCCCCCACGCCGGCCGAGGGCAGGGTGGACAGCACAGTGAGGGGGTGGATCAGGCTCTCGTACAAGATGCCAAGCACGATATAGATCACCACCAGCGCGGCCAAAATCAGCAGCGGCTGCTTGTTTTGCGATTCCTGGGCATCCCGCGCCGACCCGGAAAAACTGCCGCGCACATTGTTGGGCAGGCGAATCTCGGCTTCAGCCTGCTTCACGGCAGCCTGGGCATCGCTGAGCGTGCTGCCCTCCGCCAGGTTGTAGGAAATCGTGGTGGAGAGCTCGCCGTCCTCGTGGTTGACCGATGCGGCCTTGGCGTTTTCGCTGAACCGCGCAACGGTCGACAGCGGCACCATGGTGGTGGCCGACGAGCTCAGGGCCTGGCCGCTGGACGGGTCGCGCAGGGCCGGGTTGATGACGGTTGTGGATGCGCTGGATGCGGATGCGGTCGTCGTGGCGGAGCTGGTGCCCGAGGTGGTGCTTGAAGTTGTGCCTGAGGTTGTGTTTGACGTGGTGAGGCTGCTGGTCTTCGCCGGAATGTAGATGTCCTTGAGCGCCTCGGGGCTGCGGATAAACCGTGGCGCCACCTCCATGACCACCCGGTACTGGTTCAGGTCGGCATAGATGGTGGCCACCTGGCGCTGGCCGAAGGCGTTGTACAAGGCGTTGTCCACGTCGCGCGAGCTGATGCCCAGACGCGCCGCGCTGTCCTTGTCCACGGTGACCATGGTCTCCACGCCGTTTTCCTGCTGGTCGGTGTCCACGTCGGTCAGCGCATCCTGGCGCTTCATCTGGTCGGCCAGCCGCATCGCCCAATCGCGCAGGTCGGCCGCGTTGTCACTTTTGAGCGTGTACTGATAGGTCGAACTGCTCTGGCGGCCACCACCGCGCAGGTCCTGCACGGTGTTGAGGAAAAGGCTGACGCCCGTGACTTGCGCCAGCTGCGGGCGCAGCCGTGCAATGACCGCCTGGCCGGATTCGGTGCGCTGGGCCACGGGTTTGAGGTTGATGAACATGAAGCCGCCGCCCGCCCGCGAGCCGCCGGTGAAGCCGACCACGGTGTCCACGGCCGGGTCGCGCCGGATGATGTCGACCAGCTGCCGCAGCTTGCCCTGCAGGGCCTGAAAGGAAATGCTCCTGTCGGCGCGCAGGCCGGCGTTGATCTGCCCGGTGTCCTGTTGCGGGAAAAACCCCTTGGGCGCCTTGACGTAGAGGTAGACATTGAGCGCCACCACCGTCAGCAAAATCAGCATGACCAGCAGCTTGCTGGCCAGTGCCCAGTCCAGGCTCACCTCGTAGCTGCGGTGCACACGCTGATAAGCGCCTTCAAGCCAGCGCGGGATGAAGGCAAAGCGCCCGGGCGGCTTGCGGGCGCGTCCGGCCGTGGAGGGGGGCTTGAGCATCCAGGCACACATCATCGGTGTGGTGGTCAGCGAGATCAGCAGGGAAATCATCACCGCCGCCGACAGCGTCACGGCAAATTCGCGAAACAGCCGTCCGGTTTGCCCGCCCATGAACAGCAGCGGAATGAACACCGCCACCAGCGACAGGCTGATGGACAGCACGGTGAAGCCGACTTCGCGCGCACCCAGCAGCGCGGCCTTGAAGCGGTCCATGCCGGCCTCGATGTGGCGGCTGGTGTTCTCCAGCACGACGATGGCGTCGTCCACCACAAAGCCGGTGGCCACGGTGAGCGCCATCAGGCTCAGGTTGTTGAGGCTGAACCCGAGCAAATACATCACGCCAAAGGTGCCGAGCAGGGAGACGATGGTGGCCACGGCTGGAATGACCGTGGCGCGCGCACTGCGCAAAAATGCGCTGACCACCAGCACCACCAGTGCAATCGAGATCAGCAGGGTGAGCTCAATCTCGCGGAGCGAGGCGCGTATCGAGTTGGTGCTGTCCGAGGCCACCTGTAACTGCACATCCTGCGGCAACTGGGCCTGCAGCTCGGGCAGCAGGGCGCGTACGCCATCCACGGTCTCAATCACATTGGCGCCTGGCTGGCGCGTGACCAGCACAATGACGGCCGGGCTGCCGTTGAACAGGCCCAGGGTGTTGGTGTTTTCCACGCCATCCACCACCTCGGCCACATCGCCCAGCCGCAGGGCCGCGCCATTGCGCCAGGCCACCACCAGACCCCGGTAGTCGGCCGCCTTGAGCCCGCCCGTGGCGGTGTTGGCGCCAGAATAAATCTGCAGGCGCTGGCCATTGCCTTCAATCGCGCCCTTGGGCCGGTTGGCGTTGGAGGCCTGCAGGGCCGCCCGCACATCTTCCATGCTGACGCCATAGCGGTTGAGGGCGAATGGGTTCAACTCGACGCGCACGGCAGGCAGTGAACCGCCGCCCAGCTCGACATCGCCCACACCCGGCACCTGGGCGATTTTTTGCTGCACCACATTCGACACTTCGTCGTAGATCTGCCCCGGTGAACGGGTTTTGGACGTGAGCGCCAGGATGATGACGGGCGCTGAAGCCGGGTTGGCCTTGCGGTAGGTCGGGTTGCTGCGCAGCGTGGCTGGCAAGTCCGCGCGCGAGGCATTGATGGCGGCCTGCACTTCACGCGCGGCGGCATCGATGCTGCGGTTCAGGTCAAACTGCAGGCTGACACGGGTGGAGCCCGTGCCGCTGTTGGAGGTTATTTCATTCACGCCGGCAATCACGCCAAGGCGCCGTTCCAGCGGCGTGGCGACGCTGCTGGCCATGGTGTCGGGGCTGGCGCCGGGCAGCGAGGCGCTGACCGAGATGACCGGGAAATCAACCTGCGGCAGGGGCGAGACGGGCAGCACAAAGAACGCGCCTATGCCGGCCAGGGCGATGCCTATGGTCAGGAGGACGGTGGCGACCGGGCGGCGGACGAAGGGCTCGGAGAGGTTCATGACACAGCTCCCGCTGGGTCGTGGTGCGGTCGGGTACTCGTCGGCAGGGACTCTTGCTTAGGATGGAGGCCGGGGGTAGCCCGGCGGCTAGTAACTTTCTTTTGCTTCGCCAAAAGAAAGTCACCAAAGAAAAGGCGACCCGCAGTCTGGGTCCCTTCGCTGCGCTGCGGGCAACCTGCGCTGCTCGACTCCGGCGGGGGGCCGCAGAACTCGCTTCGCTCAAACAACTGCGGCCCTGATCCCGCCTCCATCTGCGCTGCTCGGCCCAGCCAGAACGGGGCAGTCCGAATACCAAATACCGAACCCCAAGACAAAGACGACCAAGACAAACAAGGACACGCCATGGCGTGTCCTCGTGGTTTTAGGTATTCGGCTTTGGTATTCCTTGCCCCCACCCCTTCTGTATGCGCCGAGGAGCGCAGGGCCAGGCGGATCAGGGATCGCGATTGTCTGAGCCGCAGGCGAGTTGAGCGAGACCCCGCCTGGACCGAGCACCGCAGGTTGCCCCGGAGCGAAGCGCAGGGGACGCAGACAGCAGGGTCGCCTTTTGGTATTCGCGTAACTTCGCCTTGCGAAGTGAGCGAATCCCCACTGCGTGAACTTTGCTTACTTTCTTTTGGCGAAGCAAAAGAAAGTGAGTTGCCGCCGGGCAACCCCCGGCCAGCAGTCCTCAGCAAAGACCGACCGGCTTGAAAGCAGGAAACAGCTCTCACACCACAACCTCCACCTTCCGCCCCCGCCCAAACCTGCGCCCCATCCGGTCAAACGCCAGGTAAATCACCGGCGTGGTGAACAGCGTCAGCATCTGGCTCACGATCAGGCCGCCGAAGATAGCGAGGCCCAGCGGCCGGCGTAGCTCGGCGCCTTCGCCCCAGCCCAGCATTAGCGGCACCGCGGCAAACAACGCCGCCAGCGTCGTCATGAGGATGGGGCGAAAGCGCAGCAGGGCCGCCTGATGGATCGCCTCCTGCGCTGACTTGCCTTCGTTGCGCTCGGCGTCAATTGCAAAGTCGATCATCATGATGGCGTTCTTTTTCACAATGCCGATCAGCAAAATGATGCCGATGATGCCGATCACCCCCAGGTCGGAGCCGCTGATCATCAGCGCCAGCAATGCGCCGACGCCGGCAGAGGGCAGGGTGGAAAGAATGGTCAGCGGATGGATATAGCTTTCATAGAGCACGCCCAGCACGATGTACACGCAGACGATCGCCGCCAGGATCAGCCAGAGCTGGTTGGATAGCGACGACTGGTAGGCGCCGGCCGCGCCCAGGAAGGTCATGGTCACGCTGCCCGGCATGGCGATATCTTTGGCCACCTGTTTGATCTCACTGACGGCCTTTCCCAGCGAAACACCCGGTGCCGTGTCAAAGCCCAGCGTGGTGGCGGGGTACTGGGCCACGTGGGTAATTTGCAGGGGGGCGGGCCGCTCTGCAATGGTGGCAATCGCCGAGAGCGGGGTGGTGATGCCTGAGCCTGTTTTCAGTTGCAGGTTGCCGAGCGCGGCCGGCGTCGTCAGCTGATCGGGCATGGCTTCGAGGATCACGCGGTACTGGTTGGTCTCGGTAAAAATTGTGGAGACTATGCGCTGGCCAAAGGCGCTGTAGAGCGCGTCGTCGATGGAAGAGGCCGTGATGGACAGCCGTGACGCCGTGTCGCGGTCTACCGTGATGTAGGCCGCTGCACCGCTGGAGCCGGCATCGGACGCCACATTGCGCACGCTGCCAAGCGTCTGCATGCGCTGCGCGAGTTTGGTGGCCCATTGCACGACCGTGGCGTCGTCGGCACCTTCGATGGACACGCGGAACTGGGTCGGGCCGGTTTCGGCATCGATGGTCAGGTCCTGCGTGGGTTGCAGGTAGAGCGTCACGCCGGCGACCTTGCCCACGCGCTCCTTCAGGCGGTCCATGGTGGCCTGCTGGCTGCCGCTGCGTTCGCGCTTGAGGTTGATCAGCATGCGGCCGGTGTGCAGCATGGTGTTGTTGGCGGCATCCACACCGATGAAGGAGCTCAGCGTGTTGACATCGGGATCTTCCAGAATGGCTTGGGCTGCCGCCTGCTGCAAGTCGGCCATGCGGGCGTACGAAACCGACTGCGCGGTTTCGATGCGGGCCTGCAGCTGGCCGGTGTCCTGGGTGGGGAAGAGGCCTTTGGGAATCACTATATAGAGCAGCACCGTCAGCAGCAGCGTGCCCAGCGCCACCAGCAAGGTGGCGCCCTGGCGCTGGAGCACCCAGCTCAGCCAGCGGTCATACCGTGCAATCACGCGGTCCGTCAGGGCCTGCAGCCGCGCGCCTGTCTTGCTGCCTTCGCCCGCAGGCAGGTGCCTGAGCCAGCGTGCCGACATCATGGGCACCAGCGTCAGCGACACCACGGCCGAAATTAGGATCGTGATGGCCAGGGTGACCGCGAATTCGCGGAACAGCCGACCCACCACGTCGCCCATGAAGAGCAGCGGAATCAGCACGGCAATCAGCGAGACGGTGAGCGAAATAATGGTGAAGCCGATCTGCTTGGCTCCCTTGAATGCAGCGGCCAGAGGCTCTTCGCCTTGCTCGATGTAGCGCGAGATGTTTTCAATCATCACGATGGCGTCGTCCACCACAAAGCCGGTGGCAATCGTGAGTGCCATCAGGCTGAGGTTGTTCAGGCTGTAGCCCAGCAGGTACATGGCGCCGCAGGTGCCGATCAGCGAGATCGGCACGGCCAGGCTGGCAATCACGGTGGCGCGCACGCTGTGCAAGAAGACAAAGATCACCAGCACCACCAGCAGCACGGCCAGCAGCAGCTCGATCTCCACATGCAGGACCGAGGCGCGTATGCCGGTGGTGCGGTCGCTCAGCACATCGACCTTCATCGACGCCGGCAAGCCGGTCTGCAACTCGGGCAGGCGCGCCTTGATGGCATCAACCGTGGCGATGACATTGGCGCCGGGCTGGCGCTGCACGTTCAGGATGATGGCCGGTTTCAGACCGCTCCAGGCGCCAAGCTTGATGTTCTCGGCGCTGTCAACCACCTGGGCCACTTCAGAAAGGCGAACGGCCGCGCCGTTGCGCCAGGCAACGATCAGGTTTTGGTAGTCGGTGGCGGCCAGCAGCTGGTCGTTGGAGTTGATGGAATAAGCGCGGGTCGGACCGTCGATGCTGCCCTTGGCGCCATTGGCATTGGCGGCGCTGATGGCGGTGCGCAGCGAGTCGAGCGCCAGCCCGTAAGAGGCCAGCGCCCGGGTGTCTGCCTGGATGCGCACGGCGGGGCGCTGTCCGCCGCTGAGCGACACCAGCCCCACGCCGTTGACCTGGCTGATTTTCAGGGCCAGGCGGGTATTGACAATGTTCTGCACCTCCGTGAGCGGCATGGTGTCGGAGGTAATGGCCAGGGTGAGCACCGGCGCGTCCGCCGGGTTGACCTTGGCATACACCGGCGGCGCAGGCAGGTCGGCCGGCAACAGCGAGCCACCGGCGTTGATGGCCGCCTGCACTTCCTGTTCGGCCACATCGAGCGTGAGGCCGAGGCTGAACTGCAAGGTGACGATGGATACGCCGGCGGCGCTGGTCGAGCTCATGCGCTGCAGCCCGGCCATCTGGCCGAACTGGCGCTCCAGCGGCGCCGTCACGGTTTGCGCCATGACTTCCGGGCTGGCGCCGGGGTAGAGCGTTTGCACCTGGATCGTCGGGTAATCGACCTGCGGCAATGCCGACAGCGGCAGGAACTTGAAGCCGACCAGGCCCGCCAGCACGATGGCGACCATCAGCAGCGAGGTGGCTACCGGCCGGAGGATGAAGGGGCTTGACGGGCTCATGCTGTCTTGACTCCCGCTCTTGCCGGAGTTGCTCCCTCCCTTTCCGGGGACGGGCAAAGGAAGGAGCAATACATGCCCGTCATGAGCCGTCAGCTGGCGAAGCGCGGCGCCGCCGCCGTGGGCCGGAGGCCGGGTCCGCAGGCGCCTCGGCGGCAGGGCCAGAAGCCGATGCGGACGGGGATGATGCGGGCCCGCCGGGACGCTGGCGCTTGCCGGCGAAACCGGAGCCGCCACCACCGCCAGCGGGCTGGTCACCGGGCAGGATCACCTTGGCGCCGTCCTTCAGGCGGTCGGCGCCTTCCGTGATGACGCGCTCGCCGGGCTGCAGCCCGGACGCGATCACAATCTTGTCGACCGTGGCCTGGCCGCGTTGCACGGGCCGCAGGCTCACGGTGCGCTCGGCGGTATTGACCACATACACATAGTCGCCGGTGCTGCCATGGCGCAGTGCCGTCACGGGCACCACCACGGCGTTGTCAATCGTCTTGACCAGCAGTTGCACATTGACGAACTGGCTGGGGAAGAGCGTCAGCTTGCTGTTGGCAAAGCGTGCCTTGGCCTTGATCGTGCCGGTTTGCGTGTCGACCTGGTTGTCCAGCGAGGCGAACACGCCGGTGTCCAGCGTGGTGGATCGCGTCCGGTCGAGCGCTGTGACCTTCATGGCGGCGCTGCCGCCAGCGCTTTGCTGCAGCTCGCCAAGCTGGTCCTGCGGAATGGAAAACACCACGTCAATCGGGCTGACCTGCGTGATCAGCGCGATGCCGTTGGCGTCGCTGCTGCTCACTACGTTGCCGACGTCCACCGTGCGCAGGCCCACCCGGCCACTGACCGGCGCCACGACCCGGGTGTAGCCCAGGTTGAGGCGGGCCGTGCCCTCGGTGGCCTTGTCAATGACAACCGTGCCTTCCAGCTGCTTGACCAGTGCGGCCTGGGTGTCGACTTCCTGGCGGGCAATCGAGTCCTGCTCCAGCAGGGTCTTGAAGCGCTGCAGGGTGACGCGGGCGCTGTCGAGTTGCGCTTCGTCGCGCTGGCGCTGGCCGGAGGCCTGCATCAACGCCATTTCAAACTGGCGCGGGTCTATGGTGGCCAGCAGGTCGCCGGCCTTGACCATCTGGCCTTCCTTGAACAGCACTTTTTCCATGACACCGGACACCTGGGGGCGCACCTTGACGGTGGCCTGCGGTGTGACGGTACCCAGCGCCTCAAGAACCACCGGAATGCTGGCCTGCTCGGCGGTGGCTACTCCCACCGTGGTGGCGGGTGGTCCACGCCGTCCGGCAGCGCCCCCCGGCCCGGCTGCCGTATTGCCAGCTTCCGACGAAGGATGGGTCAGGTGCCAGGCCAGCCAGCCGGTACCGGCCAGGGCCAGCACTGCCAGCACGCCGCCGATGATGGATGCACGGCGGCTCAATCGTTTACCGGGATGGGGCGCGGCGCTGGTGTGCGGCGTTTCGGCTTTGGGGTCCATCAGCAGTCCTTGTTGCCTGCCACGACAACGGGATCGCCGTGGCATTTATTGTTTGTGTTTGATGGGTGCTATCGGTGTTCTGCATGCTCCGCATGAACTTCAGGGTGGCGCATTCCTCGTGATCGCCGCCAGGCCTGCATCGCATGCTCACAATTAATTATCACTGCAACCCTCCGGGCGCAGGTGTACCGCTCGAAAGCTCTGCGTAAACGTCCGGTAAAGAGAAACGCCTGCCACGTCACCCCACGTCACCGTTTGTCAGCCGCAGGACGCCAGCGGGCATTCGAGTCAATGATTGCTATTGTTCTGATAGCGGTTTGTTTCGGGGTTTTTCAGGTTTTTTTGGCTGGTGGCTTATTTGTTCTGAAAATGGCCAGGTGTCTGTCCCATTGCCGATTTGAACATGGCTGAGAACGCGCTGTCGCTTGCATAGCCACTGGCCGCGGCCACCAAACTCACCGGCGTGCCACGCGCCAGCAGGGGCAGGGCGTGCGCCAGGATGGCCTGCTGACGCCATTGGTGGTAGCTCAGGCCCAGTTCGTCGCGAAAAAGCCGCGCCACCGTGCGCTCGCTGGCGCCAATCCCGGCGGCCCACTCGGCCAGCGTGGCGCGTTCCGAGGGCGCGCCCAGCACGGCTTCGCACAGCGCGCGCAGCCGCTTGTCGCCGGTTTGCGGATGCGGCAGCGGTACACCCAGCGCCTGGGTGTCGGCATGGGTGATCTCGTCAAGCACCAGGCTGCTGAGCAACTGTTCGCGTGCGGCCGTCAGGGGTCGCCCGGCGGGTGCGTCAAGCGCATGAATCGACTCCCGCAGAAGCGGCGATACCACCATGACGCGGCACCCTTCCCAGCCTTCGGGCGTGACACTCGCGTCGATGTAGAGCGTGCGTAACTCGGCGGCTTCCAGCACCGTGACGTGATGCCGCGCACCGGGGGCAATCCAGACCGCGCGCGACGGCGGAACGATGTAGGTGATCTCGCCCCCGGCCTTGTCGCCCTGCTCGGCCGTGACCTGCACGACACCGGTGGCGCAATAGGCCAGTTGTGCCCAGGCATGCGAATGCGGTTTGAAATGCGTGTCGACCGGCATGGCGCGGGCCCGCACGCGCACGGGGCGTTGCCGGCTGGGCGTGAAGGGGTCCGTGTCGCCCACCGGCATGAATTGGAGGCGGGTGTTACGGGCCATGGTGCAGCGGCACCCCGGGGAGAGGGGTGTTTGATGGTTTGTCTGAAATTCGCAGAATCATGGCTTTTTGTCGTATTCCGGCAAGTGAGACCAATACTACGATAGCGCCATGAATACTTCAAGCACTGCGAATGTGGCTGTGGCAGCTGTTACTACAGCTCCCGCCTCTACTCCGGCCGCTGCTTCGTTGCGGCAGGACGCCAGCATCATCGGCCTGGTCGGCACCGCCCACCTGATCAGCCACTTCAGCCAGCTTTTGCTGGCGCCGCTGTTCCCCTGGCTCAAGGAAGCGTTCAGCGTGAGTTACGCCGAGCTGGGGTTTTTGATGACGATTTTTTTCGTCGTCTCCTGCGCGGTGCAGGCTTTGTCGGGTTTTGCGGTGGACCGTTTTGGCCCGCGCCCTGTTCTGTTTGGCGGGCTGAGCCTGCTCGGCATTGCCGCCCTGGGTTATTCCATCAGCACCAGCTACTGGATGATGGCCGGGTTTGCCGTGATCGCCGGTCTGGGCAATGGCGTGTTTCATCCGGTGGACTACACGCTGATCAACCGCAAGGTGAGTCCGTCGCGCCTGGGCCATGCCTACAGTGTGCATGGCATCACCGGCAGCCTGGGCTGGGCGCTGGCGCCGGCGCTGGTGGTCACACTCACTTTTGCCGCGTCATGGCGTGTGGCATTGGCCGCAGCGGGCGTGCTGGTCTTTGCGGTGATGGGAGTGCTGCTGCTGAATCGCGACAAGCTCACACTCAATGTAACAACGCCCGGCAAGGGTGCCGCTGCTCCCGACAGCTCCTTGAGCTTTCTCAGGATTCCCGCGGTGTGGATGTGCTTTGCGTTCTTCTTCTGGTACGCCATTGTGCTGAGCGTGGTGCAGGCCTTTGCACCCGAAGCTGCCCGTCATCTGCATGGCGTGCCCCTGGCGCTGGTGGCGATGTGCCTGACGATCTACATGGTGTGCAGCGCGGGCGGCATGGTGCTGGGCGGCTTTCTGGCCGCCGACCCCGCCCGTTGCGAGCGCATCGTCGGCATTGGTTTCGGGGCGGCGGCCGTTGTAGCGCTGCTGCTGGCCCTGGGCAGCTTTGCCGCGTGGATGGTGCCCGTGCTGTTCGGCGCCATGGGTTTTGCATCGGGCATTGCGGCGCCTTCGCGGGATTTGCTGGTCAAGCGCTCCACGCCTGACAACGCCTCCGGCCGCGTCTACGGCGTGGTGTATGCGGGGCTCGACATTGGCCAGGCTGTCGCGCCGCTGATCTTTGGCGTGATGATGGACCACGGCCAGTACCGCGGCGTGCTGCTGGGTTTGGCGCTGGTGCAAGCGGTGCTGATTGCCAGCGCGTTCAAGGTGCGCAAGGTGCGGCGAACCGCGCAGGCTATCGCCTGAGGCGCGTGCGCTGGATGCCGCTGGGGGGCGCGTTCAATGTGGCGCTGCACGCTTGCAGGCACCCATAAATCCGTTGGAGTCTTGCTCAGGGTAAGGCGTTAGCGGTAATTGTTTCAAAAGTCACAAATTGTGACAATTATTGCAGTAAGTAGAACGCATGGGTTTATGCGGCTAATAACCGGACGTTGGCCGCGCCGGCGCACACCGTGCCAATGTTATGGGGTATGTCGGGCCTGTCCTGATAAATCGCCCCTTCTGATTCGGACGTGC
This sequence comes from Polaromonas sp. P4_F9, assembly GCF_056401235.1. Taxonomy (NCBI): domain Bacteria; kingdom Pseudomonadati; phylum Pseudomonadota; class Betaproteobacteria; order Burkholderiales; family Comamonadaceae; genus Polaromonas; species Polaromonas sp. P4_F9. Next base: position 1,133 of record NZ_JBFUJT010000034.1, on the reverse strand, counting down.
CTCACTGAAGTCAGGTGCCGCCTTTGGACTCTTATACATGAGTGCAAAAGAGCGGAAAAACTGGGGATGGCAGGGCGCTACAACTGGTTGCAAACTTTCACCAACGGATCGAGCCGGGCTCGCCGCAGGGATGAAAGTCCACGCATTCATTGACACAGCAGAGCCGAAGGAGAGTTGACATGGCTGAAATTCTTGGAACCAGCAGCAATGAAGTCCTGACGGGGGGGGCTGGCACCGACACAATTGATGGTGGTGGCGGCAACGACATCATCAACTCCGGAGCCGGCAACGACATCATCGATGGCGGCTCCGGCAGCGACCGGCTCAATGGGGGATCGGGTAGCGATACGTTGGTTTACAACCTCAGCGACCTTGGCGTTCAATTATTACCGAGCACCGATATCTATACGGGTGGGGCGGGGAAGGACACGCTCGTCATCAATTTAGCATCTACGGCGGAGTGGAATACCTATCAAACCCAAATCCAGGACTACTTGGCAAAGCTGGTTGCCGTTACCAATGCGAAGACGGGTGAGGTTTCAAATGGGAGCGGGAGCGACTTTAATTTCACATTCGGATCATCTACCTTAACGGTGCAGATGATCGAGAAACTGGAGGTTTACGTCGGGAACGTCAAGATCGTTGACTCTACTGACACGTTAAACCCGAGCGTGACGGTCAATATCGCCGCCGCATCTCTCAACGACGCCACCAACAGCTCGGTGGTGACCTTTAACTTCAGCGAGGCGCCCATCGGCTTCACCGCCGCCGACATTACGGCGACCCACGGCTTGATCACCAACCTGGTGGTCGATGCGACCAACCCGCTGGTCTATACCGCCACCTTCACGGCCGACAACGGCTTTGAGGGCCAGGGCTCGGTGACGGTGGTGGCGGCCAGCTACACCGACGTGACCGGCAACACCGGTTCTGCGGGCAGCGACAGCGTGACGATCGACACGGAAAACCCGACGGTGGCGATCGCCTTCGTCGACAGCGCGTTGAGCGACACCGACAACAGCTCTGTGGTGAACTTCACCTTCAGCGAGGCGCCGGGCGCCAGCTTCGTCCTGGGCGACATCAGCGCGACCCACGGCACGGTGACGGACCTGGTGCAGGACGACGCCACGCAC
>NZ_JBFUJT010000033.1:0-66471 GCF_056401235.1 Polaromonas sp. P4_F9 | reverse complement strand
CGGCTGTGGGGATTTGGCAAGGTGCGCTACCGCGGGCTGGCCAAGAACGCTACACGCGCCTTTACGGCATTGGCGCTGGCCAACATCTACCTCAGCCGACAACGGCTGATGGCACAGGTGGGCCCATGAGAGCGGAAAACGGGCCAGGAGGCCCGCGAAACAGGCAGTTCAGCAATCTATTTGATCCAAATCGAACCGTCATCAACCCGAGCGGGCGCTTTGGCGGTACTTGTTCAGCGAAGCCTTAGGAGCTACATCATGAAAGTTGAACGATTCACCGCCGAGAACTCTGCCTTGCTGCTGATCGACCATCAGGTCGGCACGATGCAACTGATCAAGAACATCGGCAAAGAGCTCGCCGCCAAGCAGTCGATTGCGCTGGCCAAAATGGCGAAGATACTCAATATCCCGACCGTGATCACGTCCAGCCAGGAAGATCACGCCCAAGGCCCGATCCTCCCGGAAATCGCCGAGATCCTGCCCAAAGAACACGCGGCACGCATCAAGCGCCCTGGCGTGGTCAACGCCTGGGCCTATGCCGACTTCCGCAATGCGGTGCTCGCCACCGGGCGCAAGAACCTGATCATGGCGGGCGTTACCACCGACGTTTGCCTGATCTTCCCGTCCATTGACGCAGCCCTCGAAGGCTTCAACGTTCAGGCTGTGATGGATGCTTCCGGGTCACCGAGTGATCTCTCCGAAGAGTTCTCGCGCCAGCGGATGCACGATGCGGGCGTGGTGCTCACCGCCACCAACACGCTCATGGCAGAAATCGCGCAGGACTGGTCTACCCCGACCGGCCAGCAGCTGATTACCTTGCTGTTCACGGACGTCTTCCCGGCCCTGGGCGCCGGCATCGTCTAAACCCGAAAGCAATCCCATTGACCGAAGCGCATGGCGCTTCGGTCAATGGATCACTCATCTTGAACACCACACACCCGCAGATTGTCGTCGCCGGAGGGTCTCTCGCCGGACTCACCCTGGCGCTCGCTTGTGCCACCCGAGGCTTGCCCGTTCGTGTCGTTGAGCGTTCTGTCCGCCGCGAGCACGGGGGCGACAGCCTGAGTATTGATCTTGCAGCGCTGGCCGCGACCGTCGGTCATGATCCGCGCGCGCATTCGAGCTTGCCCGTCGTTCCTGCATACCGCGATCGTCACCTGACCACTTGGCCTGCGCTGTACTCCTGGCTCCATGACAGGGTCGCCGAGACGCCCGGCATCATTCTCGAAGAGGGTAAGACCGTCGCATCGGTGACCGACGCGGGCGATCGTGTGCACCTTTCCTTCACAGACGGAACCGAGCGTGTTGCCGACGCGGTGATCGGCGCTGACGGCTATCACAGCATCGTTCGCCGCACGATTGCCCCGGACGCTCCATTGGCCAGCTATGCCGGCTACGTCGTCTGGCGAGGGCTCATCGAGGAGCAAACGCTGGAGCGTCCTGTCCCTTGGCCATCGAACGGCGGTCTGTGGATAGAGTTTGTCGAGGGCTACCGTTTGGTTGCCGCGGTGCTTCCCGGTCGCGACGGGTCGGTGGAAGCCGGACAGCGTCAAGTCACATTCGCATGGTTCGATGTGCATCAGGAAGAGTTGCTCCGTCGCACCAACCGCCTGACGGCGGACGGCTACATAGTGGGAACGCTCGGACGCGGGACGATTGACGAAGATGTCCGGGCAGAACTGGTTGCGCTCATCCCACAGCTTTGGCCGGAAACATGGGCGGAGGCGGTGGCTGTCGGGGTGCGCGCGACAGACGTACTGAGTGGCGCCCCGATCGCCGAATACAAACCGGATCGGTTGGCACGTGGCGCGCTGGCGATCGTGGGTGACGCTGCCCACGTCGTTTCACCAATGACAGGTCGCGGCTTCGCGACCGGGGTGGAGGATGCGGCGGTGCTGGCCCAAATGCTGGCAGACCGGCGCGCAAACGAGCCCGTTTCCGCCGCTTTGGCCCGCTACGAGGTGGCGCGATTGCCCTTCGTTCGCGCGCTGGTCACCCATTCAAGGCGGATCAGCGCCGACTATCTTCGCTATGCGCAGGCCCAGAAGTAGGTCCGGTGAGCTTGTCAGGCCGGACTATCGTTTCCATTAGCAAAATTTCATTGATCGATCGGTACCCAAACCCTAGACTAGATTGCGTAATCAGTTGCAAACAACCCAAGGAGAAAACCATGTCAACCGAACCCAACTGCCCATTCTCGGGCGACGCTCGCAAACACACGGTGGCTGGAGCGCCATCGAACTCAGACTGGTGGCCCAATCAACTGAAGCTGAACATCTTGCATCAGCATTCCGCAATGTCCGACCCCATGGGCGAGGCGTTCAACTACGCCCAGGAGTTCAAGAGCCTCGACCTGGAGGCCGTGAAGAAGGATCTCCTGACGCTGATGACCAACTCACAGGACTGGTGGCCGGCGGACTTCGGCCACTACGGACCTTTGTTCATTCGCATGGCATGGCACAGCGCCGGCACGTACCGTATCGCCGACGGTCGCGGCGGCGCAGGGAGTGGCAACCAGCGCTTTGCTCCCCTGAATAGCTGGCCGGACAACGTCAACCTCGACAAGGCSCGYMGSCTGCTYTGGCCGATCAAGCAGAARTAYGGCCGCAAAGTCTCCTGGGCKGAYCTGATGATCCTCGCTGGCAACGTCGCGCTGGAATCGATGGGATTCAAGACGTTCGGTTTCGCCGGTGGGCGTGAGGACATCTGGGAACCGGAAGAAGACGTCTACTGGGGCTCTGAGAACACCTGGCTGGGTGACAAGCGCTACTCCGGCGACCGGGATCTCGAAAATCCGCTCGGTGCCGTGCAGATGGGTCTGATTTACGTCAATCCGGAAGGCCCGAACGGTAACCCGGATCCGATCGCTGCGGCGCGGGATATCCGCGAGACCTTCGCTCGCATGGCGATGAACGACGAAGAGACSGTKGCGCTCATCGCTGGCGGTCACACCTTCGGCAAAACCCACGGCGCCGGCGATGTGAAACATGTGGGGCCCGAGCCGGAAGCTGCCGGCATCGAGGAGCAGGGCCTGGGCTGGAACAGCGGCTTTGGCACCGGCAAAGGGGGTGACACGATCAGCAGCGGCCTGGAGGTCACCTGGACCAGTTCGCCAACAAAATGGAGCAACAACTTCTTCTCGAACCTGTTCGGCTACGAATGGGAACTGACGAAGAGCCCGGCCGGCGCGCATCAGTGGAAACCGAAGCATGGCGCGGGCGCCGATACCGTGCCGGATGCCCACGACCCGTCGAAGCGTCACGCGCCTTCCATGCTGACCACGGACCTCTCCCTGCGGCTCGACCCTGTCTACGAAAAAATTTCAAGGCGCTTTCATGAGAATCCGGATCAGTTCGCGGACGCATTCGCCCGGGCGTGGTTCAAACTGACGCACCGCGATATGGGCCCCCTGTCGCGTTATCTTGGCCCGCTCGTTCCCAAGGAGCAGCTGCTGTGGCAGGACCCCATCCCCGCAGTGGATCACAAATTGATCGACGAGCAGGACATTGCTGCCCTGAAGGCCAAGATCCTCGCATCTGGCCTGTCCATCTCCCAACTGGTCACCACGGCCTGGGCTTCTGCTGCAACGTTCCGCGGCAGCGACAAGCGCGGTGGAGCGAACGGCGCGCGTATTCGCCTGGCGCCGCAGAAGAATTGGGAAGTCAACCAACCGGCTGAACTGGCAAAGGTCCTGCAGAAGCTGGAAGCGATCCAGAAGGACTTCAACAGCGCGCAGTCTGGCGGCAAGAAGCTTTCGCTTGCAGACCTGATCGTTCTGGGCGGCTGCGCAGCCGTCGAGGCAGCTGCGAAGAAGGCCGGCCAAGACGTGAAGGTTCCCTTCTCGCCGGGGCGCATGGATGCGTCGCAGGAGCAGACCGATGTGGACGCGTTCGCCGTACTGGAGCCGGCCGCAGACGGGTTCCGCAACTACGTCCGCAAGGGACTCGAGGGATCGGCGGTTGAGCTGCTGGTGGACAAGGCGCAGTTGATGACGCTGACCGCCCCTGAGATGACGGTTCTGATCGGCGGCCTGCGCGCCCTGAATGCGAACGTCGGCCAGTCCACACACGGTGTTTTCACCAAGCAACCCGAAGCATTGACCAATGACTTCTTCGTGAATCTCCTCGACATGAGCACGAAGTGGCAGAAGTCCGCCACCTCTGAAGGCGTGTTGGAGGGGCGCGATCGGGCAACGGGCGAGCTCAAGTGGACGGGCACCATCGTGGATCTCGTCTTCGGTTCGAACTCCCAGCTCCGAGCCCTCGCGGAAGTCTATGCGTGCAGCGACTCGCAGAAGTCATTCGTGCGTGACTTTGTGGCGGCCTGGAACAAAGTGATGAACCTTGATCGCTTCGACCTTGCGTGATCTCAGAGGGGCGTAACGACGTACGAACATGAAAAATCTCCTTTTTAAGATGCTGTGGCGGGCGCTCTGTTTCAGAACGGATAGGCCATCCGTAGCATTGCAAAATTAACCCCGTCGTTGGGTTTCTTGATAGTCGGCAACGGCTACTCTGCCGGGTTTACCTGGCGTGGCGTGCGGCCAGAATCTGTAAGCAGACTGTCGCGAAGCTGCTGGAATTCCGGCGATTCGCGCAGCGCGGCGCGACCTGCTTCCTGGAGCTGACGCACCTGGAACGGCAGGATGGTCAGCGCGGTCGGAACTTGCAGGAGCGCCTGGCTCGCCTTCGTGTTCTTCGCGTCGCGCAGGCTGACACTGATGACATGGATCTCGGCGTCCGGCGCAAACGGGCTGCCGTGCTTGCCACGCAGCGCAGTCAGTTCCTGCGTCCATCGGCGTGCGTTGTCGCTCATCGCCGCGAGCGTCTCTTTCGTGGCCCGCGATCCGGCGCCGAATACCAGAGAATCCAGCACCTGGCCGATGTTCGGAGTACGGTCGCTGCGGTCAATGCGCTCGGCGATGTCACGCTCCGAGTTCACGCTGACCAGCACGATCTCGCGCACGGAACCCGCGGGCAGGTTCTGAAAACTCGCATCGAGCGATCCTCCCGCGGCGGCGCGATACAGCAGGCCGCGCACGCCGAGGTTATCGACCAGTCCGCCGTCCACAAGGTGCAGGAACGGCCGGTTGTCGACGTCCAGGTAACTCTGCAAACTCGCTTGCAACAGCCGAGCCTCCAGGTTGTTGTCGTTTCGCGCGGCATTGGCGACATGCAAGGATTGCGGGCACGAGCCGGCGTAGTTCTTCAATGTGACGGGACTGAGCAGGATCGGCACGGCAGACGATGCGGCGACCGCGAAGGACAAGGGTACGTTGTCCAGGTCGGAACAGATCAATGCGAATTGTTCCGGCGTAAATTCGAACGGGGCCCCGGTCGTCAGGTCGGTGGCAGTCACCAGCAGCCGCGGGCCGCGCTGTCGGCTCTGCAGGTCGGCGAAGGTCTTTCCTTGGTAGAGTCCGTTCAGCTTTTCCTCCAGCACATGGGTGCGGCCGACCCAGGGTGAGGTGAGCCGGTAAAGCGTACTCGGCGAGACGGCCTGCGCAACCAGGCCGGACTGGAAGTCCGCCAGCAGGAAGTCGCGCTCGAAGTTCGTGAGGGTATCGTCGCCGAATGCGGCGTAATGGGCCGCCAGCACACTGCCGCCGGAGACGCCGCTGATGAGTCCGACCTCGTCCAGGATGCTGGTCGTTCGGCCTTCCCATTCAAACTGCGTGGCCTTGAGTTCCTTGAGCACACCCAGACCGAAGGCAGCCGCACGGGCGCCGCCGCCGGACAAGGTGATGGCAGCGATCATGGAGGGAGCCTGCTCCTGCGCCGACACCTGAACAGGCATGAACGACGGCTTGGGCGACTCCGCAGTGATCGGCTGGTTCAACCAGGGCCGCGTCGTCGAGCAGGCGGCCAGCAGCACAGCTGCGCCTGCGTACAGCACCCAGCGGGCGAGACGCGCCACCATGAATCGAGATCCCGGTTGCATCCCGATTGCATACCCGTTTCCTTCTTCTTGCGTTCCTTGCTCCATCAGGACGCAAGCCACAGGCTCAGCGAGCGCAGACTACCCTCGTTCAATTCGCCGGCTGCATCGGCCAGCCGCAGGCGCCCCAGCAGGTAGTCGACGCGCGCCTGGACAAGATCCAGTTCCGCGCCATAGAACCTCTGCTGCGCATCGAGCACATCGAGCTCGGTGCGGGTACCGACGTCGCGCCCGAGCGTCGTCGCCTCCAGCGCGCTGCGCGCCGAGACCATCGCCTGCTCGGTCGCGGCAATGCGGGACACGCCAGTCTTCACGGCAAGAAATCCGTCCTGCACCTTCAGCCGCACGTCGCGCCGCGCTGCTGCAACCTCCTGCTCGGCCTGGCTATGCTTGGCGATGGCTTCCCTCTCGCGCGAATCCAGTCCACCGCCAGCGTAAAGCGGTATGTTCAGCTGCAGTCCAATGAGTCCGGTTCGGCCGCTTGAGGCGACCAGCGGCGAAAGGCTCCCGCTCTGCCCCGTCGCGGCGTACCTGCCCACGAAGGCCAGGTTCGGACGATTGGCGAGACGGTACTTGTCGATCTCGGCGCCGGCGATCTGGAACTCGTTTTGCCTGACCTTGATCAAGCTGTTCTGGTCCTCGCCTTTCGCCTGCCAGGCGAGCAGGTCGTTCGGCTCGGGCAAGCGCGCAGCGAATGAGGGAGCCAGTTTCACGAGCTGCGCCGGTGACGCGCCTATCGTCTCCCGGAACTGGGCGTGCCGCAGTTCGAGCGACGATTGCGCTGAGATCTCCCGGCTTTCTACGCCATCCAGGCGCGCTTGCGCTTCGTTAAGGTCGGTGATCCTGCCTTGCCCGATCTCGAAGCGCGCCTTGGCGCGGTCACGCTGCTGGCGCAATGCCGCTTTCTCGGCTTGCACTACGCGCAGCGTCTCCTCGGCCACCACGACGCCGAAGTAGGCGTCGGCAACGCGCAGCGCGAGATTCTGGCGCGACTGATTGAATTGTGTCTGTGCGAGCGCGGACTGCGCATGCAGCTGCTGCCTGGTCGCAGTCGCCGTCTTGTCATATAAGGGCTGCACGACCTCCAATGCCGCTTGCCGCACCGTCCCCGTACTGTCGGTCGGCGCCAATGCCGCGAAGGCGGACGGCGCGTCGGAGGTCGAGTGCACATGCATGCGGCTCACCCCCGTCTGCAGGTTGACGCGCGGCCGCACCAGGGCGTCGCCCTGCATGGCTTTCTCGCGGCCCGCCGCCAACGCGTCGTTGGCGGCAAGGCTGGTCGGATCGTTCTGCAGCGCCTGCTCGTAGGCGCCGACCAGGTCAATGGCATGGGAGTGTGCGGCGCCCAGGGCAAGCAGGAGGCCCAGGGCCGAACGAGTCGTCCGGCGGGTGGTGTTAGATAGCTTTTTCATGGATACATCTTTCTTCAGGGATTTGCGGCCAGGGTGGCAGAGGGGCGCTTGGCCCGGTACCACGCCGCATACAGTGCGGGCAGGAAAATCAGCGTCAGCAGCGTGGCGACGGCGAGCCCGCCCATGATTGCCCAGGCCATCGGGCCCCAGAAAACCGAGTGGGTGAGCGGCACCATGGCCAGGATGGCGGCCAGCGCGGTCAACACGATGGGGCGCAGGCGGCGCACGGCTGACTCGACGATGGCTGTCCACAACGGGGTCCCGGCGGCGGTTTCCTGGTCGATCTGCACGACGAGGATCACCGAGTTCCGGATGATCATCCCCGCCAGCGCAATCACGCCCAGCATGGCGACGAAGCCGAACGGAATACGGAACATCGCCATGATCACGCTGACCCCGATCAAGCCGAGCGGCGCGGTCAACAGCACCAGGGCCATCTTCTTCATGTCCTGCAGCTGGATCATTAGCAGTACAAGCACGATGATGAGCGTGGCGGGCATGACCGCGTTCACCGAACTCTGGGCCTTCTCGCTCGACTCGGTCGCGCCGCCGGTCTCGATGCCGTAGCCCAGCGGCAGCTCTTTCGCGAGCGCCTCCATCTTCGGCTGCAGCGCATGGGTCACGTCCGGCGCCTGTGCGCCCGTGATGTCGGCGCGCACGGTCAGGGTCGGAATGCGGTTGCGCCGCCACAGCTCGCTTTCCTCGCTCTCGAGCGTGATCCGGGCCACCTGCGAAACCGGCACGAATTTGCCGTCACGCACATAGATCTTCGCGTCCTTCAGGTTGTTCAGGTCCGTGCGTTCCGATGCCACCAGCCGCGCGACGACGTCGATACCCTGGTCTTCCTCACGGTACTGCGTGATCGGCGTGCCGGACAGCGAGGCCTCAAGCGCCTGCTTGATCTGGTAGGAGCTGATACCCAGAGCGCGCGCCTTGTCCTGGTCGACGTCGACCCGCACGCGCTTGATGCGTTCGCCCCAGTCCTGGTTCACGCCACGCACATGGGGGTTGGTGCGCAGGATGCCGGCCACGCGATCGGCGATTTCGCGCACTTTGGCGTTGTCGTTACCGTAGACGCGGAACTGCACCGGATAGCCCACCGGCGGACCATTTTCCAGGCGATTGACGCGGCCGCGCACGTTCGGGAACTTGCCTTCGAACAGCGTCTGGATCTTGGCCAGCACCCGCTCGCGCGCTTCGCCGCCCTTGGTCATCACCAGCATCTCGCCGAGGTTCAGGTTCGGCGTCTGCACGTCCAGCGGCAGGTAGAAGCGCGGGGCGCCGTTGCCGACGAAGCTGGTCACCGCCTCGATGTCGGGATCGCCCTTGAGCAGGATTTCAAGCTCCCGCACCTCGCGCTGGCTTGCCTCGAAAGTCGACGCCTTCGGCATCCACAGGTCCACCATCAGCTCCGCCCGGTCGGATGCCGGAAAGAACTGCTGCGGCACGGCCTTGAACAGCGCGAGCGAACCGGCGAAAAGAACGAGCGTGATGGCGATGACCCACTTCCGGTGCACCAGACACAGATCGACAAAGCGCCGGAATTTCAGGTAAAAGCCGCGCTGGTAGACCGCGTCCTCATCGTGCGATGCGTGCGCATTCTCCTTCAGCAGCTTGAAGCCAATGTACGGAGTGAACAGCACAGCCACGATCCAGGACAAGATGAGCGAAATGCCCACCACCTGGAACAGGGAGTACACGTATTCGCCGGTGCCCGACTTGGCGAAGCCCACCGGCAGGAAGCCGGCGGCGGTGATCAGGGTGCCGGTCAGCATCGGGAACGCCGTGGCCGTGTAGGCATAGGTCGCGGCCCGGTACTTGTCCCATCCCTGTTCGAGTTTCAGGGCCATCATTTCCACCGCGATGATGGCGTCGTCGACCAGGAGCCCCAGCGAGATGATCAGCGCGCCCAGCGAGATTCGCTGCAGGTCGATGCCGAGCAGGTACATGACCAGGAAGGTCATTGCCAGCACGAGCGGTATGCACAACGCGACGACCAGTCCGGTACGCATGCCCAGCGAGAAGAAGCTGACGGCGAGCACGATGAGCACAGCCTCGGCCAGGCTCTTCTTGAACTCGAACACCGAGTGTTCGACGACGCGCGGCTGGTCGCTGACGGCATGGATCTGCACGCCGACGGGCAGATTCGACTGGATGCGGTGCACCGTCTCGTCCAGTTGCTCGCCGAGGCGTATCACGTCGCCGCCCTTGCGCATGCTCACCGCCAGGCCGAGCGCTTCGTTGCCGTTGAAGCGCATCCTGGAGGCGGCCGGTTCGACAAAGCCGCGGCGCACCTCGGCGATATCGCCGAGGCGGAAGGTGCGTTCGCCGGCGCGGATGCCGATCGCGCGGATGTTTTCGACCGAGTCGAATTCGCCGCTCACCGTCAGCCGCACCTGTTCATTCGTGCTTTGCACGGTTCCGGCGGCGGCAACGGCATTGGCCTGCGCCAATGTCGACGCAATCAATGCCGGGTTCAGGCCCAGCGAGGCGAGCTTGGCGGTGGAGATTTCTACGTAGATCTTTTCATCCTGCTTGCCCACGAGGTCAACCTTGTTGACGTCCGCCACCCGGAGGAACTCGTTGCGGGCGGCGTCGGCGAACCGGCGCAGGTCGGCGTAGTCAAAGCCGTCGCCGGTGATCGCGTAGAGATTGCCGAAGGTGTCGCCAAACTCGTCGTTGAAGAACGGCCCCTGCGTGCCCTGGGGCAGGGTGTGCCGGATGTCGCTCATCTTCTTGCGCACCTGGTACCACACGTCCGGCACCGCTTGAGGCGAAACGCTTTCGCGAAGGTTGACCTTGATCTGCGTTTCGCCCGGCTTCACGTAGGTGGAGGTGTAATCGATCTCGGCCACCTCCTGCAGCTTTTTCTCCAGCTTGTCGGTCACCTGATCGGCCATCTGCTGCGCGGAGCTTCCGGGCCAGTAGGCCTGCACGACCATGGTCTTGATGGTGAAGTCAGGGTCTTCCTTCTGGCCCAGGCTGCCGTAGGCCAGCACACCGGCCACCGATAGCAGCAGCAACAGGAAAGCGATCATCTGCTGGTGCTTCAATGCCCATTCGGACAGATTGATGCCTTTCATTTGGAAGCTCCCGCCACTGCGACGGCGGGCGTATTGGCCACCTTCACGCGCTGGCCGGGTTGCAGCATGTGCACACCTGCGCTGACGACGGTCTCGCCGTCTGCCAGGCCGCCGGCAATGAGCACCGTGTCGTTCTGCGCGCTGCCCAGTTTCACTTCGCGCAGTGTGACTTGGGAAGTCTTGGTGTCTACCACCCACACCTGGCGCGCGCCTTCACGGTCGACGATGGCCGTCAGCGGCAAGCGGATCGCTTTATTGCCGTCAACATCGGGAGCGATGACAGTCGCGGTCATTCCCAGCCGAAGCAGGGCCGGGTCGGGCTGCTGGATCGAAATGCGGGCCGAGTAGGTGCGCGTGACGCTGTCCGTGTCCGGCGCCAGCTCCCTCAGCGTGCCGCTCCAGGATTTTCCAGGATGTGCCCAGACTGCAACTTGCAGCGACTTTGCCCGGCGCAGTTCGTCGACCCGCGACTCGGGAATGCTGATGGTTACCTCACGTTCGCCGTCCGCCGCCACTGTGACGATAGTCTGGCCCGCCCCAACCACTTGGCCGGCTTCTGCGCTGATCGCACTAACAACGCCATCGCGGTCTGCAAACAGCGTGGTGTAGCCGCGCAGGTTCGAGTTCACTTGCTGTCGCGCCGACGCCGAACGCAACTGCGCTTCCGCCTGCGACAGCGCCAGGCGTTGTTGGTCGAGCTCTGCTTGCGACGCGAAGTTGCGGGCCAGCAGCTGCTCGATGCGTTGCACGTCGACCCGCGCTTGCGCGACACGGCTTTTTGCCGCATCGGTTTCGGCGCCCGCTGCGGCAACCTGCAGCGTTTCCTGTGTCGGATCGAGCTGCAGCAGCAGCTGGCCGCTCTTGACGTGGCTGCCTACCTCGACGAGGCGGGCCACTACCTTCCCGCCCGTGCGGAAGCCGAGCCGGCTCTCGTAGCGGGCGCGAATCTCGCCGGAATAGCTTGAGCCGACCGTTCCTGGCGTGTGGCCGGCAACGACGGTCCGCACCGGACGCACATCGTCATGCTCGGGCTCGTGTGTGGGGGCGCACGCGCTGAGCAGGTGCGCCGAAATGATAGCCAAGGCTATCGTTCGATGGTTTATTTTCAATTTCAATTCTCCAGTCAAATTCTTTAAGCACCGACCCCTTGGCACTCGCGCAGCTAACGCGGGCAAGTCGCGATTCCGTTACGCCGAGTAGTGCCTTGTCTGGCATTCCGGCATCAGCGGGGCCAGCCGATTCGGGCCAACTTCCGTCTTACGAATCTGGAATATACCTCATATTGACTAAAATGTCATCATGACAAATGAGTTATTATTAAGCGATGAAACCTTGGGTACGGCTCGCGCTTCACCACTGGAGGGGGTTATGAACCTGGAAGGATTGACGCGTAGCCCACAGAGAGAAACCCTGGAAGCGCCCAGGGAGCTGCGGCGGCAACGACTGATACATCACCGAAATGCAGTGATGAGCGAGCCAGCCAGAGAGTTCAGTAGCCCAGGCCTATGGGTGATCGCACTTTTAAGCCTGGCATATAGATCGCCATGATGGATAAATCATTTTCAAGAAACACAATGCAAGACTCGCCAGACAACAAAACCAACTCACCTGCGATTGCGGATCACCGCTCACGGGTCGCCGCCCAACGGCGTGAGCGCATGCGCTCGCGATTGTTGCGCAGCGCCATGCGCCTGGTGTCGGAAAAGGGGCCTGCGTCGACCTCTATTGAAGACGTTATCTCGGCGGCACAGGTATCTCGCGGAACGTTCTACAAGTACTTCCCGTCGTCAGACGCGCTTGTCCGGGAGCTGGCGACGGAAATTGCCAATGAATTGATCCGTATTGCCGAGCCGATAGTGCGTAACCACGAGGACTCGGCAGAGCAGGTAGCACGGGGGATTCGGCTGGGGGCGCGGCTCGCCATTCACTATCCGGCCTTTGCGGGATTCCTCCTCCGGCTCGGGTGGCCAAGTGAGAAAGGTCCCAATATGCTGGAGTTCGTCCGCCGGGACATCGAGCAAGGATTCCGGCAAGGGCGCTTCAAGCGCATGCCGATGGCGCTAGCGCTCAACATCGTTGCCGGCGCTGTGCTGGGTGCGATACACGGAACGATGGAATCTGACCGCAAGGAAGACTTTTCCGGGCAAGCCGCAGCCGTCGCGTTGCGCGCCCTGGGTGTTGAGGCCGCGGCCGCCGAGATCATCTCCGGCACTCCGCTGGATGCGGACGAGAGTCAGTTCGTGAGTTTGCTCGCCAAAACGCTCATCGATGTGCGCCCCTAGTGCTTCATGGCGAAATTCGTTTCTCGCAATGCCTGCACGTCATGCACCGCGCCCGGGCAGCGGCTTCGGTTTTGAAATCCGCTCCAGGCTCACGGGCACCACGTCACCCAGCGGCTATTGTCTTCGCCTCAAGCCGCGCCTGCGCCTGTGCGAGCAAGGACTCCGGCGGGGCACTCAACTTGGGTAAAGGTGTCGCCGTCAAGCGGGCCGCCGTGGCGGTGGTGACGCCGAGCGAACGCAAGATGGCCTGGACTATCCTTTCCGGGTAGTCCTTGGCGATACGGCCATTGGCGATGCGATGGATTGCGGCCAACCCGGTGCCCCTGACCAGGTCCATCGCAATGTCGAGCGGCATCTCGTCGAAGCTCCCCCTCTTCTGGCCCTCCTTGAGATCCGGAGGCAGGTACTCGTATACGGAGCTTTTCTCTCCCCCCAGATGCAGGCCGGCGCTGGCAAGAAAACGAGCAACAACACGATAAGAGCGCGCCAGGTGCAGGTAAGACCGAATGGCTGTCGCGACACGTAAAGCCGGATCTTCGATCTCGCCAACGACGGACTCGATCAGTTGCACCATCTCATTGCTGAGTTCCTCGCCGACTGCTGCCAGCAGTTCCTCGTTGGTGGAAAAGTAGTTGTAAAACGAGCCTTGCGAGACCTCAGCTGCCGCAACGACATCCGGAATGACGCTGGCGCCAACGCCCTTTTGCGCAAACACGATCATTGCGCTTTCGATCAATCGTTTGCGCATGCGGAACCGGCGTTCGGCGGCAACCCGAGTGCGATGGTCTGTGGAAGCAACAGCAGCGGGCATCTTTAATCTTCGGCTATATGGAACCAAATGATGATATCAAGGGGGCATTGGAGTGCCTGGACCGTCATTCGACGGTCACGCTCTTTGCAAGATTGCGGGGTTTGTCCACATCCGTCCCCCGCGCACACGCCGTGTGATACGCCAGCAGCTGCAGCGGCACCACGTGCAGCAGCGGGCTGAGCGCGCCGTAGTGCTCGGGCATGCGGATGACGTGCAGGCCCTCACCGCTTTCGATGTGGCTGTCTGCATCGGCCAGCACATACAGCACGCCGCCACGGGCGCGGACTTCCTGCATGTTGCTCTTGAGCTTTTCCAGCAGGGCGTCGTTGGGTGCGACCGTGACCACGGGCATGGCGCTGGTCACCAGGGCCAGCGGGCCGTGCTTGAGTTCGCCGGCCGGGTAGGCCTCGGCGTGGATGTAGCTGATCTCTTTCAGCTTGAGCGCGCCTTCCAGCGCAATCGGGTAGTGCAGGCCACGGCCGAGAAACAGCGCGTTTTCCATCCTCGCGAAATCTTCTGACCAGCTGATGATCTGCGGCTCCAGTGCCAGCACCGCCTGCAGGGCGGCGGGCAGGTGGCGCATGGCCTTGAGGTGTGCCGCCTCTGCTTCGTCGCTCAGCCGGCCCTTGCTCTGGGCCAGCGCCAGCGTCAGCAGAAACAGGCCGGCGAGCTGGGTGGTGAAGGCCTTGGTGGAAGCCACGCCGATTTCAACACCGGCGCGCGTGATGTAGGCGAGCTTGCACTCGCGCACCATCGCCGAGGTGGCCACGTTGCAGATGGTCAGCGTGTGCTGCATGCCCAGGCTCTGCGCGTGGCGCAGCGCCGCCAGCGTGTCGGCGGTCTCGCCGCTTTGCGTGATGGTGACGACCAGCGACCTGGGGTTGGGCACCGAGGTGCGGTAACGGTACTCGCTGGCCACCTCCACCTGGGTGGGAATGCCGGCGATGGATTCGAGCCAGTACTTGGCCGCGCAGCCGCTGTAATAGCTGGTGCCGCACGCCAGAATCAGCACCGAGTCGATCTCCTTGAACACGCGGTAAGCCCCATCGCCAAAGAGCTCCGGAACAATGCCGTGCACGCCTTCGAGCGTGCCGGCAATGGCGCGCGGCTGCTCGAAAATCTCCTTCTGCATGTAGTGGCGATACGGCCCCAGCTCTGCGGCGCCACTGTGCGCCTGCACGGTTTTGACCTCTCGCTGCACGGCCTTGCCCTGGCGGTCGAACACCCAGTATTTGCCCAGCTGCATGTCGACCATGTCGCCCTCTTCCAGGTACACGATCTGATCGGTCACGCCGGCCAATGCCATCGCATCGCTGGCCAGGAAGTTTTCGGAGTTGCCCTTGCCGACGCCAAGAATCAGCGGCGAGCCCGCGCGCGCGCCCACCACGCGGTGCGGCTCGTCCTTGCAGAAGGCAGCAATCGCATAGGCGCCATGCAGCCGGGCCACGGTCGCCTTCAGCGCTTCAAAGAGGTCGCCGTCATACAGGCTGTCCAGCAGGTGCACGATGACTTCGGTATCGGTCTGGCTGTCGAACACGTAACCCTTGGCCTGCAGCGAGGCGCGCAGTTCGTCATGGTTTTCAATGATGCCGTTGTGCACCAGCGCCACCTTGCCGGGGCGGCCTGCGGGGTTGACGCCGTTGCCGTGGCTGAAATGGGGATGGGCGTTGTGCACCGCGGGCGCCCCGTGCGTGGCCCAGCGGGTGTGGGCAATGCCTGTGTTGCCTTCAAGGTGATCGTGGTCGACCTGGCTCTGCAGCTCGGCCACGCGCGAGGTGCTGCGCGCGCGCTTCAGGCCATCGGCATACACGGCGATGCCGCAGGAGTCATAACCCCGGTATTCCAGCCGCTGCAGGCCCTGCACCAGGATGGGAACAATATTTCTTGTCGAAACCGACGCAACGATGCCGCACATGGAAGTCTCCTGAAAACAATGTGTCGATGCTACGTGCTTGTTGTTTTCTTATGTGATTGATTTTTATCAAAAAATGGAATTTAATTTCTCAATAGTCATGCATTTAAATTTAATTTCATTTACATTAATTTAATGGAACAAATATCTATTGATGAAGTAGACCTGAAGCTACTGGAAAGCCTGCAAACCGATGCATCGCTGAGCAACCAGGCTTTGGCCGAACGCGTTCATATCTCGCCGCCCACCTGTTTGCGCCGCGTCAAGCGCTTGCGCGATGCGGGCCTGATCGAACGGGAAGTGGCCTTGCTCAGCGGCGACAAGCTTGCGGCCCTGCTGGGGCACGGCCTGACCGCCATTGTCGAGATCACGCTCGATCGGCAAGGCGCCGAGCATCTGGACGCATTTGAGTTGCGGGTCGCGCCCGATGCGGCCGTGCAGCAGTGCTACCGGGTGTCGCCGGGGCCGGACTTTGTGCTGATGGTGCATGTGGCCGACATGCCCAGCTACCTGGCACTGGCGCAGCGGCTTTTTACCAGCGACGCCAATGTGCGCAACGTGAAGGCCTTCTTCAGCACCAAGCGGGCCAAGTTCGAACCCAAAGTGCTGCTGGCCTGACAACAGCAGGCGAAACAGCCGTCAAAAGAACCATCCGATAGACAGCGAACGATAGCAAACGGGCACGGCCTCAAGCCTTGCTCTGCTCTTTGGCCAGGTCCCAAAATGCACGTGCCAGCGGCGACAGCCCGGCCACATCCAGACAGGCAAGCCCGACCGTACGCGGCTGCGCGGGCAGCAGGGGTCGGTAAACCACGCCTTTGGGTGCGTCAGGCAGCGCCAGGCGGGCCGCGACCGATACCGCCAGGCCTTGCTGCACAAACTGCAGGATGGAGATGACCTGCGTGAAGTGATACAGCACCTTGGGCAGTGCGATGTTTTTCTGGAGGATGGGCACGATGACCGGGCCGCAACCGGCTTCGGTCAGCACAAAGTCCAGCCCCGTGAGCGCGCTGATCGGCACCGCCTTGTGTTTGGCCAGCGGATGCCTTGCCGGCAGGATGGCGACGAATTCATCCTGCACCAGCGGCAGCACTTCAAAACGTTCGTCGGGCACCACAACAAAGCCCAGCTCCACGCGCTTTTGCAGCAGCCAGTCGTCCACCACCTCGTCGCTTTCTTCTTCGATGCGCACCTGCGCACCCGGGTGACGTTTTTTGAATGCCGCGAGCAGCGGCGGCAACAGGTTCACAGTGGAAGTCGGGCCAAACGAGCCGATGCGCAGTGTGCCGGTTTTCAGCTCCCGGGCGTCGCCCAGCTCCTGTGTCATGGTGGCCGCCAGGGCCGTCATTTCGCGGGCGCGCAGCAGCAGGCGCTCGCCGGCGTCCGTCATGGACACGCCGGAGGCGTCGCGCAGCGCCAGCTTCACGCCGAACTGCGTTTCCAGTGCGCGCAGGGCGTGGCTGACGGCCGATTGCGTCGTGCCCAGACGCATGGCCGCACGCGAGAAACTGCGGCATTCGTCCAGGGTGATCAGCACTTCGAGCTGGGCCAGGGTCATGATTTCATGATTTCATGATTTCATGATTTCATGATTTCATGATTTCATGATGAATAAATGCTCATTTGATAGTGAGCAATTTAACAATTAATCTCATGCATCAATTTACCCCATTTACCCTCTTCACCGCTTTCCACCAACAAAAACCACCATGACGACTGCCACCACGCCACCCACTGTGGCTTCCACCGCTGCCGCCATCGCGCAGCCGGCCGCCACATCCGGCGCGGTGCCTGCCGGCACCAAGCTGCTGGGCATTTACCTCCGTTTGACTTGCGTGCCCATCCTTTGGGGCGGTACTTTTATCGCCGGGCGCGTCATCTCGGCCCACCTGCCCCCGGCCACCGCGGGCTTCGTGCGTTTTGTGTTTGCCACCCTGGCGTTGCTGGTGGCGCTGCACTTCACCCAGGGCCTGCGCGCCATCACGCAGGTCACGCGCGGCCAGCTGCTGGGCACCCTGGCGCTCGGCGCCACCGGGATCTTCATCTACAACCTGCTGTTTTTCACTGCGCTGTCGGTGCTGCCGGCAGGCCGCACATCGCTCATCATTGCGCTCAACCCGGTGGTGACGCTGCTGCTCGCCGCTGCACTGTTGGGCGACCGGCTCTCGGCGGTGCGCTGGCTGGGTGTGGGCCTGGCGCTGCTGGGGGTGTGGGTGGTCGTCACACGGGGAGACCTCCCGCAAATCACGCAATCGTTGGGCAAGGGCGAGTTGTCGATGTTTGGCGCAGTGTGTGCCTGGGCTGTCTACACCTTGTTGGGCCGCAAGCTGCTGCAAGGCTTGTCGCCAGTGCTGGCCACGCTGTGGGCCGCCATCTGGGGCACGCTGCTGTTGGGGCTGCTGGCCTTGCGCGACATCTCCAGCGTGCATGCCGGGTCTTTCACCCCGGAGGTGTGGGCAGGCCTGGTCTTCCTCGGCGTGCTCGGCACGGCTGTGGCTTTTGTCTGGTACTACGAAGGCATACGCCAGCTGGGCGCGGCGCGCACCGTGGTGTTCAACAACCTGGTGCCGGTGTTTGGTGTGCTGCTGGGGTGGTTGATTTTGGGGGAGCCTTTGAGTGCCAGCCTGCTGGCCGGTGGGGGGTTGGCTATTTTTGGGGTGTTTTTGGTGAATCGGGTAAGGGAGTGAGTTTGTTGCTGGCTTTTGGTTTGCTCTGGTGAGTGTGGTCTTTGCTGAGGCTTGCTGGCCGGGGGTAGCCCGGCGGCTACTCACTTTTCTTTTGCTTCGCCAAAATAAAAGTAAGCAAAAGAAAAGGCGACCCTGCTGTCTGCGTCCCTCCGCTGCGCTACGGGCAACCTGCGGTGCTCGGACCAGGCGGGGTCTCGCTCAACTCGCCTGCGGCTCAGACAATCGCGATCCCTGATCCGCCTGGCCCTGTGCTCCTCGGCGCAGACAGAAGGGATGGGGCAAGGAATACCAAACCCGAATACCTGAAACCACGAGGACACGCCATGGCGTGTCCTTGTTTGTATTGGTTTGCTTTGGTATTTTTCTTTGAGTATTCGGTATTGCTATCTGCTCCCCACCCGTGTGGCTGGGCTGAGCAGCGCAGATGGAGGCGGGATCAGGGCCGCAGTTGTTTGAGCGAAGTGCAACGCAGCGAGTTCTGCGGACCCCCGCCGGAGTCGAGCAGCACAGGTTGCCCGTAGCGCAGCGAAGGGACCCAGACTGCGGGTCGCCTTCTCTTTGCTTACTTTTCTCTTGGCGACGCAAGAGAAAGTGAGTCGCCCGCCGGGGCGAGACCCGGCCAGCAACCCTCAGCAAAAACCACATTCACCAAAACAAAACAGCCTCGACAAGCCCAACCCGAACGGAGGAAGAGGAAGAGGAAAGAAGCCCTATCCCTTGCCAACCTTCACAGGCCGCTTCCAGTTGGGCAGGCTGACCTGCTTGCCGCGCGCCACGCTGAGCACGCCGGCCGGTGTGTCCTTGGTGATGGTGGAGCCGCCGCCAACCGTGCCGCCCTGCCCTATCGTCACCGGCGCCACCAGCACGCAATTGCTGCCGATATGCACATCGGCTTCGATCACGGTGCGGTGCTTGTTGGCGCCGTCGTAGTTGGCGGTGATGCTGCCCGCACCGTAGTTGACGCGCTCGCCCACGGTGGCATCGCCCAGGTAGGCCAGGTGGTTGGCCTTGGCGCCTTTGGCCAGGGTGGAATTTTTCACTTCGACGAAGTTGCCGATGTGTACTTCAGCGCCCAGTTGGGCACCCGGCCGCAGGCGGGCAAACGGGCCAATCAGCGCGCCCTCGCCGATCTGCACACCCAGCTTTTCGCCGTCGATGTGGGTGAACGGGTGAATGACCGCCCCGGCGGCAATCGTGGCGTTGGCAATCACGCAGTTGGCACCGATGCGCACGCCCACGCCCAGGCTGACCTGGCCCTGGAACAGGCAATTCACATCGATCTCGACATCCTGGCCGCATTGCAGCGTGCCGCGCACATCGAAGCGGGCCGGGTCGGCCAGCCGCACGCCCTGCTCCATCAGGGCCGTGGCCTGCCTGCGCTGGTAGACGCGCTCCAGCTCGGCCAGCTGCACGGGGCTGTTGACGCCGGCGACCTGCACCGCATCGGTGATCTGGTGCGCCACCACGGCCACGCCATCGGCCACGGCGAACTTCACGATGTCGGTCAGGTAGTACTCTTTTTGCACGTTCTGGTTGTCCAGCCGGCTGAGCCAGCCGCGCAGCAAACGGGTGGGCACGGCCATGATGCCGCTGTAGATTTCATGAATGCCGCGCTGGGCCTCGGTGGCATCCTTGTGCTCGACGATAGCCCGCACCTGGGCGGTGGCCTGCGCCCCGGCACGCACGATGCGCCCGTAACCGGTGGGGTCGGCCATGTTCAGCGTGAGCAGCGCCAGCCGCTGGCCGTCGCACTGGTCCAGCAGCGCCCGCAGCGTGTCGGGCTGCGTCAGCGGCACGTCACCCGACAGCACCAGCGTGACGCCGTCGTCAGCCAGCAGCGGCAGGGCCTGCTGCGCCGCGTGGCCGGTTCCGAGTTGCGGCTCCTGGCGGACAAAGCGCATATCCGGGCTGCCCGCAGCTTTGGCGGCGCCCATCAGGGCCGCCTCCACGCCCGCCGCGCCGTGCCCGGTGATCACCACCACATGACGCGCCTTCAAGCCGGCCGCCGTGTCAATCACGTGTTGCACCAGTGCACGGCCGCCTAATTGGTGTAACACTTTGGGCAAGGCGCTTTTCATCCGCGTGCCTTTGCCCGCGGCCATGATGACGACATCAACTGAGGTTGCCATGAAGTTTCCTGTTAATTTTGGGATGAGGGGGCATTCGGGCCCGGCGGCACAGACCGGGCTGAACCGTTTCATCCGGATTATCGGTGTGCTGGCACTGGCCTGCCTCTTGCCGGCCTGCAGCGCCCTGAAAATTTTCTACAACCAGGCGCCGGACGTTGCCTACTGGTACCTGGATGGTTATATCGACTTCACCGGCGCGCAAAGCCTGCAGGTCAAGGACGATCTCGGCAAACTCCAGGTCTGGCACCGTCAGACCCAGTTGCCGGCCTATATCGACACCCTTCGCAAGCTGCGGCAGCGCATGCCTGCGGACATGGACGCCGCCCAGGTCTGCGCGGTATTTGCCGATGTGCGCAGCAAGCTTGTCGCGGTTTCTCACCGGGCCGAACCGGTGGCTGTGGCACTCGTGGGCACGCTGCAAACCAGCCAGTTGACGCAACTGGAGCGCCAGTGGGCCAAGGGCAATGCAGATTACCGGGAGGCATTCCTGGAGGGCTCACCCAAAAAAGGCCGCGACAAGCGCTACAAGCAGGCGGTCAGCCGCGCCGAGAGGCTCTATGGAACCCTGGAGGAAAAACAGCTCGCCGTGATTGGCCAGCGGATGGACCAGTCGCGCTTTGACGCGGCCTTGTTTTATGCCGAAAAACTGCGGCGCCAGCAGGATGTCCTGCAAACCTTGCGCGCCCTGGTGGCGGAGCGGGCCAGTGTGGAAAAAACACGGCTGGCCGTACGCGGGCTGCTGGAGCGATGGCTCCACTCGCCCATCCCCGCACATCGCGACCATCTGGAAGGGTTGACGCAGGAGAGCTGCCAAACATTTGCGGCGCTGCATAACAGCACCACGCCGGCGCAACGCAACAAGGCGCTCGAGACCCTCGATGCTTATGAGCAGGACCTGAGGACGTTATCAAGCCCCCAGGGCGCCCAAAAATCCTGACTCAACCGGTGCCAGGCCGAGCGGCGCACCGCGCTTGCATCGCTGCTCATGTCGCCACGTCATCCACGCGGGCCCCCGGCTGCCGGCCCTCGCCTACATCGCCTACAACTACAGCAGCGGCACCTTGCCGGGTGGGGTGTCGTAGTAATCGGCAATGCGCTCCAGCGCCCGGGTGTTGAGCAGGCGAAGCCGCCCATTCTGCAGCTCATAAAGACCCAGCTTGCGCAGCCGCCGCAAGGTCCTGTTGGTGTGCACCAGGGACAAACCCAGTATGTCGGCAATGTGTTGCTGGTTGATGGGAAACTCCACCGAACCGTCTTCCGCCAGCCCGATGCGCTCCAGCCGGCGGTAAAGATGCATCAGCAGCATCGCAACGCGCTCGGTCGCATTGCGCCGGCCCGCAGTGAGCAGGTTGTCGTCCACCATGCCCTCCTCGCGCGCCGACAGCCAGGTGATGTCGTACCCCAGGCTGGGATTTTGCCGAAACAGCTCCCAGAGTCCGTCGCGCGGAAATACACACAAGGTCACATCCGTTACCGCCTCGATGCCGTGCATGGGCCCATCGGAAAACTTTTGCTGCAAACCAATGAGGTCGCCCGGCAAAAGAAAATTCAGGATCTGCCGACGGCCATCACTCAGGGTCTTGTAGCGAAATGCCCAACCGGAATAAAGCGTGAAGAGCTTGCCGATGGGCTTTTGCTCATACACGATGGTGCCCCCCGCAGGAACCGCAGATGTTCCGCTGCGAAAGTGCTCGATAAAACTCAACTCCTCCGCGGTGACGGGCGTGAAGGTCCCCGTCTGGCGAAGGCGGCAGGCGATGCAAGCCGGCGGACGGCTTGAAGGGGATAGAGGCGCGGTGGCCATAAGAAGAGGTGGATATCAGGCCAGAAAGTCAGGCAAGCCTGTGTCTTTTGACATTGTCCCTTTCGTTACTGCCCGCTACATTTTCCATCAATGATGCAAAAACTAGCACCCCTCCACGAAGTTCTGTTCGTCAGCACCATCGCGCCCGAAGCGCCCATCAGCATCGTTGCACAGATCGCGGGCAAAGCACGCATTGCCAACCAGGCGCGTGACATCACGGGGCTGCTCATTTTTGACGGCATGCGCTTTTGCGAGCAACTCGAAGGCCATGAAGCAGACATTCTGGCACTGCTGGAGCGGATTCGCCAGGACCCGCGGCACACCAGTGTCAAGTTGCTGCATCATGGCCCCCTGCCCGAGCGCAGATTCAAGTGCTTCAGCATGGGTTACGCGCCTGTGGAGGATGTCGAGATATTGAGCAAGCTTGAACAACTGCAAGGGCTGGCAGCCGTCGGCGCCTTCGTGGATATCCTCTCCACACTGGATCTGGATTCCTGAGCCGGCGCAACACCCGCAAGGCCTGCAAGATCGGCAAGACCTTCGAGCCTCAAGCGCTCAGCCTCGCGGCACAACCCGCCCCGCCGTGATCCATGAACGGCGGGCCAACCAGTGGGTCAGACAAGGAGCCTGGAACGCATCTGACGAGCGCTCCCAACGGCCACGTCAACGACTACCCGCACAACGACTACCGCAACGACCACCTCAGCGACCGCCTCACCCCTGCAACGCAGCCCACATCTCCTTGTCCCGCTCGGCCGTCCAGATGCGCGGGTTCTTGATGCCGCTGGCTTCGTCAAAGGCGCGGCTCACATCAAAAGGCAGGCAGTGTTCGTAGATGAATACGTGGCCAAACACCGGGTCCATGCTCTTGCGGGTGTGGTCCATCGCCGCTTTCAGGTCCATGCCCGCGGCGGCGGCTTCCTTGCCCGCCTGGTACAGGGTCTCGACCCAGCGCTTGGTGTAGTCCAGCGCCTTGTTGACGTTGGCGGCGCCCTTCATGGCCTCGCCGCGGCCCGGCACGATGGCCTCGGCTTGTAGCGCGCGCAGGGCCTCCAGCGTGGTGGGCCATTCCTCCAGCTGCGCATCGCCGGTGTACACGCCCGCTTCGTATTCAACCAGGTCGCCCGAGAACAGCACTTTTTCTTCTTCCACCCAGGCAATCGTGTCGCCGCGCGTGTGGCCCGGGCCCGGGTGCCAGATCTGCACCTTGACGCCGCCCAGGTCAAGCACCAGTTTGCCCGGAACCTCCCCTTTGGCGGGGTTGCCGCCGGCAATGACCATGGTGGGCCAGGTCAGGCCCGGCACGCTTTCGGCGTTGCGAAAGAGGCGCGGAAAGCGCTCCATCTCGCTTTGCATGTCCTGCGCGCCGCGCTCCGCAATCAACTCATAGGTGCCCTGGCTCGCGATGATTTCAGTCGCCCCTTCGGCCAGATAGGCGCTGGCGCCGAGCACGCGGACGGCGTGGTAGTGGGTCAGCAGCACGTACTTGATGGGCTTGTCGCTGACGGTGCGGATGCGCGCGATCAAATCCTGCGCCATCGCGGGCGTGGCCGTGGCGTCGCTCACCATGATGAATTTATCGCCGATGATCACGCCCGAGTTCGGGTCGCCCTCGGCGGTGTAGGCCCAGCAATGTGCGCTGAGCTGCTCAAACGTGATGGTTTTGTCCGTCAGGTCGGACTGCGAGGCGAAGGCTTTGGACATGGGATTCCTGTTTTCCGGAGTGGGGCCGCTCAGTGCACCTCAGTGCAGCTCAATGCCGCTCAGGGCGCTGGGCGCTGCGGTGGCGAATGCACGCCATTTTACTTAACCGTAACTGGTTACGCATTGTTAAACCACCACCCATGTGGCCGCATGGGAAAGCATCGAACGCTCACCCTTTCGTGAAGGTTTCGCCACGGTTGCGCCGGGCTTGCGCTAAGGTTGCGCCATGGCCACTCCCAAAAACGACTTTGCAATCTACTGCTGTGAACTGCTGTCCGGCGTCGGGCCGTGCGTCGCCAGGCGCATGTTTGGCGGCTACGGCATCAGCACCTCGGGCCTGACGCTGGCGCTGGTGGCCGATCTGGGGGGCGGGGAAAAGCTCTGGCTCAAGGCCGATGCAGATACCCGCGGCCGGTTTGAAGCCGCGGGCTGCGAACGCTTTACCTATGACATCACACGCAACGGCGAGCGCGTGGCGCACAGCCTGAACTATTACAGCGCCCCCGAGGAGGCGATGGAGTCCGCTCAGTTGATGCTGCAGTGGGCGCGCTTGTCGCTCGATTGCGCATTGAAGGCGCGCTCCGCCAAATTACCGCGTGCGCGGGTGGCCAAAAAAACCACCGCAAAACCGGTCAGCGCAACCTCGACCGCCGCCGCCACACCGCCGGCCAGGCCGCGAGCCAGCCGGCCCACCGCACCGCCCACCAGGCCGAGCGCCAGGCGCAAGTCAAGCAGGGGCTGAACCACGCCCGCGCGCCAGCCAGTGGCCTTTACCGGCACGGAATTGGCGGCTGCAGCGGGCTCCCAGTTAAAGTAGGCCGACGACGCATGGCCCATGCCAAAGGATTCCATCACCACCGTCTCGCCGGGCGACAGTGACAGGCTTTCGCCGCGGCTGAGGAAGTGATCACCGGCGCGCACGCGCAGGTCGTGGCCGGCGTTGTTGAAGGTCACCCATACCCGGCCATGCGCGATGCGCAGCACGCCGGCCTGGCGGGCATGCAGGGTCAGCGCCCGGTCCGCACCCAGCTTCCAGCAGCCGGGCAGTCCTTCAGCCCGGGCCGTGGCGGCATCGGTCGCCTGGGGCAGGTAGTGGTTGCCTGAGTGATGAGAAATTGCGTGGTCCATGGTGTTCTCCAAAAAAAGACCTGAATTCGTTGATGGGAGTGAATGATCTCGCGGGGGGGGCTTCCCCGTCCAATGAAATCGCGGTACGCTATTCATTCCATAAACGCATCAATCACTCCACCTCCCACCCTACCCCCACCCCACTCCGCATGCTGCATTCGCAAACCCACTTACGCTCCCGGCCGATTTCGGCTGGCCAGCTGCGCGCCTTCGAGGCGGTCGCTCGCCATCTCAATTTCCGCGCCGCTTCCGAAGAGCTGGCGCTCACACAGTCGGCCGTGAGCCGCCAGATCCAGGCGCTGGAAGAAGACGTCGGCGTCAGCCTGTTTCACCGTCACACCCGGGCGGTGGAGCTCACCGGCGCGGGCGGCACCTTGCTGCGGGCGGTCACGCCGTCGCTGGAGCGCATTGACGGCGCGGTGCGGCAGATCCGCCAGAGCGCCGGGCGCAAAAGCGTTGCGCTCACCACTTTTGCATCGTTCGCCTCGATGTGGCTGATTCCCCGGCTCGAGGTTTTTCAGCGGGAGAACCCGGACATCGACATCCGGATTGATGCGTCGGACGTTGCGGTGGACCTCGATGTTTCGGACCTGGACCTGGCCTTGCGCTATGCCCCGGCCAGCCACATGCCGCCGCACGCCATCCGCCTGTTTGGCGAGCAGATCACGCCGGTGATCAGCCCCTGGCTGCTCAAGAGCGGCCCGCGCCTGAAAAAGCCGGATGACCTGGCGCATTTCACCTTGATCGAAGCGGGCGACGCGCACCGCACGCACTTTGAATGGCTGACCTGGCGCCGCTGGATGGATCAACACGCCACACCCAAGCTGGAGGCCAAGCGCTGGCTTTACTTCAACTACGCCTACCAGATGGTGCAGGCGGCGCTGACGGGCCAGGGCGTGGTGCTGGCACGCCTGCCGCTGATTGCCGAAAGCCTGGCCTCGGGCGACCTGGTCGAGCCCCTGCCGCACCTGCGCCTGGAGTCCCCCATGGCGTACTGGCTGATCATCGGCCCGCGCAATGTGGCGCGCCCCGAGGTGCTGGCGTTCTGCGAGTGGCTCAAGGAGCAAGGCGCACAGACCCGGCACGCGATTGGCGATGTGCCCGACGCCGATACGGTAGACAACCTGGACTAGAAGTAGGGCCCCCACGCTCCCCACTTCGTGTGGTTCGCTGCCCCCCGAGGGGGCGCTGCGCCTGCGGCCCGGCAAAGCCGGTTCCGCGGCCCCGGCTGGTATGGGAGGTCCGTGCCGTAGGGCGCGGCGGCCCCACGCTTTTCGCTTCGTGTCATGCGCTGCCTCCCGAGGGGCGCTGCGCCTGCTGTCTGGCAAAGCCAGTCCCGCGGCCCCTGCTGGGGTGGGGAGCCCTTTATTGCGTGCAGGGTTCAGGGTTGCGTCGTATGGCGCTTCAACAGGCGGCCGGCGCGGGCTTGCACCTTGGCATTTGCCGCATCAGCGTTGCCGGCCGCATAGGCCAGTTCGCCATTGACGAAGACTTTCTCAATGCCTTCGGAAAGCGCGATCGGGTCCTCGTAGGTGGCCACGTCGCGCACCCGGGCCGGGTCCAGCACCACCACGTCGGCATGCCAGCCGGGCTGTAGCTGCCCGCGCTGGTGCAGCCGAAAATTGCGTGCCGACAGGCCGGTCATCTTGTAGATGGCGGTTTCCAGCGAAAACAGTTTCTCTTCGCGCCAGTAGCGCGCCAGCACGCGCGGAAACGCGCCCCACAAGCGCGGATGCGGATGCTGGTCATGCGGCAAACCGTCCGAGCCGATCATGGTCAGCGGGTGGGCCACGACGCGCCGCACGTCGTCTTCGTGCATCTGGAAATAGCAGGCGCCTCCGGGCTGCAGGCGGCGGCACACCGCCCTCTGGTCAACGCCCCACTCGGCCGCAATCGAGGCCAGGGTGCGGCCCGTCATTTCGGGGTGCGGCGTGGACCAGCTCACCAGCACGTCGATCACGCCGTCGACCAGGTCTTCACGCAGCACGGTGGAGCCGGCCACATAGGGGTAGACGTCCATGGCCACCGGCTGGCGGCGGGCGAGCGATTCAATCAGCGGCAGGGTCTGCTGCGTGCGGCCCCAGTTGGCGGGCCCGGCGCATTTGTGGTGCGACACGATCAGCGGCACGCCGGCGCTGAAGGCCGTGTCGCCCGCCTCGTGCAGCGCTTCCACGATGGTCGCCATTTCATCGCGCAGGTGGGTGCTGTACACCCCGCCAAAGCGCGACACCACCTGGGCCAGGCGCACCACTTCTTCCGCCGGTGCGGCAAAGGCCGGTTCGTAAAAAAGGCCTGATGACATGCCAGTCGCACCGCTCTCCATGCATTGCGCGAGGAGCGCGCACATGGCGTCGAGCTCGCTGGCGCTGGCCGCACGGGTCAGGTCGCCCATGCAGGCAAAGCGCAGGGTGGTGTGGCCGATCAGCACGGCGACATTCACCGCCGGCTGCGCCTGGGCGATGGCGCGCTCATAGCTCGGGATGGAGTCAAAGCGAAACGAATCGGCGCCGAGCAGATTCAGTGGCGGCTCGGGGTTGTCGACGATGAAAGGCAGCAGTGAAATGCCGCAGTTGCCGGTGATGACGGTGGTGATGCCCTGCGACACCTTGGGCAGCATGTCGGGCTGCTTGAGCACGATCGCATCGTCGTGCGTGTGCACATCGATGAAGCCGGGGGCAATGGCCAGACCGGTGCAATCGATAGGGGCCACCTCTTCCGGCGCAAGGCCTTCGGGCAGCCGGCCGCCCAGATTTTCGCCCAGCGCCGCAATGCGGCCGTCCACCAGCAGGACATCGCCGACCCATCCGCTGGCGCCTGTGCCGTCGATCACCAGGCCGTTCTGAAGCAAGGTTGCGCGCGTCATTTGAGTTTGCTTTCGTTGACGGCAGTGACCGTATCCCAGTCGAGCCGGGGATAGTGCCGCATGTCCACGCCGCGCGTGCTGAGCACGTCGCGCACGCCGCCCAGGCGCTTGACGGCCAGGTCGCCCAGGCGCTGCGCCACCAGCACGGTGACGATTTCAATCACGGTGAGGTGGACCAGGTAGGCCTCGGTGCCCACATGCATGACCGGGTCTTCCGGCACATGGATGCCCAGCACAATGTCGGCCCGCTCGGCCAGCGCGGTCCCCTGCTGGGTCAGGGCAATCACCGTGGCGCCTTGCGAGCGCGCCACGTCCACCGCTTCGAGCAGCGAGGGCATGCCGCCCACGTGCGAGATGGCAAACACCACGCCCAGCTTGCCGATGGTGGCCGCGGACACCAGCTGCAGATGAATGTCGAGGTAGGCGTTGGACACCAGCCCCAGCCGGAACAGCCGGGCCTGCATGTCGGAGGCCATGAAGCTGGAGGTCACGCCGACGCTGTAGCAATCCACCCGGCTGGCGCGCACGATGGCGTCGGCCGCCGCTTCCACCGCAGCCACGCTGAGCTGGGCCTGCACGCCGCTGACGGCCGTGGCCGCACCCTTGATGACCTTGGAGATGACCTCCGCGGCGTCGTCATGCAGCTGCACCCGGCGGTGCAGGGGCGAGCCGCTGATGGCCATTTCCTGCGCCAGCGCAAGCTTGAACTCGCGCAGGCCCGGGTAGCCCAGGTCGCGGCAGGTGCGCATGACCGTGGGCACCGAACTGCCGGCGCGCTGCGCCAGCTGCTCAAAACTTTCATCGAGCACCCGTTGCGGGTCTTGCAGGATCAGCGCCAGCACCTTGCGCCGGGAGGTGGGCGCGCTTGCGATGGCCTCGGCAATTTTGGCAAGCACTTTGGAGGTCATGGCGTGAGGTAGGAAAGGTAGGGGAACATCAAAAGCAGGGGAACATCAAAAAATCAGAAACAGGTCACAAGGGCATCGCACACGGTGTAGTTCTCATCCACCACGGGCATCCAGCGCCATTTGTCAAACGTGGTGCAGGGGTGCGAAATGCCCAGCGCCACCAGGTCGCCCACCTTGAGCGCCGCATGCTCGGGGCCGGTGCCGCGCAAATAGGCATGCTGGTCATTCAGGCCGCCGATCTTCCAGTCGGCGGGTGCACCGGTGACGCCGCGGTCGCCGGGTTTGCAAAAGCCCAGCGGCACGGGCAAATCCAGATCGTAGGAAATGTCGCGCTTGCCCACCGCAAGAATCGCCAGACCCGGCTCGGGGCAGGACTGCACCGCCGCCCAGACTTCCAGCGCGGCCTGCAGGCCATCGGCGCAGCCGAGGCGTGAATTGACCGTGCTCACCATGCGTTTGTAAAAACCGTGGTCATGCGTGACGTAGCAGCCCGAGCGCAGCAGGCCGCGCACCGGGCGCAAGAGTTCGGGCTTGAGCCGGTTGGCCACCAGATCAAAAATCGCCGAGCCACCCGCCGAGACCAGCACTTCCTCATTGTCGAAAAAATTCTGCTGGTCGCAGGCGATGGCAATGTCGCACACGCGCTGCATCAGCGCCCCCGCATAGGCCTCGTCCGGGGCGGACTGCCCAGTCGCGCCCAAGCCTTCGTAACACTCGATGCCGACCAGGCGGCAAGCCGGGCTGGCATGAATGCGTTGGGCCAACGTCAGGGCATCGTGCTGGTTGCGGCAGCCGGTGCGTCCGCCGTCCACGCCGATTTCCAGCAATACTTCAAAAGGCCGCGCCGGCGTCTGCGCATCCTGTTGCGACGCATACCAGGTCTCGATCAGCGCCAGCTGCGCCACCGAATCCACCAGAAAGGCAATGCGCAGGCCTGCGTACTCGCGCTGCATGTCCTGAATGCCGGCAAGGTCTGCGGCGGTGAAGACCTGGTTGGCAATCATGCAGCGGCGCGCGCCCGCCGAGACACCGACGCGCAACTGGGTGACGGTGGCAAAGGTCAGACCCCAGGCGCCCGCATCGAGCTGGCGCTTGAGCAATTGCGGCGACATGGTGGTCTTGCCATGCGGCGCCATGTCGATGCCCCGATCGGTGGCGAAGCGCTGCATCCAGGACAGGTTGT
Organism: Polaromonas sp. P4_F9; assembly: GCF_056401235.1. Taxonomy (NCBI): domain Bacteria; kingdom Pseudomonadati; phylum Pseudomonadota; class Betaproteobacteria; order Burkholderiales; family Comamonadaceae; genus Polaromonas; species Polaromonas sp. P4_F9. The sequence goes on along the minus strand of NZ_JBFUJT010000033.1, from coordinate 36,628 downwards.
GCTGCAGGGCCTGCTGCTTGACCAGCGCCACGGGCAGCGGCAGGTCGCCGTCGAGCACGCGCCAGTGCTGGGCGGCAATCTGCGAACGGCGCAGCGCAGGGCTGGTGTGCGGAAATCCCTTGAAGGAGCGGTCGATCTGCGGATCGAGGATGTCTTGCAGTGTGGTCATGAATGAGTCTTTGATTATCAGGCGGCCATCAACGAGGTATTGATGACGATGTCGTCGCGGATGCAGGCCTTGAAGCGGCCCTGCCCCATGTCGCGCAACTCGGGGCGGGCGCCCGCGCAAGCCTCGATCGCGTGCGGGCAGCGGGTACGGAACACGCAGCCGGAAGGCGGATTCACGGGGCTGGGAATGTCGCCCTTGAGCGCAACGCGCTCGCTCTTGTGCTCCGGATCGGGCTTGGGCGAGGCGGCCAGCAGTGCCTGCGTGTAGGGATGCAGCGGCCGCGCAAACAGCTCGGCGGTGGGCGCCACCTCCATCACCCGGCCCAGGTACAGCACCACCACGCGGTCGCACAGGTACTCCACCACATCCAGGTCATGCGAGATGAACAGCATGGTCAGCGAGAGCCGGTCACGCAGGTCGCACAGCAGGTTGACCACCTGCGCCTGGATGGACACGTCCAGCGCGGACAGGGGCTCGTCGGCCACGATGAATTCAGGCTCGACGGCCAGGGCGCGCGCCACGCCGATACGCTGGCGCTGGCCGCCGGAAAACTCATGCGGGTAACGGTCGGCGTGTTCGGCGCGCAGGCCGACCAGGGCCAGCAACTCGGCAAGCCGCTGCCCGCGCGCCGCCTTGCCTTTGGCCAGGCCATGCACCTGCAGCGCCTCCCCGAGGATGTCCTTGACGCGCATCTTGGGGTTCAGGCTGGCGTAGGGGTCCTGAAAAATCATCTGCAGCTTGCTGCGCAGCGTGCGCATGCGGCTGCTGGAGGCGGCTCCGAGGTCTTCGCCCCGGTACAGCACCTGACCCGACGTGCTCTCGATCAGGCGCAGCAGGGTGCGGCCTATGGTGCTTTTGCCGGACCCGGACTCGCCGACCAACCCCAGCGTTTCACCGGGCTGGATGGTGAAGGACACGTCGTCCACCGCGCGCACGGGTTTGGCCGACGCACCGAAATAGCGGTGCAGGTTCTTGACTTCGATCAGCGGGGCACTCATGGGGTCTCCACAGGAAGAGCTGGAACAGTTGCGGTCTCGCGGACCAGGATGCAGCGTGCGCTGCGGTGCGGACCGGCACTTTCCAGCGCCGGCATGGCCTCGCGGCAGGCCGCCAGGGCATGGTCACAGCGGGGCTCGAACGCGCAGCCGGGCGGCGGCGCGAGCGGGCTGGAGACCTGGCCCCGGATGGCGTACAAGCGGCGCTTGGCACCCACTTCACCGGCGGCCAGTTCACGCTTGCGCTGCTGCGCCGGCAGGCAGGCCAACAGGCCCTGCGTGTAGGGATGGCGCGGCAAGGCAAACAGCTCGCGCACCGGCGCCGACTCGACAATGCGGCCCGCATACATCACCGCCACGTCATCGGCATGGTGCGCGACGACACCGAGGTTGTGCGTGATGAACAAAATGCTCATGCCGGTCTCGGCCTGCAGGCGGCGCATCAGCTCCAGGATCTGCGCCTGAATGGTCACATCCAGCGCCGTGGTCGGCTCGTCGGCAATCAGCAGCGTGGGGTTGCAGGCCATGGCCAGCGCAATCATCACGCGCTGGCGCATGCCACCCGACAGCTGGTGCGGGTACTCGTGCAGGCGCTGCGCGGCGGCCGGAATCTCCACCAGCTCCAGCATGCGCTGGGCATGGGCCAGCGCGGCGCTGCGGTCCAACCCCATGTGCAGGCGCACCGACTCGGCAATCTGCTCGCCCACCGTGAAGACGGGGTTCAGGCTGGTCATGGGCTCCTGGAAGATCATGGCGATTTCATTGCCGCGGATACGGCGCATGGCCGGCTCGGGCAGGGCCAGCAGGTCCAGCGTCTCGCCGGCACGGTTGGTGAAGAGCGCCTGGCCGCTGACCTGCGTGACGGCGGTGCGTGACAGCAGCCGCATCAGGGTCAGGCTGGTCACCGATTTGCCGGAGCCGGACTCGCCCACCAGCGCCGTGGTCTTGCCGGGGCGAATGCTGAAGCTGACATCGGCCACCGAACGGATCAGGCCCTCGTCGGTGTCGAAAAAGGTGCTCAGATGGCGGACATCGAGCCGCGGGGTGATCGACGCGGTAGACGGAGCAATGGGAGAGGTGAGGGGCGAATTCATGGGGTCTGGCCTCTGATTGTTCACAGCGACTTCTTGAGCCGCGGATCCAGCAGGTCGCGCACACCGTCGCCCAGCAACTGCAGCGACAGCGCGGTCAGGATGATGGCGAGGCCGGGAAATAAAACGATCCAGAGCGCTTCATGCGCATACTGCTGGCTGCCGGCCACCATGGTGCCCCAGGTCGGAATCTCGGGCGGCACACCCACACCGAGGAAGGACAGGGCGGCCTCCGCCAGGATGGCATAGGCGAAGATGAACGAAGCCTGCACCAGGATGGGCGACATCAGGTTGGGCAGGATGTGGCGCCACAAAATGCGGGGCGTCGATACACCCACGGCCCGCGCCGCTTCGACAAACAGCAGTTCACGCACCACCAGGGTCGAGGCGCGCACCACGCGGGCCACGCGCGGCGAGTACACCAGCACCAGAGCCAGCACCACATTGAGCATGGAGGGGCCCAAAATGGCCACCAAGGCAATGGCCAGCAGGATGTCGGGTAAAGACATCATGGCGTCCACGACCCGCATGATGGGCGCGTCCAGCCGCCGGAAAAACCCCGCCACCAGGCCAAACAGCGTGCCGAACACAATGGCGCCCATGGCGGTCAGCGCCGCAATCGTGAGCGAATAGCGGCCGCCAAAGGCAATGCGCGCAAACAGGTCGCGGCCCAGCTCGTCGGTGCCCATCAGATGGCTGACCGTCGGCACCGACAGGCGCTCGCGCACCGCGGTTTCATTGGGGTCGTAGCCGGTGATCACGTTGGCCAGCAGGGCGACCGCCACCACGACCAGCAGGCAGATGCCGGCGGCCAGCACGATGCGGCGGCGGAACAGTTTTTTCAGGGTGAGCGGAATTTTCATGGCGATCAATACGTCACGCGGGGGTCGACCACCATATAGAGCAGGTCGGTCAGGAAATTGATCACCACATAAATCATGGCAATCACCAGCAGCGCGCCCTGGATCACCGGGTAGTCGCGCCGCAGCACGGCGCTCACCACCAGGTTGCCGACGCCGGGCAGGCCGAACACGGTTTCAGTCACCACCGCGCCGCCGATCAGCAGCGCCACGGTCAGGCCCAACACCGTGACGATGGGCACCAGCGCGTTGCGCAGCGCATGCTTGAGCACGACGACTTTTTCAGACAGGCCCTTGGCGCGTGCGGTGCGCACATAGTCTTCACCCAGCACGTCGAGCATGGAAGCGCGCGTGAAGCGGATGATCAGCGCGGAGTTGAGCACGCCCAGCACCACCGAAGGCAGCACCAGGTAGTGGACGCGCGCCATCAAGGTGGCACCCGGGTCGCCGTAGCCGGACACCGGAAACCAGCCCATGGACACCGCAAAAATCTGCATCAGCACCAAGCCGAACCAGAAGCTGGGAATGCTGGCGCCCAGCATGGCAAAACCAGTGAGCAGCTGGTCGATGAACTTGCCGCGAAAGACCGCCGAGACAATGCCGCAAGGCACACCAATCGCCGCGGCAATGAAGAGGGACAGCAGCGCCAGCAGGGTCGTGGGTTCGGCCCGCTCCCACAGCGCCTGCGTGACCGGGCGCTGCAAAAAGATGGACTGGCCCAGGTTGCCCTGCGACAGCTCCTTGAGCCAGTAGCCGAACTGCACCGGCAGCGGTTTGTCCAGGCCATACTCTTTTTGTACGCGGGCAATGTCTTCGGCCGTGGCCTGGTCGCCCAGCAGCACCGTGACGGGGTCACCCGACGCGGCGCGCGTGAGCACAAACACGAGGACCGCCACGAGCGCCATGACGACCAGCATGCCCATCAGGCGTGACAACAAATAGCGTGTCATGACTTTGCTCTATCCAAAAGGGGTGAAAGCTTTTTATCCATTCGAAGGTGTCCCCGTCAACATCACTAAACCCGGCCCAAAACGAAGCGAAACAAAAGCCAGTCAAGCCGCGGAACCGGCCCTGCCGGGCCGCGGGCGGGCGGCCCCGAGGGGCTGGAGCCTGCGGCTCCAAAGCTGCTTGAGCAGCTTTGGACAGGCGACAGAGGCGAAGCGTCTCGCGAGCCGCGGCCTGCAAGGCCTCGCGCAGTACGCGAAGCGACAAGCGTGGGGGCTCAATTTTTCAGGCCGGTATTCCAGAAGAAGGGCCAGGTCGACGGCACATAGCCCTGCAGCGCTGGTGATCTGGCCGACAGGCTGTTGAACTTGCCGACGTTGATGTAAGGCACTTCGTCGTACACCACCTGCTGCACGGCACCCCACAAGGCGCCGCGCTTGGCGGGGTTGGTTTCCTGGTTCAGTGCGGCCAGCGCGGCCTGCTTGGCCGGCGACGACCACCAGCCCGGCGCACCGTCACCGAGTTGCGGCGGCGACAGCATGGGCTCGGGGAACTGGCCCGAATGGGTGATGTAGATGTCCCACAGCTTGGCGTCGTTGCGGCGCTGCACCAGCGTGGCCCAGTCGACCACGTTGAGCTCGGCCTTGAAGCCGGCGCGCTTGAGCTGCTCAGCCATGATCAGCGCCATGTTGTAGTGGAAGTCGTACTGGCGGCTGGTCAGGATGCGGATGGTTTCGCCCTTGTAGCCGGCCTGTGCGGCCTGGCCCTTGGCCTTGGCGGCATCCCGCTCGTTGTAGCTGGCCGAACCGGCGGCAGAATAAAACGGCGTGCCCTTGGGGAAATGGTTGGGTTCGGCCACAAAGAAACGCGTGTCACCAAAACCGGCGGCCAGCATTTCGCCTTCGCCGAAGCTGGTCTGCACGGCCTTGCGCACCGGCAGCGAGGCCATCACGCCTTCCTTGGTGTTGAACACAAAGTAAGGAAAGCCAAACGACGGCGTCAGGATGGGAACGGTCTTGCCGGCCGACTTCTCCAGGCGGTTCAGCGCCTCGGTGGGCAGCAGGTCGGCGAAGTGGTACTGGCCGGCCAGCGAGCCCTCTACACGCGTATTGGCATTGGGCACGGGAATGAAACGCAGCTCGTCGGCAATCGCGGTTTTCTTGCCACCGTAGCCGCTGGGCGCTTCCTTGCGCGCGCTGTACTGGTCAAAGCGCGTGAGCAACACATACTGGTCGGGACGGCGCTCCTTGAATTTGTAGGGGCCGGTGCCGACGAACTCCTTCAGCGGCGTGGCGATCGACTCCTTGGCCATGATGGCGGCCATGCCGGAGGGCAGCGCCAGCTGCGGCAACAGGGGGGCATACGGCGCCTTGAGGGTGATCTCGACACCGTGGCTGCCGTTGGCCGACAGGTCGGCAATTTCCTTGGACAGCGCCTTGCCGCGCGGCGACACGTCCATCCAGCGTTTCAGGCTGGCCACCACGTCGTCGGCATTGAGCTCGCGGCCATTGTGCAGCTGCACGCCCTTGCGCAGCGTGATGCTGTAACGCTTGCCGTCGGCCGACACCTTGGGCAGGCTCTCGGCGAGCATGGGCACCATTTTCCAGTTCGCATCAAAGGTGTAGAGCGGCTCGTAGACATGCTGCATGATGGTGCCCACCAGGTCGGCGGTGGAGGCCATCGGGTCCAGCGTCTGCGGCTCGGCAATCATCGCCAGGTTGAGGGCCGATTTTGAAAGCGCCTGCGCCTGGGCACCCATCGGCAACAAAGCCGAGCCACCCACCACCAGCGCCAAAGCCACCGCCTTGCGACGGCTGATCCAGAATTTTTGCAGCATGCCGATCTCCTTAAAAGTGAAAGTATTTTTCAATTCGCAAAGAATATGCCAGCAATAATTCGCAGAAAATCGGTAAAAACCCTAGGTTAAATCTATAAATATGAAAATATATTTCAGTTTTGGGTTTAAGCTGCATGACCTTGGGGCGCGGCGCCCTCCCCCTTCGCACCAGTCTGGTGTTTTCTGCTGTTTACCCCTATTCACCCCAACCAGGAGCTTTCCACATGTCCGCACTTGAATACTTTGGCAACCCCCCGATGGCCTCCGACCACCAGCCGCGTCCGTTCTCACCCGCCGTGCGCGCCGGGGACTTTGTCTATGTCTCGGGCCAGGTGCCGGCCGATGAAAAAGGCGAAATCGTGCAGGGCGGGATTGAGGTGCAGACGCGCCAGGTCATGAAAAACCTCTCTGCGGCCCTGGCGCTGGCCGGCTGCACGCTGGACGATGTCTGCAAGACCACGGTGTGGCTGCAGGATGCACGTGACTTTGGCAGCTTCAACCGTGTTTACATGGGCTACTTCGGCGATAAAAAGCCGGCGCGCTCTACGACCGAGGCGCGGTTGATGGTGGATGCGCGGGTGGAGATTGATGTGGTGGCTTACAAGCCGCGTGGGTAATCTGCATCACCCTTTTGCTTGTTCGCCCAATGAATACAGTAGCAGTCAGCTATTGAATTCATAGCGCGCTTTCTTTCTTGAGGGCTGCTGACCGGGGGTAGCCCGGCGGCTACTCACTTTTCTTTTGCTTCGCCAAAATAAAAGTAAGCAAAAGAAAAGGCGACCCTGCTGTCTGCGTCCCTCCGCTGCGCTACGGGCAACCTGCGGTGCTCGGACCAGGCGGGGTCTCGCTCAACTCGCCTGCGGCTCAGACAATCGCGATCCCTGATCCGCCTGGCCCTGCGCTCCTCGGCGCAGACAGAAGGGGCTGGGGCAAGCAATACCAAACAGCCAAATACCAGAACCCGAATACTTAAAACCACAAGGACACGCCGTGGCGTGTCCTTGTTTGTCTTGGTTTCTTGTGTATTTGGTTTTGGTATGTCTTCGGTACCCACTCCCCACCCGTGTGGCTGGGCCGAGCAGCGCAGATGGAGGCGGGATCAAGGCCGCAGTTGTTTGAGCGAAGCGAGTTCTGCGGACCCCCGCCGGAGTCGAGCAGCGCAGGTTGCCCGTAGCGCAGCGAAGGGACCCAGACTGCGGGTCGCCTTTCTTTTCCTTAGGTTTCTTTGGCGAAGCAAAGAAAAGTAAGTCGCCCGCCGGGGCGAGTCCCGGCCTGCAAGCCTCAGAAAGGCCAGAAAGCTATCAATTCAATAGCAGTTAAGCCGCCACCAACCCATTCAACCCGCCCAAACCACCCCTTCGTCATTAAGAATCGCATCCAGCGGAATGTCATGCGCCTCAGGCTCCATATCAGGCAGCCACCCGTTGGCATAGCCCAGCCCCACCGTCACGGGCCGGGGCTGCAGTGTCGCCAGCGTGCGGTCATAAAAGCCGCCGCCGTAACCCAGCCGGTAACCCCCCGGGCCGTAGCCCACGCAGGGCACAAACAGCAGTGTGGGCACGATCACTTCCGTGTCTTTGGGCTTGGGAATGCCGTAGGCGTCCTCTTCCATGGGGCAGCCCGGGTACCAGGCATGGAAGGTCAGGGTCTTGTGCAGCTTGTTGACGACCGGCAGGCCGATCTTGCGGGGCGAGCGGCTTGCGATGCTTTCCGTTGCAATCTGTGCCGGCTCCTCAAGGTCCGGGCCCTGGTTTGATTGGGAGTCCCGGCTCAGGATGGCGTCTTCCTGCCAGCGGTACAGCGCGGGCAGCGGATCGAATTCCCCCTTGATGGGCCAATAGGCGCCTATCACCTCATGGGGGGAGCCCACCAGCCAGATGCGCATCACCCGCTGCAGCAAATCGGCTCGCTGCAGGCGGTCGGGCATGTCGAGGCGGGCTTGCACCAGTGCTTTTCGTGTGCTTAATTTGTCCATAATGTCCCGATGCTATACAAAAAAAATTTCAACGCCGCGTTTTTTGCTGCGGCGTGTGCAACCCTCTCGCTCAGTTTGCTGGCCCCAGTCGCCGCCCAAAACACCTCCTCAAACGGTAACGGCAGCAATGGCGACAACCTGATTCTCGAAATGAACAAGGCCTTCAGGCGCGGCGACAAGGGCCGGCTGGCCCAGATGCTGCCCCAGGCCAGAGGCCATGCGCTGGAGCCCTGGGCGGCCTATTGGGAGCTGAAAGCGCGTCTTGGCGAGGCCAGCGCGCAGGAGGTGCAGGACTTTTTCGCCCGCTATGCCGGCACCTACCAGGAAGACCGCCTGCGCAATGACTGGCTGCTGCTGCTGGGCCAGCGCCGCGACTGGGCAGCCTTTGCCGCAGAGTACCCGAACTACCGCATGAACGACGACAAGGAAGTGCGTTGCTATGCCCTGCTGGTGGAACACCTGAAAAATCCGGCGCTGGATGCACGCCTGTCGGACGAGGTGCGGAAAAACTGGTACGCGCAGCGCGACGCCGACGATGGCTGCACCGCCGCCGCCGACCGGCTGGTGGGCGCCAAAAACCTCACGCCGCAGGATGTCTGGCAAAAAGCCCGCATTGCCACCGAGGCCAACCGGCCACGGGCCGCAGCGGGTGCGGTGCAGATCATTGCTCCGGAGGCGATGGACCTGCTGACCGAGCTGAACAGCAGCCCGATCAAATTTCTTGCCGGAAAACACCTGGCCCTGCGGAAGGTGCGCAAGGAAATCATCACGCTGGCACTGATCAAGATGGCCACCACCGACGTGGAAGGAGCCGCTTTCCAGCTGGAGAGCAAGTGGGCCATCCAGCTCAGCGCCGAGGAGCGCAACTGGGTCTGGGGCGTGATCGGCAAACAGGCGGCAACCCGCCTGGGCACGATGCCGGGCAGCGATGCGCTGCAGTACTTTGCCAGGGTCAGCAATGACAGCGACCTGACGGATGACATGCTGGCCTGGAAAGCCCGCGCAGCCCTGCGCGCGGGCACCCAGCCCCAATGGCCAGCCGCGCTGGCGGCCATCAACGCAATGAGCGAGGAGGCCCGCAAGGACCCGACCTGGAGCTACTGGAAAGCGCGTGCGCTGCTGGCCACGGCGCCACCCGACAGGCCCGTCGTGGCCAGCACGCCGCAGGGTGTGACCCAGACCATCAGCATTGCGCCCCAGCGCGCCGAGGCGCTGGCGCTGCTGCAGGCAACGGCATCGGTGCGCGGCTTTTATGAGCAGCTGGCGCTGGAGGAACTGGGCCAGAAGATCACGGTGCCGGTCCCGCCGGCGCCGCTCACAGCGGCTGAAAAGGAAAGCGCGCGGCTCAACCCCGGGCTGAACCGCGCCGCCTATGCCATCACGATAGGTTTGCGGGCGGAGGGCGTGCGCGAATGGAACTACAGCACCAACCTGCACAAGCGTAACGGCGAGGGCGAACGCGCCGGGATGGGCGACCGCGAACTGCTGGCAGCCGCCCAGTTTGCCTGCGACCGGCAGATCTGGGACCGCTGCATCAACACCAGCGAGCGCACCAGAACCGAGACCGATTTCGATCAGCGCTTCCCCGTGCCGTTCCGCGAGGCCGTCGTCAAACGCAGCCGCGACGTCGGCCTCGACCCGGCCTATGTCTATGGCCTGATACGCCAGGAAAGCCGTTTCATCATGGACGCCCGTTCCGGCCCGGGTGCCTCGGGCCTGATGCAGATCATGCCCGCCACTGCGCGCGAAACCGCACGCCGGATTGGGCTGACGGGTTTCACGCCCGACCAGATCAATGACCGCGACACCAACATCACGATTGGCACCGGCTACCTGAAGCTCGCGCTGGACGCCTTTGAGGGTTCGATGGCCATGGCTGCAGCGGCCTACAACGCCGGGCCGGGCCGGCCCCGCGTCTGGCGCGGACAACCCGGCAGCCCGGTGCTCGATGCCGCCATCTGGGCCGAGAACGTGCCCTTCGGCGAGACCCGCGACTATGTCAAGAAAGTGCTTTCGAACACCACCAACTACGCGGCCATCCTGACGGGGCAGCCACAGTCCCTGAAAGCACGGCTGGGCATGGTCGGGCCACGCGATGCGTCGCTGCCCGAGGTGAACAGGGATTTGCCCTGATCGGAAAGTAGGCAGTAGCCAGTAGCCAGTGGGAAGCGGGAAGTAGCAGGCAGGAATCAAGGCAAGGGGCCGCTGGCGGCCCGGGGCTTCAGGTCTCGTCCATGAAGCGGACCTTGACGCTCTTGCCCTTGACGCGGCCACTGGCGAGTTTTTGCTGCGCCTGGCTGGCGATGGCGCGGTCCACCGCCACATAGGTGGAGAACTCGTTGACGTTGATCTTGCCGACCTGTTCGCGGGTAAAACCCACATCCCCGGTCAATGCCCCCAGCACATCGCCGGCGCGGATTTTCTCCTTGCGCCCGCCGACGATCTGCAAAGTGACCATGGGCGGCAACAGCGGCTCCTGGCTGGCGGGCGTGAGTTCAGTCAGCTTGTGCCATTCGGACTCGGCTTTCTGCAACTGCTCGATTTTGCCGACCGAGCCCATCTCGTCCATGCTGGCCAGGCTGATGGCCCAACCCTCTTCATCGGCGCGGCCGGTGCGGCCGATGCGGTGAATGTGCACCTCGGCATCGGGCGTGACATCGACATTGATGACCATCTCCAGCTGCGAAATATCCAGGCCGCGCGCGGCCACGTCGGTGGCCACCAGCACCGAGCAGCTGCGGTTGGAAAACTGCACCAGCACCTGGTCGCGCTCACGCTGCTCGAGTTCGCCGTACAGCGCCAGCGCGCTGAAGCCCTTGCTTTTCAAATAGGCGACCAGCGCGCGGCACTGCGATTTGGTGTTGCAAAAAGCCAGCGTGCTGGCCGGGCGGTAATGGTTGAGCAGCAGCGCCACCGCGTTCAGGCGCGCTTCGTCGTGGTCGCTCTCCGGCACCTCATACCAGCGCTGGCGAATTTTGCTTTTTTCATGCTGAGCCTGCACGGTGATGGTTTGCGGCTCCTTCATGAACTGCTGGCTGAGCTTGGCGATGCCCTCGGGGTAGGTGGCCGAAAACAGCAGGGTTTGCCGCTCGTCGGGGCATTGTTTGGCCACGGTGGCGATGTCGTTGTAAAAGCCCATGTCCAGCATGCGGTCTGCTTCGTCCAGCACCAGGGTGTTCAGCGCATCGACGTCCAGTGTCTCCCGCTCCAGGTGGTCCATGATGCGGCCCGGCGTGCCCACCACGATGTGCGCGCCGTTCTGCAGGCTCGCCACCTGGTTGCGCAGCGGCACGCCGCCGCACAGCGTGACGACCTTGATGTTTTCCTCGGCGCGCGCCAGCCGGCGGATCTCCGTGGCCACCTGGTCGGCCAGCTCGCGCGTCGGGCACAGCACCATGGCCTGCACGGCGAAGCGGCGTGCATTGAGGTTGGCCAGCAGCGCGAGCCCAAACGCCGCGGTCTTGCCGCTGCCGGTTTTGGCCTGTGCAATCAGGTCTTTGCCGAGCAGCGCCACCGGCAGGCTGGCCGCCTGGATCGGCGTCATGCTGAGGTAGCCCAGCTGTTGCAGGTTGGTCAGCACATGGGCCGGAAGGGACAGGGAGCTGAAGTCGGAGGAAGAGGAAGTCATGCACCGATTATCGGCGCGAGGCCCGGCCGGCCGCTCAATAGCCCCACTATTGCCCCACTGTAACCCCACTGTGGCCCCACTGGCCTGCGGCCTCAGCGATGGCAAAACACCGGCTGGCGCTTCTCCACAAAGGCCGCCGTGCCCTCCTTCGCATCAGGCGAGGCCGCGGCGATCATGAACTGCGCGGCTTCGATCGCCAGGCCTTCGTCGATGGAGACGTTCAACCCGCGTGTGACTGCACGCAGCGAGGCCGTGACGGCCACGGCCGAATTGGCGGCGATCAGGTCCGCCATGCGCAGGCAGGCCGGCAACAGGTCGCTGGCCGGCACCACGTGGTTGATGAGCCCGATCAGCAATGCCTCTTCCGCGCTGATGGCCGCCCCCGTCAGGATCATTTCGTTGGCGCGCTTGCGGCCTATGTGGCGCGGCAGGCGTTGTGTTCCGCCGAACGGCGGCGGAAAGCCCAGCCGAATTTCAGGTTTTGCAAAAGTCGCATGTTCCGCCGCAATCGCCAGGCTGCAGGCCTCCATGGTTTCGCAGCCTCCGCCGAAAGCCATGCCATTCACGGCCGCGATGACGGGTTTGGGGTAGTTCTCGACGCGGCGCGTCATGGCCTGGCCGCGCGTGACGAAGCGGCGCGCGGCTGTTTCGGGCGATGCGGCAACATCCGGCGCAAAGCCTGCGATGTCGGCACCGGCGCTGAAGGCCTTGTGGCCCCGCCCGGTCAGCACCAGGCAGCGCACAGTGTCGTCGCGCTCCAGTGCATCGAGCCGGTCCATCAGTTCGTCGATGAGTTCGTAGCTCAGGGCGTTGAGTTTTTCGGGGCGGTTCAGCGTCAGCACCACGTGCTGGCCGCGGCGTTCGGTTTCCAATAGCATGCCGTTGTCTCTTTGAGGGTTTAGATTTGGTTTTAGGGTTGAGAAGCAAAGGCGATGCGGCTGCAGGCGCCGTGGCGCCGCAGCCCGCTCACGTAGTAGTCGGCGGCCCGTTGCGCCACGAAGGCCTGGCCGCGCTCCAGCACGACGTCGCCGGCTATGCCATCGCCGGTTATAGCGTCGCCGGTGATCCAGACGCCGCCCCGGGTGCAGGTCACGGCCTCGCCAGGGTGCAGGTGCAGGGTTTGGGGAATGAGCCCGACCTTCAGCGGGAATTGCGATGCGCTCATGATGATCTCCTTCAAAACTGTGATCTGATCTGTGATCTGATTCTTCTCTTGAACCGGTCTGAGCGGCCGGATGGTTTGTCATCCGGGGTATTCCAAACATTCATGCCATGCTCAACAGCTCTTCATCCCACTCCCTTCGCGCGATGTCACTCGACGCGATACGCGGCTTCGAGTCGGCAGCCCGCCACCTGAGCTTCACCGCTGCGGCCGAGGAGCTTTGCATCACGCAGTCGGCCGTGAGCAAGCAGGTGAAAAGCCTTGAAGACGCGCTTGGCATGGCGCTGTTCCTGCGCGGCGGCAAGGGGCTGAGCCTGACACCCGAGGGCCGGCAGCTCTATGAGGCGGCCCGTGCATCGCTGGCGCAACTGGCCTCGGCCATTGACCGCCTGCTGGCTATGGACCGGGTGTCGGTCTCGGTCACCACCACGCCGTCCTTTGCCGCGCTGTGGCTGGCGCCCAAGCTGGCGAAGTTTCAGGCGCTGGAGCCGGCCATCGATGTGCGCGTCGATGCCTCGGAGGCCAGGCTCAACCTTGAGCGCGAAGGCATGGACCTTGCGGTGCGGCTGAGTCCGCTGCAGGCCGGCGTGGATGGCCCGCCGCCCTTGCTGCAGGAACAGGTGATGCTCGTGGCGGCGCCGGCCATCGCGGCGCGCATCGCCTGCGCCGCGGACATCCTGCACGCGCCGCTGCTCGTCTACTACGACCCGGCGATGCGCTTTTCCTGGATGTCCTGGACTGCATGGTACGAACGCCTGGGCCTGCGGCAGTCGCCGCAGCAGCCCTGTCTGTATTTCTCGCAGTACGAACATGTGCTCAACGCCGCCGTGCAGGGCGCAGGCGTGGCCATGGGGCGCACGCCGCTGGTGCTGCCCCTGCTCAGGAGCGGCCACCTTCAAGTGGTCCTGCCCGGCCAGACGGTCGAGGGCATGGGTTACCGCATCGTCGTCTCGGCCCACAGCGCGGAGCGGCCGGCCGTGCAGAAATTCCGCGAGTGGCTTGAACGCGAACTCACGCTCGAGGTGATCGGCTGATCCCGTTCAGCGGCGGGTTCCTGGAGACTCACACCCAGGCGCCGGTGGCCTCCAGCACGGGTGACAACTCCGCCAGGCCCCAACGCAAGGGCAGCGAGGCCTCCACCCGCTTCATGGACTGCACCTTGAAACGCAGCAGGCGCTGGGCGCCTTCAAAGGCCGCAACTTCAGGGCCATCCCAGATGATGTCTGCCGTGACCGCCAGGTACAGCAGGTCACCGTTGTCAAAGTCAATGAACAGCAGGCCGGCACGCGGATTGACCGCAATATTGCCCAGCGTGTTGAAGAAGAAGTTGCCCATGAAATCCGGCACCGTGAGCGTGCCGTCGGCATCCACCCGCACAAAGCCGGGTTTGCCGCCGCGGTGCGACACATCCACGCCGCCGGCCCGCCCCGCGTCGTCACCGGCACCGTCACCCCTATAGGCCGTCGCGATGAAGAAGGTATCGGCCGCCGCGATCATGGCACGCGCCGCATCGTCGAGCCGGCCCGCCTGATGCACCACGGGTTGCGCACGCACACGGCCCAGGTCATACACCGGCTCGCGGGCCTGGATGTACTTGGGGCAGTTGCCAAAGCTCTGGCTCACCTGCACCGAAAAGCCCGCCGCGCCCAGGCCCTGCACCACGCCATTCATGCGGTTGCGCCGCCGCGTGTGCGGCTCCATGCCCAGCAGGCCGATGGCCACGCCTTCCGCCAGCGTGTCTTCCAGGGGGTCGGCCCGCAGGGGCTGCGCCTGCAGCACCAGCCGCTGTGGATCGGGCGAGTGAATGAAACCGGGTGGCGCCGCGAGCACCGAGGCCCAGGGCTGGCCGGATGCGTCTGCAGTGCCGGCAATCACCAAGGGCAGCTGCTCAAAAAACTCGCGGTGCTGATCGGGCATGAAGTCCCGGATGACGCGCGGGCCGAGCTGCGCCATCCGCTCCCGCACACCCACCCGGGCCTGCACCGCGCGCTCGCCCTCGTGAAACGCGGATTCGCTCATGCTGCCAGCCCGGCGGGCGTTTTGACCATGGGCACAAAGCGCGGCAGGGCTTCGATGCGGGCCAGCCAGGCGCGCAGCCTGGGGTAAGGCTCCAGCGAAACATTGCCCTCGGGCGCATGGGCGGTGTAGCTGTAGTTGGCAATATCGGCCAGCGTGGGCCTGTTGCCGGCGAGAAACGTGGACTGCCCGAGCTGCTGCTCCATCACGGCAAACAGGGCATGCGCGCGGTCTATGGCGGCGTCCGGGCTGTCGGGCCGCTTGAACAGCTGGATGACGCGTGCCGCGGCAGGCCCGAACGCCAGCTGACCGGCGGCGACCGACAACCAGCGCTGCACGGCGGCCGCAGCCACGGGCTCGATCGGCATCCAGGCGTCTGCGTCCTGCGCATAGCGCCGGGCGAGGTACACCAGGATGGCGTTGGAGTCGGCCAGGGTCACGTCGCCATCCTGAATCACGGGTACCTGACCGAAGGCATTCATGGCCAGGAATTCAGGTGTTTTATGGGCCTTGGCCGCCAGGTCAATCTCCACCCGCTCAAATGGCAGGCACAGCAGCGACAGGAACAGCTCCACCCGGTGGGCGTGGCCGGAAATGGCAACGCGGTAAAGCCTGATGGGCTGCGCCGGGAGCGCCTTGAGGCTTGCGTTGGGGGTGGAGGCGGCAACTGCGTTCATGCGGGTCTTTCAAGGGGTTGATGAAATGGAACAAGGAACAAGGGAACTGTGGATTCGAATACGATGGATTCTGTTTGATCCGTTAATTTGAATAAATAGCTCATATAGGATTTAACTAATCCCTAAATCGGATTAATTTCAAGCACGGGGTTACCATGGCGCCATGGACAAGCTCAGGGCCATGCAGGCCTTCATTCATATTGCCGAAGAAGGCAGCCTGACCGCTGCGGCCCGCGTCATGGAGTCGTCGCTGCCGGCCATGGTGCGCACGCTGGCCGGCTTCGAAGCGCAACTGGGCGTGCGCCTGTTCAACCGGACCACGCGACGCATTTCGCTGACCGAGGAAGGCCGGCGGCACCTGGAGAGTTGCCGGCAATTGCTGGCCGCGCTGGATGATGCGGAAGCAGCGCTCACGGCGGAGGCAGGCGAACCGACGGGCCACCTGACCATCACCGCGCCCGTGCTGTTCGGGCAAATGCATGTTGCCCCTGCCGTGACGCGCTTTGTGCAGCAATACGAAAAGATGCGCTGCTCCATGGTGTTGCTGGACCGCGTGGTCAACCTGCTGGAAGAAGGCATTGACGTGGGCATACGCATTGGCGAGCCCGAAGACTCCACGCTGGTCGCGCAGACTGTCGGCCACATCCGGCGCCTGGTGGTAGCCAGCCCCGCCTGGCTGCAGCGCCACGGCGTACCCCGGCATCCCAAAGACCTCCTGAAGGCCAACTGCGTGCGCGTGACCGAGCATGCCCTCACATGGGGGCCGTTCAATGACCAGGGCCGGCCACTGCGCCTGGCCGTCAGTGGTAATCTGGAGTTCAACCAGAATGCGCCGGCCGTTGCGGCTTGCGTGGCCGGCGCGGGCCTGGGCATGTTTCTGTCCTACCAGGTGGCGCCGTTTCTGCAAAGCAAACAACTGTGCACCGTGCTGGAGGATTTTGAGCCGGCGGTTCGCCCGATCAACGTGGTCTACCCACACGCCCGGCTGCTGCCCATGCGCACCCGGGTGTTCATCGAGTGGATCAAGAAGGAACTCAAGGACTTCCAGTCCTGAAGACAGAAAAAGGAAAAAGCGCATGCAAACTTTTGATTTTGACCTTTTCGTCATCGGCGGCGGCAGCGGCGGCGTGCGCTGCGCGCGCATGTCCGCGCAGCGCGGTGCCCGCGTAGCGCTGGCCGAAGTCGCCGCCATGGGCGGCACCTGCGTCAACGTCGGCTGTATCCCGAAAAAACTCTACAGCTACGCCGCCCATTACGGCGACAGTTTTGAAGAGTCGCTCGGGTTTGGCTGGGTCGGCGAGGCCCCCACCTTCGACTGGGACCTCCTCAAGGCCAACCGCGCCCGCGAGATTTCACGGCTCAACGGCGTCTATGTGCAGCTGCTCACGAGCGCCGACGTGACCATCATCGAGGGCTGGGCCCGCCTGCTGGATGCGCACACGGTGGAAGTCGACGGCAGGCGGTTCACGGCCAAAAACATCCTGGTCTCGACCGGCGGCACCCCCACCGTGCCCACAATCCCCGGCCGCGAGCATGTGGTGACATCCGACCAGATGTTCGACCTGAGCCCCTTCCCCAAGCGCCTGCTGGTGGTGGGCGGTGGCTACATCGCCTGCGAGTTTGCATCGATCTTCAACGGCCTGGGATCCCAGGTCACCCAGGTCCACCGCCGTGACAAGCTTCTGACGGGCTTTGACGACGACGTGCGCCGCTTCATTGCCGGGGAAATGAGCAAGACAGGCATCAACCTGCAACTGGGCACGCAAATAAGCACCATCACCAAAACTGACGACGGGCTGCAGGTTGAGGTGAAAGACCTGCAGGACAAGCCAGCCAGTTTCCTGGTGGACAGCGTGCTGTATGCCACCGGCCGCGCGCCCAATGCCAGCGGGATCGGGCTGGAGGCCGTGGGTGTGGCGGTGAACGAGGTGGGCGCGATCCAGGTGAATGCACACTACCAGACCTCGGTGCCCTCGATCTATGCGCTGGGGGACGTGACGGCGCGCCTGCAGCTGACGCCCGTGGCACTGGGCGAGGCGATGGTGGTGGTGGACCACCTGTTCGGCCCCACCGCCGGCAACACGCCGCGCAGCATGAGCTACAACTTCGTGCCCACCGCCGTGTTCACCCATCCCAATATCGGGACGGTCGGGTATTCGGAAGCCGACGCCCGCGAACAATTTGGTGCCATCCGGGTGTACCGCACCGACTTCAAGGCGCTCAGGCACACCCTGAGCGGCAGCACGGAGCGCACGCTGATGAAGCTGCTGGTCGACGACGCCACGGACCGCGTGGTGGGCCTGCACATGGTGGGACCGGACGCGGGCGAGATCGTGCAGGGCTTCGCCGTGGCCATGAAGGCGGGGGCCACCAAGGCCGTGTTTGACAGCACCATTGGCATCCACCCCACGGCCGCCGAAGAGTTTGTGACCATGCGGGAGCCGGTCAAGGCCTGAGAACAGGCTCTGAAGGCGCCCGCTCTGCGGGCGATAGCTCTATGATGGAATGAAATCAAGAATCCCCCGCCATGCCCTACCTGCCTCCCTTCATTGCCCCGACCCGCTACTCCGACCCCGCTGCCGCGCTGGCGCAGGTGTGTGCCATCTACGACCAGCAGATTGCGCACCTGCGCGATGCCATGCAGCGCTATGTCGCCGGAGAAACCCTGCCCGGCCATGTGCGCGCCTGCTACCCCTTTGTGCGCATACACACCGACACGGTGGCGCGCGCCATTCTGGAGACGCCGGACATCGCCCAGCTGAGCTATGGCTTTGTGGCCGGGCCCGGCCGCTTTGAAACCACGCTGACGCGGCCCGACCTCTATGGCGACTACTACCTCGAGCAGTTTCGCCTGCTGATGCAGAACCATTCGGTCGAGCTCGAAGTGGGCACCAGCACCCAGCCCATCCCGGTGCATTTTTCGTTTGCCGAGCATGACCACATCGAGGGCCACCTGAGCGTGAAGCGCCGCATGCTGATGCGCGACGTCTTCGACCTGCCCGACCTGAGCGCCATGGACGACGGCATTGCCAACGGCACCCACGAGCCGCGGCCGGGCGAGCCGCAGCCGCTCTCGCTCTTCACCGCCGCGCGCGTCGACTATTCGCTGCAGCGCCTGCGCCACTACACCGGCACTTCGCCCGAGTGGTTCCAGAACTTTGTGCTGTTCACCAACTACCAGTTCTACATCGACGAATTCGTGCGCCTGGGCCACGAAGCCATGGCCGACCCGGACAGCGAGTACATCGCGTTTATCGAACCCGGCAATGTGGTCACGCGGCGCGCCGGCATGCCGCCCATCACGGGCGACGAGCTGGGCATGGCGCCGCCGCGGCTGCCGCAAATGCCGGCGTACCACCTGCTGCGCGCCGACCGCACCGGCATCACCATGGTCAACATCGGCGTCGGCCCGGCCAACGCCAAGAACATCACCGACCACATCGCCGTGCTGCGGCCCCACGCCTGGATCATGCTCGGCCATTGCGCAGGCCTGCGCAACAGCCAGCAGCTGGGCGACTATGTGCTGGCGCACGGCTATGTGCGCGAAGACCATGTGCTCGACGAAGAGTTGCCGCTGTGGGTGCCTATCCCGGCGCTGGCCGAAATCCAGAAGGCCCTCGAGCAGGCCGTGGAACACGTGACCCACCTGCAGGGCCCGGACCTCAAACGCATCATGCGCACCGGCACGGTGGCCTCCACCGACAACCGCAACTGGGAACTGCTGCCCGGCAACCAGCCGCAGCGCCGCTTCAGCCAGAGCCGGGCCATTGCGCTCGACATGGAAAGCGCCACGATTGCCGCGAACGGTTTCCGCTTTCGCGTCCCCTATGGCACCCTGCTGTGCGTGAGCGACAAGCCGCTGCACGGCGAGATCAAGCTACCCGGCATGGCCAACCACTTTTACCGCGAGCGGGTTGACCAGCACCTGCGCATCGGCATCCGCGCGGTGGAGTTGCTGCGCCGCGAAGGCATCGACCAGCTGCACAGCCGCAAGCTCAGGAGCTTTGCCGAGGTGGCGTTTCAGTAAGCGGCTCAGGACGGCTGGCGGCGCAACAGGGGGCGCATGGCCAGCAGGCCCAGCACCGGCCCGACGCCCAGCCAGGGCAGCAGCGACGCCAGCGCATGGCGCTGTGTCAGACTGGTGAACAGCTCGATGCTAACGATGGAAATCGCAAAGCCTATGCTGTTGGTCAGCGTCAACACGCTGCCCACCGCCTGGCGCGGCGCATTGCTGGCGGTGAGCGCGGAAAACTGGGGCGAGTCGCCGGCCACGGTGATGCCCCATATCAGCAGCCACAGCGCGAACCATACGGCCGACGCGCCAATAAGCCAGGGCGCCAGCAGGCAGCACAGGCCGCTGACCGCCAGTTGCCCGCACGCGACCCGCGCACTGCCGATTTTTTGCGCAACCCATCCGCCACCCATGCAACCGATGGCACCGGCACCCACGACGCCAAACGCAGCCAGCGACAGCGCCGCGCCGTTGAGCCGGCTGGCCAGAATCAGGGGCACCAGCACCCACATGGTGTAGAGCTCCCACATGTGGCCGAAATAGCCCAGGACCGAGGATCGCACGCGCCAGTCGGTCCACAGCGTGGCCAACGCGCGCCATTCCAGCGTGCTGCGCCGCACCGGACCCGCAGGGGGCTCGGGCAACAGGCCGTACAACAGCACACCGCCGGTAGCGGCCAATGCGGCGACACCCAGCATGACGCTGGGCCAAGGCAATTCACCGCTCAGCCCACGCAGCGCATGGGCGCTGGCGGAGCCGAGCACCAGCGCGCCAATGAGCAGGCCCAGCGCCCCACCCAGACCCCGGGTGTACCACTGCGCGGCGATCTTCATCCCCACCGGATAAATGCCCGCCAGAAAAAACCCGGTCGCCGTTCGCCAGACCAGCAGGGCTGTGAACTCGCGCACCATCCACCAGGCACCCACGGTGCACAGGGCACCGGACAGTGAGCACACCAGAAAGACCCGCCGGGCCGGAAAGCGGTCGGCGACGGCCAGCACGGCAAAAACCAGCGTCCCCACAATAAAACCAAGTTGCAGCGACGAGGTCAGCGTGCCGACGGCGGATGCCGGCCATCCGAGTTCACGCTGCAGGTCCGGCATCACCGCATTGACGGCAAACCACAGCGAGGTTCCGGCAAACTGCGCCAGCACCAGCACGGGCAGCACATGACGGGGAACGGCATCGCTCATGGGCTGGACTATATCCCGCATCCCCCGTCCATCCAAACTGCTGCTTCGTTGACGGGCGCTCAGTCTTCGCTGAGCCGCAGCCCGGTCGGCAGGCGTTTTTCCGTCGTCCACTTCAGCAGGGCGGCGCAGCGGTACACCCCATGCGCAAATTTTCCGTACGGCAGGGTGGCAAACAGGGCCATCACCGCGCCGAGATGAACCGCCAGCAGCAGGGCCATGGCCGATGTATCGCGCCAGGCCAGCAAGGCCAGGCCGGTCAGGCTGGTCAGAAACAGCAGGGCGATGAAACCGCGGTCCATCGGTTTCTGCGCCGCATCGCCGTGCTGCGGGTGGCGCCGCAGGTTGAGCCACAACAAACCCGCCGGGCCCAGGAGCAGGCCCACGCCTCCCACCGTCCCCAGCAATACCGGCAGGCTGTTCAGCGCATAAGGCGCCTGCAGGCCCAGCAGGTAGTGGTAAAGCGTGGCCACGCAGGTGGCGGCAAAGCACAACATGAAACCGTAAAACGTGAGGTGGTGAAAGCGCCGGCGCCACAGCGTCCACGCGTCGCTGTCGTTGTTGCAGCCCTCGCCATGTCCGCCGTCGAGGTATTTCAGGCGCAGCGCATCCACGGTGGCCTCGACCGCGGCTTCCCCCGATGCGTCGCCTGGCGACACATCGCGCCAGAACTTGCGCACCCCCAAGCCCAGCGCCAGCGCAGCAAACAGGAAAATCGGCGCGAACATGGAGACCAGCAAGTTGTGCGGGAAGATCGCATAGAAATTTCCCGCCAACGGTGCGTGCAACAACGTGCCCTGCATCATCACGGCCAGCACCAGGAACAGCGCCAGTCCGGCGGCCAGCGCCAGGGCCAGCGTCAGGCCGTTGCGCTTGTACAGCGCGCCCAAGGCGGGCGGCCAGGCGTAGTCGGCATAGGTCTGGCCGCGCACCTGCGCCATGGCCTGCGGCACGTTGACGGCAAACTCGTGCGGCGGCGCGTACTGGCAGGCATGCAGGCAGGCGCCGCAGTTGTGGCAGAGGTTGGCCAGGTAATGGATGTCCGCCTTGCCAAACTCGAGCCGGCGCGTCATCGCCGGGAACACGGCGCAAAAACCTTCGCAGTAGCGGCAGGCATTGCAGATCTGCATTTGCCGGCCGACTTCGGCCTCAAAAGGGGTCAATAGCAGGTCACCGACCGCCAGCGCGCGCGCTTCGCGGGTCAGGGCTTCAAGCTGCTGCATGTTGCGCTCCGTGGTTCAGGGCCGCCCGGGCGGCCTGGGTGCCGGCAATCCGGCCAAACGCCGTACCGATGGTCATGCCGACGCCGGCGGTGTAGCCCTTGCCCAGCACGTTGCCCGCCATGATTTCACCCGCGGCAAACAGGTTGGGACTGGGCTGGCCGCCAAAATGCACGGCAGCCTGGTCATTGACCTTCATGCCCAGGTAGGTGAAGGTGATGCCGGGCTTGAGCGCATAGCCGTAAAACGGGGCCGTATCCAGGGGCCGGGCCCAATGGGTCTTGGCCGGGGACAAGCCTTCGGTATGGCAATCGTCGAGCACGGCATGATCGAAGCTGCCGACGCGGCAGGCCGTGTTGTAGTCATTCACCGTGCGCAAAAACGCCTGCACCTCCAGGCCCAGCTGGCGCGCCAGCTGCTCCAGCGAATCGGCTTTTTCGCCGGGGAACACCGGCGGCATGAAGCGGCCCACGGCCTTGGCATCGATCACCGAATAGGCCAGCTGCCCGGGCTGCATCGCCACCAGCCGGCCCCAGATGGCGTAGCGCTTGGGCCAGAAGTCCTCGCCCTCGTCGTAAAAACGCTGGGCGTGTTTGTTGACCACCACCCCCAGCGAAACACAGTCGACGCGGGTGCAAATGCCGCCGTCGTACAGCGGTGCACGCGCGTCAATGGCGACCGAGTGGCTTTGCGTCGGATCGCCAATGGTGTCCGCCCCCTGGGCCATCAGGTCGCGCAACAGCACGCCCTGGTTAAAGCGTGTGCCGCGGATGGCAAAGTTGTCGGCCGGCCACTCGCCCGCTTCATTCTGGCCCCAGGCTTCGCGCAGCCACTCGCGGTTGGACTCGAAGCCGCCGCTGGCCACCACGCAGGCCCGGGCCTCAATCCGCTCGGCGCCGCAGTGCGCGGCCACGAAGCGGCCATCACGCAGTTCCAGGCGATCGACGGGCGCGTCATAGCGGACCTGCACACCGAGGCGTTCGGCACTGCGGTAATAGGCGTTTATCAGCGCCTTGCCGCCGCCCATGAAAAAAGCATTGGTGCGCGACAGGTGCAGCGTGCCCGACAACGAAGGCTGAAAGCGCACCCCGTGCCGGCGCATCCAGTCGCGGCAGCGCGACGATTCGCGTATCGCCAGGCGCGCCAGCTGCTCATTGGTCTGCCCGCCCGTGACCTTGAGCAGGTCCTGCCAATACTCTTCTTCCGGGTAGGCGTCCGTCAGCACGTCCTGCGGCGACTCATGCATGCAGCGCAGGTTGCGCGTGTGGCTGGAATTGCCGCCACGCCACTCGCGCGGCGCCGACTCCAGCACCAGCACGCTGGCGCCGGCCTCCCGCGCCATCAAGGCGGCACACAGCGCGGCATTGCCACCGCCAATCACCAGGACATCCAGCATCTCTTGCGACTCCCTTTGACGTTTAATCGGCGTGGATGCCGGCGCGCTTGACGATGTCGCTCCAGATCTTCTGCTCGCTCGCGATAAACGCGGCAAATTCGCTGGACGGCCCGCCGCCGCCGACCGCATTGTCCGTGGCGAAGCGGGCGGTGACGGCCGAGGACTTGAGGGCCTTCAGCGACTCTTCCTGCAGATGCTTGACGACGTCCGCGGGCGTGCCGGCCGGCGCCAGGATGCCGTACCACTGCGAGGTCTCAAAGTTCTTGAAGCCCATCTCGGCCACGGTGGGCACATCGGGCAGCCCGGAAATGCGCTGCGCGGTGCCCACCGCGATGGCGCGCAACTTGCCGCTCTTGATGTGCGCGCTCAGGGCCGGCAGGCCGGCTGACGAAGCCTGGGTACGACCCGAAAGCAGATCGGTCAGCTGCGGGCCGGTGCCGCGGTAAGGAATGTGCGTGATGAACATGCCGGTGACCAGCTTCAGATACTCCATGGCCAGATGCCCGGCGCTGGCATTGCCGGCCGAGCCGTAGTTGAGCTGACCCGGGTTTTTCTTCACATAGGCGACAAATTCCTGGAAGTTTTTGGCCGGCACGTCCGGATGGATCACAAAGACATTGGGCACCTTGGCCAGCAGGGTCACCGGGATGAAATCCTTGTTCACGTCATAGGGCTGGTTTTTCAGCATGTAGGGGTTGACGGCGAGCGTGCCCACATGCCCGAGGATGATGGTGTGCCCGTCGGCCGGGGATTTGGCCACCTCCTGCATCGCCACCGTGCCCGCCCCGCCCGGCTTGTTTTCCACGTAGACGCTTTGCCCCAGCTGCTTGCTGAGCTCGGCGGCCACCGAGCGCGCGACGATTTCAGAAGTGCCTCCCGGCGCAAACGGCACCACAAAGCGAACCGGCCGGGACGGCCATGCCGACTGTCCCAGCGCATACGGCAAGGCCAGCGCCGAGGCGCCAAGGCCAGCGGCCTGCAACAGCGCACGCCGGGAAATGGAAGGGCTCATCATGACGGTCTCCTTGTAGTAATTGAAAGCTGAGCTGAAGCGCGGCGAACGGCGCCAGGAAATGACACCTGTGACACTCGATACATCTGAGGCACCCATGACGCCGGGAAGCCGGCGTTGATCACTCGACCGGTTTGTCAGCCACGCTGGAATTTAGCCCCAAAACATCGGCACGCCTAGCGGGTCGGCGGCATGGGGGTATCACCAATCGTGATGGCAATAACCTGAGATGGCCTCAGGCGGCCACCAGCCGGGCACCCAGCCAGCGGCCGGAGCGCACGGCCTCGATCGCGCAATCGGCCAACACCACACGCGCCGCCAGGGCGGCGGGCGACAGTTCGTCGTCCGACAGGCTGCACAGTGAATTGACGCGGCGCGCCAGGGGGTCGGAGATTTGCGCCAGATGAAAGCGCTGCGCCGCATCGGTGAACCGGCTCACCGCGGCCCAGGGCTGCAGCGTGCAGCCGAGGCCGCTGTCAACCGCATCCATCAGCATGGCCAATGAGTCGATTTCGGCCACCAGCGTGGGCTTGCATTTGGCCCGGGCAAAGGCGCTTTCGATCGTGCTGCGCAGGCCATGCGGACCGGTGGGCAATATCAGCGGCAAGCCCGCCAGCTGCGCCACACGGATGCGGTCGGCGGGTTGGCCCGCCAGCGTGCGGCGTGACCGGATCAGGAACAGCTTTTCCTCGAGCAGGGGCATCACGCTCCAGCGGCGCCCCGCCTGGGTGTTGAACAGCATGGCCAGGTCCAGCTGGCGGGCATTGAGCATGGCCGTCAGATGGCCCGACAGGCTTTCCACCATGTGCAGGCGCACATCGGGGTAGCGTTCACGCATGGCCCGGATCAGCGGCAGGCCCAGCACGGCTGCCGTGGTGGGGGCCATGCCCACGCTGACACTGCCCGACAGGCGCGACTGCTGCGCCGCACGCGCCGCCTGCTCGGCGTGGCGCAGCACCAGTTGCGCCTCGCGGAAAAACGCCATGCCGGCCTCGGTCGGGGTCACGCCCTTTGGGCTGCGCTGGAGCAAGCGGGTGGACAGCTCGCTCTCCAGCCGGCTGATCTGCTGGCTCAATGCCGATTGCACGAGGTCCATATCCAGCGCGGCGCGGCTGATGCTGCCCAGCTCGATCACCCGGACCAGGTAACGCAGTTGGCGCAGTTCCATGCAAAATCCTCCGGAGGGTTCAACCTAGAAACGGCAGTTGGATGCGTCTGAGTGCGCCGTGATCGGCGTGCCAGGCAAGGCGTGACAACGCAGTGGGCTACTGCCCACAAGGCGGAGCAACGCCGCATGGTGCGTCGAGCATGGTGCAATCGGACGCATAGCGCTGTCACCCAGAAGGTGAACGCGATCGAAGAGGGGAAAGTCAATGGGCATGCGGCTTTCCTGAAGTTTGTGAGCGGTCAACTGCTGTTTCTAGGTTCAACCATCACCTTTCGTGATGCCCATGATCATCGCACGCGCACCCTGCCTGCCCGCGTTGCCTGACTGCCTTGGGCTGCGGGCCCGCAGGCCTTGGCTCAGCTGGCCAGCCCGCCCGTCGCGTTCTGCCCGGGCTGCGGCGCTTGCGCCAACTCGGCCCGCATGCGGGGCAGGTATTGCGGGTACTCGCGCTGCATGAAATCCACCAGCGCCTCGCGCACCTTGCAGCGCAAATCCCAGTTCAGGCTGGAGTTGGCCGACGTGACCAGCAAGCGCAACTGCATGCTGTGCTCCCCCGCCTCCACCACCTGCAGCAGGCACAGCCGCTTGTCCCATTCAGGGGCCGCTTCGCAGGCCTGCAGTGCGGCGTGACGCAGCGGCTCCATCGGCATGCGGTAATCCACCCACAGCAGCACGGTGCCGATGATTTGCGCGCTGTTGCGCGTCCAGTTCTGGAAGGGATTTTCAATAAACCATTGCAGCGGAACGATCATGCGCCGCTCATCCCAGATCTTCAGCACCACATAGGCGCCGGTGATTTCTTCGACCCGCCCCCACTCGCCCTGGACGATGAGGACGTCGTCGATGCGGATGGGCTGCGCCAGCGCAATCTGCAAACCGGCAATCAGATTGCTGAAGACGGGGCGCGCGGCAATGCCGACCACCAGCCCCGCCACACCGGCCGAAGCCAGCAGGCTGGCCCCAAACTGGCGGGCACCGGGAAAGGTCATCAACATCAGGGCCAGCCCGGCCATCAGCACGACGAACATGAGGGTGCGCGCCAGCATGCGGGTTTGCGTGTGGATGCGGCGGGCGTTGAGGTTGTCAGCCACATCGACGGGGTGCAGGCCGATCACACCCAGCGCTGCCCCGCGTGCCGCGCGCATGCCCGCCCAGGTCAGGGTGGCCAGCAGCAACAGGCCATTGGCATGGCGTATTCCGCCAATCAGCGGGAAGGCATCGGGTGCGCTGTGCCACACGACCTGCAAGGCCATCAATGGCAGCAGGAACTGTGCAGGGGACCGGCATTGCTCCGCCACCTTGGCCAGCACCGGCATGGAACGCGTCACGCGCAGCACGATGGCGGCACCGATGCGGGCCGCCACCAGGGCCAGCACAACGCTGACACCGGCTGCCAACACGATGCGCAGCGACGAGTCGTCCATCCAGGCGACGAGCTCAGACAGGTTCATACCGCAGCCTCATACCGCAGCCCTGTCAACATGCATCAGCCCTTCGCCACCCGGGGCTTGACCCGGGACGCGGCCAGCTTGGCGTTGGCACGTGCCACCTCGACATCGACATCAAAGGCCAGCGCCACGCCCATGCGGCGCTTGACGAAACTCTCGGGCTTGCCGAACAGGCGGATGTCGGTGTTGGGTACACGCAGCGCTTCGGCCACGCCGTCAAACACAATGCCTTGGGCGTCCACGCCGCCGTAAATCACCGCGCTGGCGCCGGGACTCTTGAGCGCGGTGTTGACCGGCAGGCCCAGGATGGCGCGCGCATGCAACTCGAACTCGTTTTGCCATTGCGTGGCCATGGTGACCATGCCGGTGTCGTGGGGGCGCGGGCTGACTTCGCTGAACCACACCTCGTCGCCCTTGACGAACAGCTCGACGCCAAAGAGACCCTGACCGCCCAGGTTGTCGGTGATGGCTTTGGCGATGGCCCGGCTTTTTTGCAGGGCGGCCTCACGCATGGGGTGCGGCTGCCAGCTTTCCACATAGTCGCCACTGACCTGGATGTGGCCAATCGGTTCGCAAAAATGCGTTTCCACCTGGCCGTCAGCGCCGAGGGCGCGCACGGTGAGCTGCGTGATCTCGTAGTCAAAGTCGATGAAGCCCTCGACGATCACCCGGCCGTGGCTGACGCGGCCACCGGCCATGGCGTAGTCCCAGGCGGTTTTCACGTCAGTGGGGCCGGCGATTTTGCTCTGGCCCTTGCCCGAGGAGCTCATGACCGGCTTGACGATGCAGGGGTAGCCGATTTTGCTGTCGATGGCAGCCTGCAGCTCCTGCAGCGAATCGCAAAAGACATAGGGGCTGGTCGGCAGGCCCAGGGTCTCGGCGGCCAGCCGGCGTATGCCTTCGCGGTCCATGGTCAGGCGGGCGGCGCGGGCTGTCGGGATCACGCGCACCGTGCCGGCGGCTTCGAGTTCTTCGAGCATGGCCGTGGCGATGGCCTCGATCTCGGGCACGACCAGGTCGGGCTTTTCCTTTTCAATCAGCGCCTTGAGCTGAGCCGGGTCGCTCATGGTGATGGTGCGCGCATGGTGGGCAACCTGCTGGCCCGGCGCGTTCTCGTAACGGTCGGTGGCAATCGTTTCCACGCCCAGGCGCTGCAAGGCAATCAGCACCTCCTTGCCCAGCTCGCCCGAGCCGAGCAGCATGACTTTGGTGGCATGGGGGGACAAAGGGGTTCCGAAAGTGGTCATAAGCGCTGAAGGTAGAAGTGGGAGAAATGGGAGAAAAGGGGAACGGCGGCCGCAAGGCTGGGCGCCTGGGCACCGCTTGCGCTTACTTTACTGCACAAGCCATGCGGCCCCGGGTAGGACGCCGGCCCGCTTTGCCCCTGCAAAGCACCGGTCATTGCAATCAGATGATAATTATTCTCAATTGGAGCGTTTCTCCGTTTCTCCCTCAAGCAGCGCACGATGCGCCGCTCCTCTGAAAGACACATGTCCACCACACCCACTTCACCCTCCACCCCCGCCGCCGCCCCTGTATCCGAGGCCGCGCCGCGCAAGCGCCGGCCACCGCGCCGCGTGCAGGTCACCCGCGTGCAGACCCTGAGCCCGCTGATGCGCCGCATCACCTTGCAAGGCGCGGAGCTTGAAGGCTTTGAGATGGGCGACCCGGCCAGCTACATGAAGCTGATTTTTCCCGAGCCTGGGCAGACCGAGCCGGAGCGCCCACTGCCCGACGGCCCGAAGCCGAAGTCCATGCGCACTTACACGCCGCTGGCCGTGCGTGCGGACGTGCACGAAGTCGACGTGGACTTTGTGCTGCACGGCGACGGCCCCGCGTCCACCTGGGTCGCGCAGGCGCAGACGGGCCAGGTGCTGTTTTTGATGGGGCCCGGCCCCGGCTACAAACTCGCGCTGGACGCGCCCGTGCACGTGCTGATAGGCGATGACAGCGCCCTGCCCGCGTTTGAAACCATTCTGGCGAGCTTGCCCGCAAGCGCTCAGGCGAAGGTGCTGGTCGAAGTGGTCGATGCCGCCGAAGAGCGCCCGCTGCAGAGCGCCGCGAAAGTGGACGCACGCTGGGTGGCGCGCGGCGCCGACAACACCCAGGCCGGCCAGGCGCTGGAAGCCGCCTTGCGCAAAGCCGGCGCGCCCGCCGCGGATGCCCGCATCTACCTGGCCTGCGAAGCCGCCGCCATGCGCCGCATACGCCAGTTGCTCATCGAAGAACTTGGCGTGGAACGCAGCCGCATCGTGGGCCGCGGCTACTGGAAGCTGGGCACGGTCAATCACCCGGACCACGACTACGGCGAAGATTGAGCCCCCACGCTCCCCCACTTCGTGTGGGTCGCTGCCCCCCGAGGGGGCCGCCCGCCTGCGGTCTGGCAAAGCCAGTCCCGCGGCTCATGCTTGGTTCAAGAGTTCAGTGGCGTAACCCAGTAGGGTATTTCACCAGTGGGGGCCGCGGGTCCGGCTTTGCCGGCCCCAGGCGCCGCCCCCTTGAGGGGGGAACAGGCTACACGCAGTGAGCCTGGACGGGGGTGTGGTTATAGAGTGGGCACAATGGCCGCATGAGCAAGCCCCTGTTTGAAGTCGCCGGCCTGAGCAAGCATTACGGCGACACCATCGTCGTCAACCAGCTGTCTTTCAGCATCGCACCGGGCGAATGCCTGGGGGTCATAGGCCCCAACGGCGCCGGAAAGACCACCACCATACGCATGTGCCTGGGGCTGACCGCCCCCGATGCTGGCAGTGTTTCCTATTATTCCAATGGTCATGCGGCAGGCACGCTGCAGATGCCGCAGGACGCGCTGGCCATCAAGGCGCGCCTGGGCATCGTCAGCCAGTTCGACAGCCTGGACCCGGATTTCAGCTGCGCGGAAAACCTGCTGGTGTTCGGACGCTACTTCGGCCTCAAGGACGCGGTGATCCGGGAGCGGATTCCGCGGCTGCTGGAGTTTGCAGCGCTGACGCACAAGGCCAATGCCAAGCTCAGTGAACTCTCGGGCGGCATGAAGCGGCGCCTGAGCCTGGCGCGCGCGCTGGTCAATGACCCGCAGTTGCTGATGCTCGACGAGCCCACCACCGGCCTGGACCCGCAGGCCCGGCATTTGATGTGGGAGCGCCTGCAGCGGCTGGTTCAGCAGGGCAAATCAATTTTGCTGACGACCCACTTCATGGACGAAGCCGAACGCCTGTGCAACCGCCTGCTGGTGCTGGACCGCGGCAAGAAAATGACCGAAGGCACGCCGCGCGAACTGATTGCACAGAACCTGGAGCCCGACGTGGTGGAGGTCTACGGGGCAGGCGCGCTGGCGCTGGCCGATTCGCCCCTCAAAGCGCTGGCCGCGCGCACCGAAGTCAGCGGGGAGACGGTGTTCTTTTACACGCTGGATGCCAAGCGCCTGCTGAACGCGCTGACGGACTTTCCGCAGTTGCGCACGCTGCACCGCCCGGCCAATCTTGAGGACCTGTTCCTGAAGCTCACCGGCCGGCAAATCAGGGAGGAAGGCTGATGTCCGCGATTCCAAACACCCCAACGAAGGGACAGGCGCTGTTCAGGCCACCGCAAATCGGCCTGCGCTGGCTGCCCGTCTTCAGGCGCAACCTGCTGGTCTGGCGCAAGCTGGCCATTCCCAGCCTCGTCGGCAACATCGCCGAGCCGCTGATCACGCTGGTGGCCTTCGGCTACGGGCTGGGCGCGCTGGTCGGGCAGGTGCAGCTCAACGGCACGGCCATACCCTACATCCTGTTCCTGGCCAGCGGTTCGATTTGCATGAGTGCAATGAACGCCGCGTCGTTTGAGGCGCTGTATTCGGCGTTTTCGCGCATGCAGGTGCAGCGCACCTGGGACGGCATCATGAATGCACCGGTGCGGCTCGATGACGTGGTGTTTGCCGAAATGCTGTGGGCGGCCTTCAAGTCGCTGTTCACCACCACCATCATTCTGGTGGTGATGCTGGCGCTGGGCATCAGCCACAGCCCCATGCTGCTGCTGGCCTGGCCGCTACTCGGGCTGGTGGGCATTACCTTCTCCAGCATTGCGCTGATCTTCAACGCACTGGCCAAGGGCTATGACTTTTTCACCTACTACTTCACGCTGTTTCTCACGCCGACGATGTTCCTGAGCGGCGTGTTTTTTCCGCGCGACCAGTTGCCGGGCGTGATGCGGGTGATCTCGGACTGGCTGCCTTTGACGGCGGCGGTGGAGCTGGTGCGCCCGCTGTTTCTGGGCCAGTGGCCGGCGCAGGGACTGCAGCATCTGGCGCTGCTGGTGTTTTATGCGGCGGCGGGCTTCTGGATTGCGTTGGTGCTGACGCGCAAGCGGTTCCGGAATTAAGAGCCTGTTCACCAGGCCGCCTTGATGCCTACACCCTCGCCCTGGCCTCACGCCAGGTCGCCGCCAACAAACCCATCCCCAAGGCGCCCACGGCGACTGATGCAACCCGATTGGCCGTCATGCGCGTACGTGCATAGGCCGCCCGGACGCGAGGCCGCGAGAACAGGTAGGCCAGCAGCGTGTGCCAGCAAAGCGCATTGACCACAATCATCACCACGGCGCAAACCTGCAACAGTACGCTTGGCGCGGCGGGGAAAGACGCCGCAAACACGCTGCCGAAGAACAGCGCCGACTTGGGATTGGTGATGTTCGTGAGCAGCCCCAGACGAAATGCCGCAACCCGCGACACCGATGAAGCCCGCCCGTTCAGCTCTGGCCCCCGCGCACGCCACAACCGGCTGGCCACGTAGAGCAGATACAGCCCGCCGGCAATTTGAAGCGCAAGACGAAAACCCGGCCACGCCTGAAAGACAGCATTGATGCCCAGCACCGCGAAAGTCGCCCACGCACCCGCGCCCAACGTCACGCCCAGGGCGGCAAATGCCGCACTTCGGGTCCGGTCACCGGCCGCCAACTGGGACACCAGCAGCACATTGGCGCCGGGGCTGATCATGGCAGCCACATGAAGGAACCAGACGGTCATGAGGGTTGAAAGCATGGGTGAGCCTTTAAATGCGGGGTGGACTGGACGCATGTGATTATTGCCGGATCAGGCGTCCCGGGTTGGGCGAGGCATCCCCACAAGACCGTTCCGGCGCCGGTGTGTTGGACGGTGCGCTGGAAACTGAAGACGGGGAAGCAGAGCGAAAAGAACGAAAACCGCGTTCACCTCGTTTTTCCGGCTGACGCTGGTGCATGCCATGCCGGCGGAATACGTGGCCATTTTCACGTCGCGCTACAGAACCAGGACTTCTACAATCTGGCCCATGACCGCCGCCACGACCGACACCCCGGCACCGAAGCTGCCGACGGAGCTCCTCGCCATGATGGGCAAGGGCGTGTCCGTCATCGTGAGCGCCTGCGGCCTCGACATGCGACCCAGCATCATGCGCGCGGTGGGCTGCACGATTGCGCCCGGGGGGCAGAGCATCACGGTGTATTTGTCGCGGCAGCAGTCGCGGCAATTGATCCAGGACATTGCCAGCACCGGACGCATCGCCGTGGTGTTTTCCGAGCCGAGTTCGCACCGCACGGTCCAGGTCAAGGCCGCGGGTCCGCGCATCCGCTGCGCCGAAGCCTCGGACGAGCCGGCGCTGGAGTGCTATGTGGCGTCCATGGAAAGCGAAATCCAGCGGGTCGGTTACGCGCCGGTGTTCACCCGGGCCATGCTGGCGCGCCGGCTGGATGACCTGGTGGCCATCAGCTTTGAGCCGGCGCAGGCGTTTGACCAGACACCCGGCCCCCAAGCCGGTGCGCCGCTGCCCCATGGGCCCGGGAGCCCGCCATGAATGCGGCGCAACCAGCGCAGTTGTCACAGTTGACCCCGGAACCCTGCCTGGCGGACATACGCCCCTGCCTGGAGGGCGCCATCCCGGCCGTCATGGCCACCTGCGCGCTGGACGGCACGCCCAATGTGGCCTATATCTCGCAGGTGTTTTATGTGAGCGAGCGCCACGTGGCGCTGTCTTTCCAGTTTTTCAACAAGACGCGCAAAAACATCCTGGCCAATCCGTACGCCACGGTGCTGGTGTTGCACCCGGTCACGGCGGCGTTTTTCCGCATGCACATCCGCTACCTGCACACCGAAACCGAAGGTCCGGTATTTGAAGGCATGAAGGCCCAGCTGGCCGGCATCGCGTCGCACAGCGGCATGGCGGGCGTGTTCAGGCTGCAGGGCTCGGACATCTACGAAGTGCAGGCGATCGAGTGCATTGCCGGCGAGCCCCTGCCCGCCGCCCCACCGCGCGCCAGCATGCTGACGGGGCTGCGCCGCGGCAGCGAGCGGCTGTCGCGCTGCACCGGGCTGGGGGAGCTGCTCAATGCCGCGCTGGCGACACTGACCGACTTTGTGGGCATTCAGCATGCGATGGTGCTAATGCTGGACGCGACCACCCAGCGGCTCTACACCGTGGCCAGCTGCGGCTATGCCACATCGGGTGTGGGCTCGGAAATTGAAATGGGCCAGGGCGTGATTGGCGTGGCCGCGCGCGAGCGCACCCCGGTTCGCATCGTGCACATGAGCAACGCTTACGCCTACAACCGGGCCATCAAAACCAGCCTGGGCGCCAGCGCGCCCGAGCTGATGCTGGAGACCGACATTCCCTACCCGGGCCTGGCCGAGCCGCACAGCCAGGTGGCGGTGCCCATCGTCTCTGTCGGCCGGCTGCTGGGCGTGCTGTTTGCCGAGAGCCCGAACGACCTGCAGTTTGGCTTTGAGGAGGAAGACGCGCTGGTCGCGCTGGCCGGCCATCTGGGGGCGGCCATCGACCTGATGCAGGCCGGCCCGGAGGCCGCCGAGTTGGCGGACGCCGCGCCGCCAGCGGCAGCAGCGAACAGGCAGGCTGAAGGCCCCGGCGCCCAAGCGGGTGGCGCGGCCCTGCAGCTGCGGCGCTTCCAGAGCAACGACAGCGTGTTTGTGAACGACAGCTACCTGATCAAGGGCGTGGCGGGCGCGATCTTCTGGAAGCTGGTGACCGACCATGTCCGGCAAGGCCGGACCGAGTTTTCCAACCGCGAGTTGCGGCTGGACCCGGCCATTCACCTGCCCGACGTGACCGACAACCTCGAAGCGCGCC
Organism: Polaromonas sp. P4_F9; assembly: GCF_056401235.1. Classification (NCBI taxonomy): domain Bacteria; kingdom Pseudomonadati; phylum Pseudomonadota; class Betaproteobacteria; order Burkholderiales; family Comamonadaceae; genus Polaromonas; species Polaromonas sp. P4_F9. The sequence continues at coordinate 2,754 of NZ_JBFUJT010000033.1, read as the reverse complement.
TGTTGCTGCTGCAGCGCCGCCTGGCGGAGCACGGCCCGCACATCCGCATCGAGAAAACCGGGCGCGGCCGCTTCAGGCTGGCGGTGCAGCGCCCGCTGGTGCTGGCAGAGGTGGCGGCCTGAGCCTGCCGCCCTCTCCCCATCCTGCAGCCCTTTCGCCAGCGCTTCAGGGCCGCCTTCAGGCCTGAACCAGCCCCGGCACGGCCGGCAGGCCGAGGCCGCGGGTGAGCTTGGCCCACTCCCGGTCGCTCAGGTGCGGCCTGACGGTGTCCAGTGCCGCGGCAAAAGCCGGCGCCGGGGCGTGCGCCCGCATGTCGGCCATCATGGCGATGCGCTCGGCCGGATTCATGAAGGGCACCAGCCAGCGCACGACGTACATCATTTCCTGCGGCGGGATGGAGGCGACCAGGGCGGCGTGAAGCTCTGCCAGCTCGGCGTCGGTGTAGCGCGACCAGAGCACGGCGTTATGGGCCGTTTCCTCCACATGCATGTGCTGGAAGTTGCTGGCAATGAACAGCGCCAGTTGCCGGTACAGCTCCAGCGTCGCGCTGGCGCGCTGCTTCGCCTCCAACTTGAGCAGGGCGCAGGCCAGGCCGCTCAGCTCGCCAATGTGCCGTTCATGCTCCTCGTGCTCATGGGCGATGGCCTCGCTGGCACCGGGGGCGCGCGCCTCCATGGCCGCGTGAATGAAGTCGTTCTCGTGCTGGAGGTGCGAGGCGCAAAAATCCAGCAGTTCCATCACGCGCTGGCTGGCCTGGGCCAGCTCCAGCGCATCGTCGGTGTCCGTGCGGCCCAGCGCCAGCAGGGTGTCGGCCATCAGTGCGCGCAAGGCCTTGTGAATGCCGGCATACAGGTCCAGGCGCGGCGCATCCTGCGCGGAGACCTGTTGCATTTCCTGGGGGGTGATGTTCATGGGGCTTTTCTTTCTCAGGCGACCGCCTGCTTGGAGGCTCCCCGGCGTAGCGCCACGCGCCAGCAGTACCGAAAAACCATGCCAAAGTCTAGAAAGATGCGCCTGCGGGTATTGCTAAAAAATGCCTACGGCAACCCTAAAAAAACCTTAAGCCGCCTCAGGTAAAGGCAGATGCAGAGGCAGAGGCAGCAGGGGCGGCGCTGCGCTCGCCAGTGTTCCCGTTGGCTCCCGCCGCCAGCCGCGTCCCGGCACCGCCCTTTCAAAACGCTCCGTCAAAGATCGAAGAACACCGTTTCCTTCTCACCCTGCATGTGGATGTCAAAGCGGTACACCGGCCCGGCGCCGGTCATCTCGCGCCGGGCAATCAGCGTGGCGCGCCGCTCGGCGGGCACGCTATTCAACACGGCGTCCTGGCTGTTGGCGGCGGCTTCATCGTCAAAATAAATGCGGCTGAAGGTGTGCACCAGCAGGCCGCGCATGGTGACGCAGACGTTGATGAACGGCGCCTGCCCGGCGGCGGCAGCACCGGGCTTCACGGTGTCAAAGGCAAAGTGGTTGTCCGGCAGGGTGCCGGTGCCGCAGCGGCCAAAACCGGTGAAGCCTTTGGCCTGGGCATCGGCCACTGACGTGACGGGCTGGCCGCTGGCGTCGGGCTGGCTGATTTCGACCATGGCGTCGAGGACGCTCTGGCCTGCGCCGTCGAAGACCTGGCCGGTGATGCGGATGTGTTCGCCCTGCGCGTTTGGCTGGGCCAGCACCGGGGTGAACAGGCTTTTGAGGTCGTAACCGTATTGCGTGGGCGTGAGGCCGTAGGCAAAGAAGGGGCCGACGGTTTGCGAGGGGGTTTGTTTGAGTTGGCTCATGTCGTGTTCCTGCTGTTCCTGCTGTACCTGCTTATTCGAAACGGGTGGCCCGGGGGCCGCGCAGCACGATGTCAAACACATAGCCCAGCGCAAAGTCGGGCTGGGTGACGTCGAGACTGAATTTGGCCACCATCAGTTCGCGCGAGTCGGCCGGCACGCCCTGGTACATCGGGTCGTAGGCAAACAGCGGGTCGCCCGGAAAATACATCTGCGTCACCAGGCGGCTGGCGAAGTAGTCGCCGAACAGCGAGAAGTGGATGTGTTGCGGCCGCCAGGCGTTGGGGTGGTTGCCCCAGGGGTAGGCGCCGGGCTTGATGGTCATGAAGGTGTAGCGGCCGTCGCCGTCGGTCATGCAGCGGCCGGCACCCAGGAAGTTGGGGTCCAGCGGCGCGTTGTGCTGGTCCACCTTGTGCACGTAGCGGCCGGCGGCATTGGCCTGCCAGACTTCGACCAGCGTGTTGCGCACGGGGCGGCCGTCTTCGTCCATGACGCGGCCGGTGACAATGATGCGTTCACCCAGCGGCTCGCCGTTTTTCACCGCATTTTTGGTCAGGTCATGGTCGAGCGGGCCGAGCTGATCGCTGCCGTAGACCGGCGCATTGAGCTGGGCCAGCGCCTGCTTGATGGGCACCAGCGGCTGCTTCGGGCCGCGCAGCAGGGTTGATTTGTAGTACGGGTAAATATGGGATGGGTGGGCGGCCCAGTCGCGCGGGGCGAGATAGCTGGTTTGAAGGTCGCTGCTCATGGGGTCTCCTTATATCTTTCAAATAGTTCAAACTTCAGTGGTCAGGACATGGTTGAGAGTCTTGATTGCTGAACCGGTTGACTCACCGCTGTGCAGCCTGTGTCTCCTGCGAGCCCGAGCTCGAATGACAGCCCAGGGCGCACGGTGGTGGTCTCTTTGTTCTGCTGCATCCCGAATGGTTGACCGAACACATTTCGTATTCATAAGGCTGGGAGCCGGAGAACTGCTATGCTA
>NZ_JBFUJT010000032.1:0-72805 GCF_056401235.1 Polaromonas sp. P4_F9 | reverse complement strand
CATCTTCGGCGGGCGAAGCGATGTGCGTCGCGTGCTGTATGTGGCCGCCCTGGTGGGTACCCGATTCAATCCAGTACTCAAAGCCTTTTATGCCAAGCTCCTGGCCGCCGGCAAGCCCAAGAAGGTCGCCTTGGTGGCCTGCATGCACAAGCTGCTGGTCATCCTGAACGCCATCGCACGTACCAGGTCGCCCTGGAACAACGCTATTGCAGTAACGAATTAATGTCTTCATTCAAGATGGTTGCTGTTTTAATTTGCGATGTTTTTGATTGCTCACCACCTCATGTCGACAGCGGAGACAGGCCTTTTTTCTGGATACCCCCCGAGCCCGTCCCGCCGCCGCATTCCATTTCTAATTCGAGGCGAGATTAGGCGCACCGCCGCAGACAGTGCTGTAGCACGGCAAGGCGGGGCAACGACATATCGCATTGAAGTAGAAATGGAATCACACTTTTGAGAAGTCCGGCTTGCGTTTCTCCATGAAAGCGCCAAACGCCTCACGCGCGGCCGGCTCGCCGAGCATGCGGCCGAAGCTGTCAGCCTCTTCGGTCATGCGTTCGGCCACGATGCTGGCATGGCCTTTCTTCATCAGGCGTTTGGTTTCCATCAGCGCGCTGAGCGGCTTGGCGGCCAGCTTGAGGGCCTGCCTTTGCGCCAGCGCATTGGCCTCGGCGGGCGGCACGATGCGATTCACCAGGCCAAGCTCCAGCGCGGTTTCCGCCATGAAGGGTTCACCCAACAGCAGGGCCTCGGCCGCACGCGGGTAGCCCATCAGCTGCGGCACCAGAAAACTCGACGCCGCCTCCGGGCACAAGCCCAGATTGACAAAGGGCATGGAAAACGCGGCGTTGTCCCCGGCATACACCAGGTCGCAGTGCAGCAGCAGCGTGGTGCCGATACCGACGGCCGGGCCGCACACCGCGGCCACCAGGGGCTTGGGAAAGCTGCTGATGCCGCGCAGGAAACGAAACACCGGCGCATCGGGCGTGGACGGCGGCTTATTCAAAAAGTCGCCAATGTCGTTGCCCGCCGAGAAAATGGTTTCGTGCCCCTGGATCACGACGGCGCGCACAGCGCTGTCGTGGTGGGCGGCTTCCAGCGCGTCGGCCAGGGCGGCATACATCGCGGCGGTGATGGAGTTTTTCTTGTCCAGGCGGTTCAGCGTGATGGTCATCACGCCCGCTTCGACATGGCTGAGGATTTCGGGAATGGCGCCGGCGGATGTGCTGGAAGATGTGCTGGAAGATGATGAGTTCATGATGATTTCAGGGTTGGGATGCCAGGTGCGGAAAGCCCCATGGCGATGCCGAAAATATAGTCCTGTAGTCTTATAGACCGATCGATGCCGGTCAAGTTTATTCCTTGTTATTCCTTGTAGTACACCATCTGGCTGCTGGTCGCCAGCAGGGCGCCCGCCTGATTCCAGACCTGCACGGTCTGGTCAAAAAAGCCGTTGCGGAAGTTCTGGCCCCGCGCCTGGCCCAGCAAATGCCCCTCGCTTTGCGCCAGCTGCCGGCTGTCTGCATGGAAGTACACCGTGATCGACACCGTGCCGGCCGGTACCCGGGTCGCGCGGCGCAGCCAGACCCGGGGGTAAAACGCATCGGCCATGGCCGTCAGCGCGAAAAAGTCCAGCGGGCGCGGCGGCTCGTCGCGCACCCAGAGCTGCGTCAGGCTGCCCTCTTCACCGCCCTGGTCGCCGCCATCCCAGACCTCTGGAATCATGCCGCGCACCACACGGATGTCGTAGCGGCGGGTCCACTCGGACGAGCCGAACCGCAGCTGAGGCAAGGTATCTGAAAACCCGACAGCGGGCATGAGCGTGTCGTTCGCACTCCAGGTCTCGCGCCGCGCGGCCGTCACCGCCGTCGCCGTCATCACCACCCCCTCCGCGCCCGACGCATCGGCCTGCAGCAGCTCAACCGTCCAGTGCTGCGTCGAGCGGTTGGTGCGCACGGGCGTGGCGGTGATGCTGAACGGCCCTTCAGCCATGGCGCTGGCGTAGTTCACGGTCAGGGCGATCGGCTCGCCCAGCAAGGACGGATGCAGCAAGATCGCCTGCAAAGCCGTCGCCGCGGTGGTGCCGCCAAACGGGCCCACCATGTTCCAGTAGGCCGGGCTGCTGGCACCCAGCCAGGTGTTGGGCCGGTCACTGCCGGCAGCTTCAAGCCGAAGGGCCTGGTCAAAAGGGTGTTTATTCATGACCCAATAGTGTGAAGCAGGAAATTGGCGAAGGCAGTCGTCTGCGCGACGCCGGGCTGCGCCTTTTCGTGATTTGAGGCCGGATGGTCAACCCAGGACGCCAGCGCCCCAGGGGTTATCGATCACGAAGAGCCACTTGCCATCGGCCTGTCTGCGCAATACGTCTGAGGTCACGCCGTCCATGCGCGCTGGCGCGCCGTCAGGACCCGTCCCGTTGAGCGTCCATCGCACTACCGAGAGCGCGATGTCATCGGCTGCTACCAACGTTTTCTTTTCAGGGATCAAGGTCGGCTTCATCGCGAGAAACCCGTTCAGCGCTTCACGTATGGCCGCGTGCCCCTCGGCTATCTGACCTGGCTGTGCCACCAGGGTTGCCTTTGGCTCGTAGAGGGCAACGACGGTATCAATATCCCCGCGGTTGAATGCATCAAAGAATGCCTGGACTGCTTCTTCCGGTTTGTTGGTGAACATTTCGCCTCCAGCGTTTTGATGGTGCCTCAGGAATGTTGACGTGGTCTTGGCGGGCACCTTTACCAATTTCTCGCGTACCTGATTTTGGCTATTCAACGAATGAAAGGGACCTCACCCACGCAGAAGAGCACCACGCCGAAGAGCAGAACGAGTAGGAGCTTGGCGACGGCTTTCATGGGCTCTAACATCTTGTTGAGCGGCGTGCCGCTACGATCGTTCGATTTGGCGCGGCGCTTCCGGCGCGTCCGCTCAAACTAAAGCTAGATGATCACACCTCATCGCTCGCCACCCAAACGCTCAGCAAGGTTCTGGTTAGTGTATGGGGTCAAGGAACGGTGTGTCTGGATCGCTCACGTAAAAAATCATTACCCGCAACGGCTCGGTACTGCTGCGGTTGTAACCCGTCATTTTCACCTGAGGCGGTTCCACCATCGCTTGACCGGCTTTCATTGTGACTGGCGCGCGCCCCTCCATCTCCAATGTAAATGTGCCTTCCAGGATGTAGACGGTTACGGGGAACCGGTGTGTATGGAACGGAGTCTTGTCGCCAGGCTTGAGGGTTGCCGTGAGGACGCGCACCTCCTGCCTCTCGCCCTTAGGCATGCCTTGCACGATTTCTCTCAGGAGCAAATCGGGCTTTGCGACACCGGGATCCTGCGCCATCGACGGCAAACTAATTACCAAAGCCAAGAATGCGAGACTGAAGCTTACCAACTTGTTCATCTGTATTCTCCTTCCTTGAAACTGAGTCATCTAACGAGGCTGTATAAAAACCTGATTCCATCACGCAAGTGCACGAGCGCCTTGACTCGAGGGGTGTGGTTTCTTGATTTTGCGAACATGGGTCAAGTTTGCCGCATTTCAGCCCTGATGGCCATGCAAGCGTTTCTTTCGCGCTTCTGAACCGGCCGTCACCTACTTACTGCGCAAACCCCGGCCTTGGCCAGCTTATTCATGAAAGCAGTTGCCCCCCACTTGGAAAGTCCCTGGCAAGGAGCTCCTGATCCGTGAGGCTGCGGCCTTGCCACACGACCGCCTCCGACGCGCCCGCGCCGAGCGCCATTTCATGAAGCGCGCGAATTTCAACTTGCGTGAAACCACCCGCCGGGTCGCCCTGCGGATGCAGCACCACCCTTGGAGCCGGAGCGAATATTGAGTTCGTCCGAAGCCGCCGCAGAAAGGCCTTGAGCAATTGTTCACCGACTGTGAAATCCGACACCAGCGAGCGGGGATGCGCAAAAGGATTGACCACCTCCACCGACAAAGACTGCCGGCTGCGTGCTTCCGCACCAACGCCAACTATCTTGGGCTTGGCACCTTGCGCAATGGCAAGCTCGGGCAATTCCGAAATCGTTTCTCCAGTCTTCGCATTCCTGACCGTCAGGCGCTCCGGTGAGACCTGGATATAGATGGTGGGTTTGAAGGCTGAGAGCATGGTGGGCAAGGGTTTAAGACTTGAGATGAAAGATAACAAACTACGGTGGCACCGGCGCTGCGTTGCACAAGATTCAGACTCGAAGTGACCCGCGGAAGCCTCTGGCAGCGTAGTACGACTGCGCGCCGTTGTGATAAACGAACACCTTGCCATAGCGTCGATCACAGAAGATGGCTCCACCGAGTGCTCTAACGTCAGACGGCGTCTTGATCCAGCTGGAAGTCTTCGTATCAAAGTCACCGAGCTTCTGCAACTCTCGGTACCGCTCCTCCGTCAGAAGGTTAATGCCCATCGCGGCGGCCATTTCGACTGCGCTGTTCTCTGGCTTGTTCTCTTTCCGGGACTCACGCGCTTCAACGTCGTAGCAGGTACTTCTGCGTCCTGTGGGACTTTCTGGGGAGCAGTCGCAGAAGGTGAAGTGACCGGACTCTTTGTCCTGACCAATGACGTCCGGTTCACCACCCGTGGCTTCCATTCCTTGTAGCGACCTAAGTGCATCAGGATTGCCTTCGAGCTTGGCCTGTACTTCTGCCCATGCGATTCCGACATGTCGGTGCATGTTCTTCTCGAAGCGAGCCTTCAGTACCTGRAGCAGATCATCGCGTTCTTGTGCTTTCATGGTCTTCTCAGTGTTTTCACGATCGATTGCTGATCAGTGGTATTGCTTGTTAAGCGCAGCGTAAATACAAAGAGTCTCACAGCATTAGCTTGTCATTCCAATGCCAAAATGCTCTCGCAGTATGTCTGCGTACTCATCTTGACTCGTTAAGATTCGCTCTTGCCGTTCGCCATTCTTAGACGTTGTGATAAAACGCATTCCGCTCAGAGTAATGCGCCCTTCCTCGGTCACCCGCGAGCAGATGCGTGCTCTGGTGAAATTCGACTGCGGAGAAGTCTGGTGGTAGCGACACATCCCGGCATAGTCGGCATACTCATGGGGCTGTAAGGTAAAGCGATACTGAGCCTTCCATTCTTCCCCACTATCACGCCGCGCCAGAATCAAGTGAGCACCATCCTCAAGAATGCGGTAGGTGCGTTCTCCCTCCACTTGCTCGCCCCGGTCATCAAGCAGCAGCGGCTCAAGGAACGAATCCCCAAAGCCCACGTCCACAAGCCAACGCCGATCTAACGAAACCATCAGCGCCATGTGGTCGAAGTCCGGGCCGAACCCGCCTTCTGCTTTCGCAACTCCGGCTGACAGCATAGCCACATCAAAGCCCAGTCCACGCAATAAGGCGGCAAACAGACCGTTGGCCTCATAGCAGAAGCCGCCGCGTCTACGCTCAACGATCTTGGTAAACAGAGCTTCATCCTCAAGAACAATCGGCTCTTTGGCATGAATACTTAGATTCTCAAAAGGCACAGCCAACAGATGCGCGACTTGCAACTCGCGCAAGGTCTCAGCAGTAGGCGCAAGCGAGCCACGATAGTTGATGCGTTCGAGGTAAGCCTTGGTGTTCAACTAAATCTCTCCACTAACGAGTAAAACTCGTAAGCGCCTAACGAGGCTGTATATAAACCCGTTTTTCAAGCGGCCGAGCACACGCGCGCAAGCCTTGATGATTCACGGTGGGGTATTTTTCAGATATGCCCGAAGTGTGCCGGATTTTTGGCCTCTGCCAGGTGTTGGGCCGGTCACTGCCGGCGGCTTCAAGCCGAAGGGCCTGGTCAAAAGGGTGTTTATTCATAACCCAATAGTGTGAAGCAGGAAACTTACGAAGGCAGTCGTCTTCGCGACGCCGGGCTTCGCTTTTTTGTTATTGATGCACGACTGCGTGCCCAGCCAATGGCAGCTTCACTTCACGCCAGCGCAGAAAAACCGTCACCAAGGAAAAATTTGTCGCACCCGATACTTGACTACGTGAGAAGTCCCAGTAAAAGGGTTAGGTTCCCCTCTCGTTGATGAACTGAGCGGTGTGCTCATATTTGGACTGAACCTTTGGCGGCAAAGAAGCATACGGGCCAAAGTACTGTGCGAATCCTTCGTAGATTTGCTCCGCGGTAACCGGAAGCGGTGCACTGATGTTGTTGCGCATGATCGCCGGCCAGTTGATGGCATACCCGTCGCGAGTACCTCCTTCGACGGGAATGTTGCTCGGTACAACAACGTCAGAACTGCCGGATTGGAACTTGCACTCGACCGCCCTCCGATAGACCTCTTCCGACGCGACGATACCAATCCATTGGGCATCTTCTCCGAGATGGTAGGCCTCGATGAGGGCAGGCCCGGCATACATGGACTCTTCGAGGTTGAAGAAGAATGTTCCTACGGCGATGCCAGCCCGGATGGGAACGCACAGATGAAGGGCCTTGTTCAAAAGCTCAGTCGTCATGATCACGATCAGGCGCAGGTCGGTCAGGCTGTTTCCCTTGCTGAACAAAACGATGGTGTCCGAGAACGTAACCGCGTGAACTTGGCTGGGCGCGGCGACCCTCTCGGCGGTGTCGAGAAACGTGATCTCGGTTTGGTGAACGTCGTTGCGCGCTTCTACCAGTGAGGAAAGTAGGCGCCAAGCAAGCTCCGCGTCCTTCGCGACAAGCGCGGACATACCGAGAACATCGATATGCGCGACGAACCGTTGATGTTGCAGCATTTAGGAAATGCCCTTGTAGTTTGAGCTAAGCGACACGCGCCGGCATGCCGCGCATGGCCAAAAATGAAATGAAGGCCATGTGCGGCATGTCCGCGTGAGCGACTGGTTGGGCGTCACCTGCTACTGGCCTCTACGAGTATTTGACTCTTACCCATTCTCGGAGCCATATGGTTCCGTCCTTGAGCTCAATGCACTGGATTCGTACGAGGCGATCAATGATCGATATGAATTGACCTTGCGTGAGTGCAGGCAAGGAGTAGCTGGCGCGAAGCTCGTTTGTCTTCTTGAAGCCTTCATCTTCGATAATCCTGTTCTCTGCGTTTCGGTTCCTCCAAAGTGCCAATACTGTGATTGCTTCGGCATCATTGAACTCTTCAACGCTCCCGCGCCAGATCTTGTTCCAGACGTACAACCCCGCAAGAACAGCCGACCAAGCTGGTGCTATGGGAAGAGTGGCCGCGCCGAGGCCCGCGAGGGATACATCAGGAACTATGTCGATGAGCTTTCGCCAGTTCAGGACAATATTGCCGGGCTTGCGCGACTCTGCCTTAGGAGAACTATAGAGGGATTCGATAGTAATGAGCCCGATCGATATCTCCGGCTCTTCGGGAGGTGTGACGCGCGAGAACGCTTCGACAGTTGCCCTGATGTTTGCATCCGACAGGTTTGCCTGTACCGTCCGCGCCTGTTCGGCAGCTCGTTCTATTGCTGCGCGTTTGGCTGCGGCGGCGCGCTCGTCATATTCCATAGTCGCTGGAGGCTGGAGCGCCCTGCTGGGCAGCATTTTCAGATTCACCGCTCATTGTGCCTTTGGTTGGGAGAGCAGCGATTTATCAGGAACAAGAATGGCATCTCCTACACAAACCATTGTCTGCCAGCAATTTCGCCCCCAATCAACTTCCCGCTTGTCTTCACAGACCATGTTCGTTACTGCGTCAGCTCCCAGCTTAGTTGCTCGAATGCGAGCGCCTTGCATAGCCTCTTCCATGCTGGGTGAACCGCTAGCGTAAAGATTGCGTTTGCAGGCGATTCCTTCGACGCTTCCGAGTATCTGATAGCTCTCTCTGGGGATGGCACCCGCTTTGAGAACTACCATCTCGGCGACCCTTTGCCGTTCAGCGGAGGTAAGGGAAGAAACTGACGGGTTCGATGCACAACCCATCAGAGATGCGAGTGCGCACGTACCGAGCAGACTTGAGATTCTCTTGGTCATTGTTATATCTCCGCAAAACTGCCGAATAACATGGCGTACCAAATTCGAAAAAAAGCTGTTGTCATAGGGTTACGCCAGTCTGCCGTATTCATGTACAGGCATAACGATTCTGGCAAGGTCGCCGTCCCTGTTTTTCAAGCCCCCCGACTGTTTGACCAGTGCGCGAGCGGGTTCGTTTTCTTCACTATAGCCTGCAAACCAAAAAATCTTATCTGTACCGGGCGCGCTTTTTTTCTCCGCTTGCCTGGTCGGGGCGGCACGATGCGGCATCCGCGCAAGATGGAGCAGGTCGAGGTGGAAGCTTTTCTGATCGTTGGCACGACTCCCGCTGAAGCCCTTCGGCTAAAGCGCGAGAGTGCAACGACAACTTGCTCTACTTTTAGTAGCGCACCATGCCTATTGATATTTGGCTCAACGCCAATTCATTTCCATCAAAACGCCAACCAGGCGCAGCTGGCAGAAAAGGCGCGAACTCCCCCCGCTCTCACCCGCCAGTCACACACTCGCCGAATCAGCAGATCACCAACTCAACGCTCAACCGTCTTGTTCCACCGCGCATTCCAAGCAGGGCGGTTTTCGTTGATCACGTCCCAGTCGACCGTGACGGCGGTCTTCATATAGTCGTTCATCTGCTTGACCAGCGCGGCGGCGGTGCCTGAAGCCTTGGTTTTGGGGTTGGACGGAATCTGGTCGCCGTGTTCGAGTGCGGCGGCTTGCGCTTCAGGTGACAACAGATACTGGGCCAGCTTGTGGGCCAGTGCGGGCTCGCTGTTCCTGGCGATCACGCACTCGCCCACGGTGAGCACGGCTGAGCCTTCCTTTGGCTGCACGTACTCGACCGGCAGGCCCTTGTCTTTCAGCACGCCGACGGCCGTGGGCGTCAGCGGGAACATGGCGGCCTCGCCGGTTTGCACCATCTCGGCGAGCTTGGCCGAGCTGGGGATGTACTCGAGCACGTTGGGGCCAATGGTGGTGGGCCAGGCCTTGAAGCCGGGCTCGACGTTCTTGTCGGTGCCGCCCTGGATGCGGTTAAACAGCAGGAAGCCGTGCAGGCCGAAGGTGGAAGACGACAGCGACTGGAACACGACCTTGCCCTTGAACTTGGGGTCGGCCAGGTCCATCCACGAGGTGGGCGGAGCCCAGCCTTTTTCGGTGAACATCTTCTTGTTGTAGGCCAGGCCGGTCATGCCGACGTTGACGCCGGCGGCCATGTCGCCCTTGAAACGGGCGGTGGGGAACAGGTCATTGAGCGCCGGGCTGGACTGCATCTTCTCGCACAGGCCCATGCCGATGGCACGGTACATGATGCCGTCGTCGAGGAACATGACGTGCATCTGCGGGTTGTCTTTATTGGCTTGCGCCTTGGCCAGAATGTCTGACGAGGTGCCGGGCACCACCACGACCTTGACGTTGTTGGCTTTCTCGAAAGCGCCGAACACATGGCCGGTGTAGGTTTTCTCCATCGTGCCGCCGTTCATGCCGATGTACAGCGTTTTGGTTTGCGCCATGGCCAGGCCGGCAGACAGGCTGGCGGCCGCAACGGCCAGGGACACCGCGGTGGCGCGGGCGGACGGGAAACGTGAGGGCAGCTTCATGGGGTTCTCCTGGAAACAAGGTTAAACATCGAGGGGTTAGACAACGGCGGAAGGAACAGGCCCGGTGGTTGCCACACGCGGGCTTTCGGAAAAGCGCGAAACAGAAAATGCCTCAATCGGTGTGGCGGTCCGGCCGTCACGCACCAGGTCGGCCAGCACGGCGCCGACCGCGGGGCCCAACTGGAAGCCACCACCGGCAAAACCGAATGCATGAATCAGGCCGGGTGTGGTGGCGCTGGGGCCCAGCACCGGCTGGCGGTCGGGCAGGTAGCCTTCGGTGCCGCTCCAGGTGCGGATGATGTGGGCGTTGCGCAGGGCCGGCAGCAAGTCGATGGTCTGCTGCATCAGGGCGGCAATGCCGCTGCGCTGGGCGCGGGCGCGCTGGTCGTCCAGCGCATAACCCCGGCCGCCGCCAATGACGCAATTGCCGCGCGCCACCTGCCGCGCATAGACGCCGCCGCCTTCCACGCCCAGGCTGAAGTTCAGGAACGCCGGCAGGGGTTCGGTCACCGCCATCTCGGGGTGGCCCGACTCCATGGGTACCGCATCGCCAAACTGCGCCGCGATGGTGCCGGCCCAGGCGCCCGCGCAGTTGAGCAAATGCCTGGCGCGCACTTCCAGCGCATTGCCCGAGCGCAGCACAAACGCCGTGCCGTCGTGTGCCGCTTCATCGATGCGTGTCTGCTCGCGCACATCCGCGCCCAGCCGCCGCGCGGCCAGCGCAAAGGCCGGCGACACCAGGCGCGGGTTGGCCTGCCCGTCATCCGGGCACAGCGACGCGCCCACGGCCGCCCGGCCCAGCCAGGGGCAGCGCTCGCGCAGGGCCCGCGCCGAAAGGATTTGCAGGTCCATGCCGAAGCCCTGCGTGCGCTCGCGGTAGCTTTCCAGCGCGGCCAGTTCGGCTTCGCTGCGTGCAATTTTGAGGTGGCCGGAGCGCAGGTATTCGCCGTCGATGCCGATGAGTTGCGGCAACTGCGCCCACAGGCCCTGCGCGCGTTGCGACAGCGGCAACTGGCTGGCTGGCCGCCCCTGGCGCCGCACGCCGCCATAGTTCACGCCGCTGGAGCGGGAGCCGCAGAGGTCGCGCTCCAGCAGGACCACCGACAGGCCCATGCGCCGCAGGAACAGCGCGGCCGAGGAGCCCATGATGCCGCCGCCAATGATGGCGACGTCGGCAGAGATGCGTTCCATCATGCGGCCTCCCCGTTCACCCGGGCCATCGCCGCAAACGGCAGCGGCTTGATGGGCGCCTGGCCGCGCAGCCGGCCCACCGCATCGGGTGCGGCAGCGCAGGCCTGCGCCAGGATTTCCGCCGCCGCCACGCCGCAGGTGCGGCCTTGGCAGCGCCCCATGCCCACGCGCGTCAGCGCCTTGAGGCGGTTCATCTCGCGTGCGCCGGTGTCGTGGGCGCATTGGCGCAATTCACCCGCGGTGATTTCTTCGCAGCGGCAAATCACCAGCTCGTCAGGTGCGCTGGCGGCCCAGTCTTGCGGGAAGGGGAAGGCGCGCTCCAGCCCGACGCGAAAGGCCGCCGTGCGCGCCAGCTTCGCTTCCAGTTCAGAGGCGCGTGCGGCGTCCACGGCCTTGCCGGCATCGGCCAGCAGCGCCTGCGCCGCCCGCTCGCCTGCCCACTCGGCCGCGTCGGCGCCCATGATGCCGGCCCCATCGCCCGCGAGGTACACGCCCGGCACGCTGGAGCGCCCTGCCCCGTCGCGTTCGGGCAGCGCGGCGCGCTGCAATGCGTTGTAGCTGAAACGGCAGCCCAGCAGGTCGGCCAGCTGGGTTTCGGAGCGCAGCGCATAGCCAAAGGCCACGGCATCGCAGGCCACTTCGCGCTCGGTGGCGCCAGCGCGCCAGCGCATGGCCGTGACTTGCGCCTCGCCCGTGGCGCGCACCAGCCGCACGCCCTGGTGCACCGGCACGCCGTGCGCGCGCAACCAGCCCAGGTAATACACGCCCTTGGCAAACACGGCGGCCTGGCGCAGCATGGCCGGTGCCGCCAGCGCCTTGTCTTTGAAACTGGCGGTGTCCAGCACGGCAACCACCTTGGCGCCTGCTTTCGCATACTGGTAGGCCACCAGATAAAGCAGGGGCCCGGTGCCGGCGATGACCACGCGCGCACCGATGGCGCAGCCCTGGTACTTCAGCGCCACCTGCGCGGCGCCCAGGGTGTAGACGCCGGGCAATGTCCAGCCGGGAAACGGCAACACGCGATCGGTCGCGCCGGTGGCCACGATCAGCTGGCCATAGGGCAGCGTGCCCATGCGGCCGCGGCAAAGCAAATCAAGCCGGCCACCTTCGGCGCTCCAGACCAGCGTCTCGGGCCGGTAGTCGACGCGGTCCAGAATGTTGGCCATGGCGCTGTGCAGCGCCTCGGCACGGCCGGCTTCAAAGCCATACAGCGTGCGTTTGGAGCGGGTGAAGCCGGGCGGCGGCTGGCGGTAAATCTGCCCACCCCAGCGCGGTGCTTCGTCAATGACCACCGGCCGCACGCCGTGCGCGACCAGCGTTTGCGCCGCGCGCACGCCGGCCGGGCCGGCCCCCACAATGACGGGTTGCAGGGCTTTTGTCATTCGTGCCCCTCCACGCCGGTGACCAGGCGCATGCCCTCTTCAATGAACGTGCCGCAGGCGCGCAGGCGCTGGCCCGACTCGGTGGTGATCCAGCAGTCCTGGCAGGCGCCCATCATGCAAAAACCGGCGCGCGGCTCGCCGCTGAATTCGCTGTGGCGCAGCTGCGCCGTGTGGGTGAGCACCGCGGTCAGCACGGTGTCGCCGGCCAGGGCGATCCGTGCCTGGCCGTTGAGCACAAAGCCCACCGGGGTACGGCCGGTTTCGGCCACACGTTGAAGAAGAGCCACGGTGTTTCCTGGGGAACGGGGTGTTTCAGTTTCAGTGGGCAGGGTCATTTGTGCCCCACCAGAATCTTGTCGAGGCCGTACACGCGGTCCAGCACCAGCATGGCGACGGCCGTCAGCGCCACCATGAGCGCCGAGACCGCCGCCATCAGCGGGTCAATCGACTCGGTCGCATACATGTACATGCGCACCGGCAGCGTCACGGTGGAGGGCGCGGTGACGAAGATCGACATGGTCACTTCGTCAAAGCTGTTGATGAAGGCGAGCAGCCAGCCGCCCGTCACGCCGGGCAAAATCATCGGCAGCGTGATGCGCCGGAACACCGTGGCCTGGCTGGCGCCCAGCGACAGGGCGGCCTGCTCCGCGCTGCGGTCGCCGCCCTCGACTGACGCCAGCACCAGGCGCAGCGCATACGGCGTGATGACGACCACGTGGGCCAGCGCCAGCCAGAAGAAGCTGCCGGTGGCGCCAATCAGCGAAAAGGTGCGCAGCAGCGCCACGCCCAGCACCAGGTGCGGAATGATCAGTGGCGAGAGAAACAGGCCGTTGAGGAAATCGCGCCCCGGGAAGCTGTGGCGCGCAATGGCCAGCCCCGCCGGCACGGCCAGCACCGTGGCCAGCGTGGCCGACAGGAAGGCCAGCCACAGGCTGTTCTTGAAGGACTGCACAAAGTCGGCATGGGCAAACACCGCCTTGAACCAGCGCAGCGAAAAATGCGTGGTCGGAATGGTCAGCGTGTTCTCGGGCGTGAAGGCCACCACGCAAACGATGACGAGCGGCGCCATCATGAAAGCGATGACGAGGGCGTTGAAGATGAGTGCGATGGGACCGTTTTTTGACATGGTGTGTAGCCTTGTTATTCCATGTTTACTTCAATGCGAGACCAGGCGCTGCGCCGCAGACAGTGCTGTAGCACGGCAAGGCGGGGCAACAACGTATCGGATTGAAGTAGGCATGGTGCAGACCCGCTTAGCCCATTGATTTTTTGTAGGAGCGCTCCAGCACCCGGTTGTAGCTGAGCATCAGCACCAGGTTGGCCAGCAGCAGCGTGAGCGCAATGGCCGCGCCCAGCGGCCAGTTGAGCTCGTGCAGGTATTCGTCGTACACCACGGTGGCCACCATCTTCAGGCGCCGCCCGCCCAGCAGGCCGGGAATGGCAAAGGCGCTGGCGCTCAGGCCGAAGACGATCAGGCTGCCCGAGAGAACGCCGGGCAGAACCTGCGGAAAAATAATGCGGCGCACGGTGGTGAAATGCGAGGCCTTGAGCGACAGCGCGGCATCTTCCACGCCGGGGTCGAGCTTTTGCAGCGAGGTCCAGACCGGGATCACCATGAAGGGCAGCATCACATGCACCAGCGCAATGACCACGGCGGCTTCGGTGTAGAGGATGCGCATGGGCGGCAGGCCCATGGCGCGCACGGCCTGGTTCACCACGCCCTCGGGCCCGAGCAGCATGCTCCAGCCAAAAGCGCGCACCACCACCGACACCAGCAGCGGCGCCAGCACCACCAGCAGCAGCACAGAGCGCCACGGGTTGCGCATGCGGCTGAGCACATAGGCCTCGGGCGCGCCGACGAGCACGCAGATCAGCGTGGTGAGCGCGGAGACCCAGAAGGTGCGCCAGAAAATGCGGTGGTAGTAGTCGTCTGTGAGCACCGCGGCGTAATGCGCCAGCGTGAAGCTGTTTTTGACGCCGGTGGCGTGGTCGAACACCTGGAAGGACAGCACGGCCGTGAGCGCCAGGGGCACCAGCAGCAGGCAGGCAAACAGCACAAAGGCCGGCGCCGACAGCAGCCATGGTGCGCGGGCCGCCGAGGGCCGCGAAACATTTGGTGCAGCTCCCACCATGGTTGTTGCGTTCACTGCTTGCCCCCGTGTTGCTCCCTCTCCCTCCGGGAGAGGGCAGGGGTGAGGGCCTGGGCGGCTATAAGGCCAGCGGCCTGCGCGAACACCCTCACCCTAACCCTCTCCCAGGGGGAGAGGGAATGAAAACGGGTCGCCGCGTTCATGCCACCGCCTCCAGCACGCGCTGCGGCTCGCGCGGCAGATGCAGCGCGCCGGGCAACAGGCGCACCTGGCCGGCCGGCCAGTCGAGGCCTACGCGCTGGCCTTCTTCGGCAGGCACTTCGCCGTCATTGGGGCAAACCACCACCAGCTCGCCGGCGGCGGTGTCTACCTGGTAGAGCCACTGGCTGCCCAGGAAAAAGCGCTCGCAGACGGTGCCCGCGAGGCGGCCCTGGGTCTCGGGCACGAGGCGGATTTTTTCGGGCCGCAGGCTGAGCACCACGGCGTCGCCCGCGGCGGCCCCGGGCGCATTGACCTCCAGCGACGCCGTGCCCAGGTCCACCGTGGCCCAGGCGCCGGTGGCGATGACGCGGCCTTCCAGCAGGTTGGCCTTGCCGACAAAGCTGGAGATGAAACGTGTTTGCGGGTGTTCGTACAGGCGGTGCGGCTGGTCGATTTGCGTGACGCGGCCGGCCTCCATCACCACCACGCGGTCGCTGATGGACATGGCCTCGGTCTGGTCGTGCGTGACCATCACGGTGGTGGTGCCCACCTTGCGCTGGATCTGCCGCAACTCGAACTGCATTTCCTCGCGCAGCTTGGCGTCGAGGTTGGACAGCGGCTCGTCGAGCAACAGCACCGGCGGCTCGATGACCAGGGCGCGGGCCAGGGCCACCCGCTGGCGCTGGCCGCCAGAAAGCTCGCGCGGGTAACGCGTGGCGTGCGCCTCCAGGTGCACCAGCGCCAGCGCGGCCTTGACGCGTTCGGCGCGCTCGTTTTTGGGCATACGCCGCATCTCCAGGCCAAAGCTCACGTTGTCGTGCACGCTCATGTGGGGGAACAGCGCATAGCTCTGGAACACGATGCCCAGGCCGCGCGTGTTCGGTTTGGCGTGGGTGATGTCACGGCCATCGAGCGTGATGCGGCCGGCGGTGACGTCGGCAAAACCGGCAATCATTTGCAGCGTCGTGGTCTTACCGCAGCCCGAAGGCCCGAGCAGCGAGACAAATTCGCCCTTCTCCACCGACAGGTTCATGTCGATCACGGCGTGCGTGGCGCCATAGGACTTGTTCACATTCGCCAGGGTCAGAAAAGACATCAGGAACACCTCACAAACAAGGCACAAACACACAAACAAGGAAGGCATGCACAGGGGAAATTCGCAGAAGCATCAGCGCCGCAACCGGCTGCCTGAAGGCCGCATCAAGATTGTTTTGAGACACCTTGATGACATTCATGCTAGGGCATCTCATAAAAAATCGTCAATAGGTTATTCCGTATATAGAGATATTTATTTAATTTATTCCATTTAACGGAATTTCTATAAGATATTGATGAAATTCATTCCGATGAAAGAGATGCCATGAAAGAAAATTCAAAAGAGGACGACAGCGCCTCCAGCAGCGTGCAACGCGCTTTTGCCATCCTGCGGGCTCTCGCCACCACCCAGGCCAAGGGCGGGCGCATCACGCACATTGCCAAGGCCACGGGGTTGACGCAGGCCACCACCCACCGCCTGCTGCAAAGCCTGGTGGCCGAGCACGTCGTGGAGCAGGACGCCGCGTCCAAGCTCTACCGCCTGAGCATTGATTTTTTTGCGCTGGCCGCACAGGCCGGCAACTCGATGGACTTGCGCGCGCTGTGCCGCCCGTCCATGCTGCGGCTGTGCGCCAGCCTGGGCGACACCATCTTTTTGCTGGTGCGCAGCGGCTTTGACGCGGTGTGCCTGGACCGCAGCGAAGGCCCCTTCCCGATCCGCTCCTTCACCGGCGACATCGGCGGCCGGGTGGCGCTGGGCATGGGCCAGGGCAGCCTGGCCATCCTGGCCTTTTTGCCGGAGTCCGAGCGGGAAGAGGTGATTCGCTACAACCTGCCGCGCATGCGCGAGTACGGCGTGTATGACGAGGTCTACCTGCGGACCGAAATCGAACGGGTGCGCCAGACGGGCTATGCCGGGCGCAACACCGGTTTGCTCGATGGCATGGCCGGCGTCGGCGTGCCGGTGCTGGACCGTGAAGGCCGCGCCGTGGCGGCGCTGAGCGTCGGCACGATCTCGTCGCGGCTCAGCCCCGACCGCCTGCCGACGGTGGTGGAACTGCTCAAGCGCGAGGCCACGGCCATCGGCGCGCAGCTCAACCCTTTTGACAGCACGCTGCGCCGGCCGGCGCAAAGCCTGGCGCCCACCGACAGCGCCTGAGCCCCCTTACACCGAGGACGCCGGAGGTGCCGCCTGCTCGCGCAGCCATTCGCGCAGCTGCAGCAAGGGCCGCCAGCTGGCCTTTTGCGTGGGCCACACCAGGTAGTAGGCAAAGTCGGAACTCAATGACAGGTCAAACGGCACGGCCAGGGTGCCGTCGGCAATCTCGTCGGCCACCAAAAAGCGCGGCAGCACCGCCACCCCCAGCCCGGCCTTGACGGCCTGGGCGATCATCGAAAACAGCTCGTACTTCGGGCCGGTGCTGGCGCCCTGCGCGTCGTCAATGCCGGCCAGCTGCAGCCAGTCGCGCCAGGCGTGCGGCCGCGTGCTCTGGTGGATCAGCGTGAACTTCAGCACGTCGGCCGGGCGCCGCAGCTGGCGCTTTTTCATCAGCTCGGGGCTGCACACCACCACGCTTTCCTCACCCATCAGGTACTCGGACTCGGTGCCGGGCCAGTCGGGCCGGCCGTAGTGGATGGCGGCGTCCAGGCCGGTGAGCGAGAAATCAAAGGGCAGCAGCCGGGTCGACAGGTTCAGCGTCACATGTGGATGCGCCTTGAGGAACGTGGGCATGCGGGGAATCAGCCACTTGGTGGCGAAGGTGGGCACCACGCCGAGCTCCAGCGTACCGCCCTCGCCCTTGGAAGACGCCAGGTCCAGCATCGCCGCCTCCAGCGCATCGAGTGCCGGGCTGACACGCGACAGCAGCGAGCGCCCGGCATCGGTCAGCACCAGCTGGCGCGGCAGGCGCAAAAAGAGGCTCACATCAAGGTCCTGCTCCAGCCCCAGGATCTGATGGCTGACCGCACTCTGGCTCACCGACAGGTCCTGCCCCGCGAGCGTGAAACTGCCGCGGTGCGCCGCCGCTTCAAAGGCCAGCAGGGCCTGGGTGGAGGGGATTTTTCGGCGCATCGCATGAATATATCTCATGCCTGCATCGAAATACATCCTTTGCGCAGCGGCCGTGATTTCCCGAGAATCCGGCTTCTACCCGTTGAAATTACCCACGCAATGACCAACCTCCAGACCCTGCTTGCGAGCTGCCTGCCGTCCGAAGCCGTGCAGCACATCCATGAGCAGATGTACGTCCATCCCGCCCTGCAGTCCGGCGTGTCCGGCACGGTGACGCGCGCCGAACTGGCCCAGGCCCTGAACATGGCCCTGTTCCATGGCCTGGTGCAGCGGGTGCCGGCGGCGCAAGAGTACATGGCCAGCGACGTGGCCGGGCAACAGCGCCAGGTCGTCTTTGACCACGGCGCGCTGCGCACCGTGCGCTGGCCCAGCGGCGCCCTGCCTCCGGGCGAAGCTGCCTTCACGCGGCTGCTGCGCCCGCTGGGGTTTACGCTGCAAGACACCTACCCCTTGCCGCGCCTGAAGATGACCGGCCGCGCCTGGTGCCACCAGGATTTCCCGCAGGAGATCGCGCAGTTTTTTGTGTCCGAACTGCATCCCGAACAGTTCACGGTGCCCTTCCAGGCCGCCGTCACGCGGGTGCTGTCCACCTCACGCGATCCGCTGGGCCCGCAAGATGTGGCGGACCTGGAGCAACTGGCGCGCGACGGCAAGCTGCCGCTGCAACAGGCGCTGCGGCTGCTGCCAGTGATGCTCCAGTGCTTTGACCGCCAGCATGGCGTGTTTACGCTGGACGACTATGAGCTGCTGCTGGCCGAGTCCGCCGAAATGGCCTGGATCGCCACCGAGGGCAACGCCTTCAACCACGCGACCGACCGCGTCGGCGATGTCGATGCGGTGGCCCAGCGCCAGCGCGAACTGGGCCGCCCCATCAAAGACAAGGTCGAAGTCTCGGCCAGTGGCCGCGTGCGCCAGACGGCGTTTCGCGCAGCGACGGTGCAGCGCGAATTCCTCACACCCGCCGGCCAGGTCACGCGCGCGGTGCCGGGTTCGTTCTATGAATTCATCACCCGCGCCGAGCTGCATGCCAGCCCTGCCGCCAATGACCCGGCGCAAGGCGGCCGCCTGGACCTGGCCTTTGACGCCGGCAATGCCACCGGCATTTTCGGCATGACGGCGGCGCGCGCATGAGCCAAACGCCGGTCCGCCCGCTCTACGCGCAGGCCAGCGGTTCGCCGATTCGTGCCATGCTGGCGCTGGCCGGACAGCCCGGCATGATTTCGCTGGCAGGCGGTCATCCCGACCCCGCGCTGCTGCCGGCGGACTGGCTGCGCGAATGCATGCTGGCCGTGGCCTCCGGCCTGCAGGGGCACAGCCTGCAATACGGCGCCACCGAGGGCCTGCCCGCGCTGCGTGCGGCCAGCGCCGAGCTGCTGCAACAACGCGGCCTGCAGGCCCAGGCCGAGAATGTGGTGATCACCACCGGCTCGCAGCAGGCCATTGACCTGCTGGCACGGGTTCTCGTCGAGCCGGGCGCCGGCGTGGCGGTGGAGTCCTTCAACTACCCGGCCGCCCTGCAGGCCTTCCGCTTTGCGGGTGCGCAGCTGGTGGAAGTTCCTGCCGATGCCCAGGGGCTGGATGTCGAGCGGCTCGAAAGTGTTTTGACCAGCGCACGGCCGCGCGTGCTGTATGTGGTTCCCAACTTTGCCAACCCGACAGGTGCCGTGATGCCCCTGGCGCGGCGCGTGCGCCTGCTGGAACTTGCCGCACGGCACGAGGTCACACTGATCGAGGACGATCCTTATGGTGAACTCTGGTTTGGCGCGGCGCCACCGCCCTCGCTGGCGCAGATCAACCAGCAAACCGGATCACATGCGCAGGTGGCCTACATGACGAGTTATTCCAAGGTGGTGGCCCCGGCCCTGCGCCTGGGCATGCTGATGGCGCCCCCGGACGTGCTGCGCGCCGTCGTGCTGGCCAAGCAGGCCGCCGATGTGCACAGCGGCTCGCTTGAGCAACTGACCCTGACCGCGATGCTGGCCTCCAGCCGCCTGGATGAGCACTTGGCCGCGTTGCGCAAGGCCTATGCGGTCAAGGCCCGCACGCTGGCTGCTGCACTGCACGCGCATTGCGACGGGCTGCTTGAATTCAGCGAGCCCCAGGGCGGCATGTTTGTCTGGGCCCGGCTTGCCAGCGCACTGCCACTGATGCCCTCGCAGGCGTGGGTGGACTTTGGCCTGCAGCACCAGGTGCTGGCCGTGCCAGGCGCCGCCTTCAGCCTTCACAACACCGCACAGCCCTGGCTGCGCCTGAGTTTTGCCAACCCCAGTGCAGACGCCCTGCTGCAAGGCGCGCAACGCCTGGGCCGCGGGCTGCGCAGCCTTGCCGCCCCGGCCGATACGCCATCATCACGCCAACATTTCCCCGAAAGGACTTCACCATGAGCCACGCCAACGACATCTCGTCCCTGCTGCAAAGCCTGGGCATCCGCGCCGACCTGAACAGCCAGGCGTCCGCGACCCTTGAGGTTCACACCCCGATTGACGGCAGCCGGCTGGCGCGTCTCGCCACCACCAGCCCGGCCGAGGTGGATGCCGCGCTGAACCGCGCACACCAGCGGTTTTTGAGCTGGCGCGATGTGCCGGCACCCAAGCGCGGTGAACTGGTGCGCGCCTTCGGCGAAACCGTGCGGCGCCACAAGCCAGAACTCGGGCAGCTGATCTCGCTGGAGACCGGCAAGATCCTGCAGGAGGGCCTGGGCGAAGTGCAGGAAGTGATCGACATCTGCGAATTTGCGGTCGGCCTGTCGCGCCAGCTCTACGGCCTGACGATTGCCAGCGAGCGGCCCGACCACAAGCTGCTGGAGACCTGGCATCCGGTGGGCGTGGTCGGCATCATCTCGGCCTTCAATTTCCCGATGGCGGTGTTTGCCTGGAATGCCGCGCTGGCGCTGGTCTGCGGCAACACGCTGGCCTGGAAGCCTTCCGAAAAAACGCCGCTGTCGGCCGTCGCACTCCATGGCCTGCTGCTGCGCGCGGCCAAGGAGCTGGGGCTGGAGACCGAAGGCCTGAGCGAGTTGCTGATCGGAGAGCGCCCTGTCGGCGAAGCGCTGGTCAACCATCCGCAAGTCAAGCTGGTCAGCGCGACCGGCTCCACTGCGATGGGCAAGAACGTGGCCATGGCCTGCGCCGCGCAGTTCAAGCGCGCGCTGCTCGAGCTGGGCGGCAACAACGCGGCCATTGTCTGCCCCTCGGCCAACCTGGAACTGGTGGTGCGCGGCGCGGCATTTGCCGCCGCCGGCACGGCCGGCCAGCGCTGCACCAGCCTGCGCCGGCTGATCGTGCACCGCTCCGTTTACCCAGCGCTGGTGGAGCGGCTGGTATCGGTGTTCGCACGTCTGCCGGTGGGCAACCCGCTCACGGAAGGCACGCTGGTCGGCCCGCTGATCGACGGCCGCGCCTTCGACGCCATGCAAACCGCACTGGCCAGCGCGAAGGGCCTGGGCGCCAAGGTTCACTTCGGCCAGCGCGAAGAAGGCGCTGGTGGTAGTGCAGGCCACTATGTGCGGCCCGCCATCGTGGAACTGGCCGAGCAGGCCGGCCCGATGCTGCACGAAACCTTTGCGCCGATTCTGTATGTGGTGCCTTACGACGACTTCGACGAAGCCATTGCCATGAACAATGCCGTGGTGCACGGCCTGTCGTCCGCCGTCTTCACCCAGGACCTGCGCGAGGCCGAGCGCTTCACCTCGGCGCGCGGCTCGGACTGCGGCATCGCCAATGTCAACATCGGCACCAGCGGCGCGGAAATCGGCGGTGCGTTTGGCGGTGAGAAAGAAACCGGCGGCGGCCGGGAGTCGGGATCGGATTCGTGGAAAGCCTATATGCGCCGCGCCACCAACACGGTCAACTACGGCTCCAGCCTGCCGCTGGCGCAGGGGATTCGTTTCGAGATTTAAGCCGGCACCCGCGCCATGCCGTCCAGAATCTGCCGGGCGCGCGGCCACAGGGTCTGGTCAAACTGTTCGCGGAAAAACCCGAAATGGCCGATGCGCTTGACCTGCAGGTCGGCCGGCGCGATCCGCTCAAAGCTGCGCGGCGCATTGGCATACAGGTTGATCAGGTTTTGCGTGCCGCGCCAGGTCATCAGTTCGTCGTCGGTGATGGACAGGGCCTTCACCGGGAAGCTGACCCGCCCGTAGCTCAGGCGCGCGCTCTCCCCCTCGGCGCCCACGCTGTACTGCGGGTCCAGGCACCACTTGCGCCACTGCAACATCACGCCTGCCGGCAGGTCACCCACTTTTTTGAGCTTGCGTCCCGGGAAATAACCGAACAGGCACGTGGCCAGCGGCACCAGCACATACCAGAAGTACAGAATCATGCGCCTGAGCTGCGGCGCGTTGTCGCGCCAGTAGCCGCTGCCGGCCGCAATGCTGATCATCCCGTCGACCTGGCCCTGGTTCTTCAGGAAGCCCGGCAGCTGCGCGCCAAGGCTGTGGCCCAGCAGGTAAAGCGGCGCGTCGGGCAGTGCGGACTTGGCCGCGTCCACCACGGCTTCGTAGTCGCTTGCCCAATCCAGCAGGTCGGCCTTGAAGCCGCGCAGGCTGCCGTCCGCGGTATCAGGCAGTGACTCCCCCGAGCCGCGGTAGTCAAAGGTGGTGACACGAAAGCCCTGGCTGGACAGCCATTCGGCAAACGGCGTGTAGTAGTCCTGCCGCACGCCCATCGCGCCGCCGATCACGACGCTGGCGCGGGCTGGCGTGCTGGCCTCGTACACACGCAGCGACAGCTGCGAGGTGCCCGAGTCGAGAATCTGTTTTTGCATGTCTTGTCCCCAAAAAATTGCACGCCGGTCTTCGCCGGTTTAGTCCACAACAGCCGCCACTCCCCCGGCGTAGCGAGCGGGATGCAGTGCTAGGCGCGGGGGCCCGAAGAAAACCGGAGCGACCTAAAGGGTCGTGAGGATTTTCTTTGGGCTGCAACGACGCAATGCGCCCGCGCAGTAGCCGCTACACCCGTTCGAAGATGCCGGCGGCGCCCTGCCCCATGCCGACACACATGGTCACCATGCCGTACTTCAGCTGATGCCGTTGCAACGCGTGAATCACGGTGGCTGCACGAATCGCGCCCGTGGCGCCCAGCGGGTGGCCCAGTGCAATCGCGCCGCCCATCGGGTTGACTTTGRCCGCGTTCAGGCCCAGCGTGTTGATCACCGCCAGCGACTGCGCGGCAAACGCTTCATTGAGTTCGAACCAGTCGATGTCGTCCTGCTTCAGGCCGGCGTAACGCAGCGCTGCCGGAATGGCTTCGATCGGGCCTATGCCCATGATGTGCGGCGGTACGCCCTTGGCGGCGTAGCTGACGAAACGCGCCAGCGGTTTCAGGCCGAATTCCTTGACGGCTTTTCCGCTGGCCAGAATCAGCGCGCCGGCGCCGTCGGAAGTTTGCGAGCTGTTGCCGGCCGTGACCGAGCCGCGCGCGGCAAACACAGTCTTCAGTTTGGCCAAGCCTTCCACCGTGGTGTCGGGGCGTGCGCCTTCGTCCAGGCTCACGGTGCGGGTGGTGGCGATGACTTCGCCGGTTTCCAGGTTGGCGCTGCGGTCGGTCACTTCCACCGGCGTGATTTCATTCGTGAACTCGCCGGCCTGCTGGGCCTTGAGCGCCTTCATGTGGGAGTCGTAAGCGAACTGGTCCTGCGCATCACGCGAGACCTTCCACTGCTGCGCAACCTTTTCGGCCGTCAGGCCCATGCCGTAGGCGATGCCGACGTTCTCGTCGTTGGCAAACATTTCCGGCGACAGCGACGGCGAGTTGCCCGACATGGGCACCATGCTCATGCTTTCAGTACCGGCGGCAATCATCACATCGGCTTCGCCGACACGGATGCGGTCTGCCGCCATCTGCACGGCGGACAGGCCCGAGGCGCAAAAGCGGTTGACGGTGATGCCGCCCACGCTGGTGGGCAAACCCGCCAGCACCGCACCGATGCGGGCGATGTTCAGGCCTTGCGGGCCTTCGGGAATCGCGCAGCCGCAGATGATGTCTTCAATGGCCTTCGGGTCCAGCGTGGGCACCTGGGCCAGCGCGGCCTGCAGCGCTTTGACCAGCAGGTCGTCGGGACGCGTATTGCGGAAAAACCCCCGGTGCGAACGGCCGATGGGCGTGCGCGTGGCGGCAACGATGTAGGCTTCCTGGACTTGTTTCATGGGGAACTCTTTCTCGGTGAATCTGTAAAAAGTTGTGGGGTCTTTTAAAAGGGGCGGCTTGTGGGCAAGGGTTCGGGAGAGCCCCCATCCCAGCCTTCCCCCAGCGGGGGAAGGAGTGGTGCGGGGAAATTTTCAGGCTCTACACCCCGAGGCGGAAGAGGTGCTACGGGTGAATTCTCAGGCTCCTTCCCCCTCTGGGGGAAGGTTGGGATGGGGGCGACCGCGGCCAATTCGGTCAAACGGTGGTGTATCGCCTGAACCATCGATTGCAAATCGGAGAACGGCAAATTTGCCGGAAAACGCATCACGTCAAATCCGAGAGACTTGAAATAAGCATCGCGCTTAGCGTCATAGGCCTGCTGGTCAATATGCTGCGACCCGTCTATCTCGACAATCAGCTGGGGAGCAAGGCACGCAAAATCCGCCACGTAGGACCCGACAGGATGCTGGCGCCTGAATTTGACGCTCAGTTGCTCGCCACGCAAGCGCTGCCATAGCAGGCGCTCACCGTCGGTCATTTCCCGGCGAAGCGACCTGGCGAACTTTCTGGCGTTGAGGGTGGCTTGGTTTTGCATGTCGTAGAGCCCCCATCCCTGCCTTCCCCCAGCGGGGGAAGGAGCAATGCGGGGAGATGTTCAGGCCGTGGCCTCCTTGGGTGCCGGCGTGGGCTGCGAGCGCACAGACGGCACCCAGGCCCAGACAAACTCGCATTCCACCGGATTCACGCCAGCTTCATCAGTCACCGTGACCGCCACATTGACTTCGCCCTTGTCACTGGCCTGCATGGCCGCTCGCTGCTCGTCGGTGAGCGTGGCGACGGCGCGCAACGAGCCGGTGGCGCGCTTTTTGAACGCCATCTTCAGCTCCTTGGCCAGCGGGACGCAGTCATCTCGGACGTTCATGCCGACCACCATGCCGGTGGCGGTTTCCGCCAGCAGGTTCATGGCCGAGGCATGCACGCCGCCGATGTGGTTCTGCACCTTCTTCTGGTTCTGGATGCCGATTTCGACCCGGTTGTTGCTCATCTGCAAAAAGTCCAGCCCGGCCGTACCGGTGAATGGCACGGCGCGACGCAGGATCACGCTGCGAAACCAGGTGCGGGCAAAGGCCGGCACCTCGGACAGGCGCTCGAGTTGGCGCTCCAGGCGGTTGGGGGGTATCTTCGTCAAATCAATCATCACTTTCTCCCCACCAGCGAACACCGCAGAACCGGCTCTGCCGGGCTGCTGGTGTTGCCCCCTGCAAGGGGGGAGGCGGCTACACGAAGTGAGTCCGCAACGGGGGTGTTCATCAGTTTCTCACCGGTTTGCCGGTGCTCATCATGCCCATGATGCGTTCCTGCGTTTTCGGGTTTTCGAGCAGCGAACAGAAAGCCTTGCGTTCCAGCGTCATCAAATACTCTTCCGTCACCAGCGTACCGGCATCCACGTCGCCGCCGCACACCACGTTGGCGATCAGGCTGGCGATGTGAAAGTCATGCGCGCTGATGAAGCCGCCGTCGCGCATGTTGACCAGCTGGCCCTTGATGGTGGCCAGGCCGTTGCGGCCCACGACCGGGAAGGGCCGCCTGTGCGGCGCGCGGTAGCCCGAGTTGAACAGGGCGCGTGCCTCGTTCAGCGCGACGAACAGCAATTCGTCCTTGTTCGACACGATGACGTCGCTGTCCAGCAAGTAGCCGATCTTGCGGCTTTCAATCGCACTGGTGCCCACCTTGGCCATGGCGGCGGCCGTGAAGCCTTCCGTCAGGAAAGGCAGTATGTCCTTGTTGGTGGACGTGGCGGCGTTTTCCGCTGCACGGCGCGCAATGTACGCCAGGCCGCCGGCACCGGGCACGAGGCCGACACCGACTTCGACCAGGCCGATGTAGCTTTCCATCGCGGCGACGCGCTTGGCCGAGTACACCGCCATCTCGCAGCCGCCGCCCAGCGCCAGGCCACGAATGGCCGAGACGACGGGCACAGCCGCGTAGCGCAGCTTGAGCATGACGTTCTGCAGCTCGGCCTCGGCGCCTTCAATTGCCCTGGCGCCACCCATCATGAAGGCAGGCAGCATGGCCTGCAGATCGGCGCCTGCCGAGAACATCTCGTCGTTGGACCAGATGACCATGCCCTTGTAGCCTTTCTCGGCGAGGTCCACGCCCATCGCCAGGCCTTCCGCCACATCGGGGCTGATGGCATGCATCTTGGTCTTGATGCTGGCAATCAGCACATCGCCTTTTTCTCCGTTCGCGCCGTCCAGTGTCCAGAGGCGAATGGCATCGTCTTCATGCAGCGTGGTACCAGCGGTCTCGAAAGCCGGGGCGTTGGCACCGAGTACGTCTTCGGGGAAATACTGGCGCTCATAGACGGGCAGTTGGCGGCGGGGAATGAATTTTTTGGCCGAAGCACTCCACGAGCCTTCCGCGGTGTGCACGCCACCCGCGTCGGCCACCGGGCCCTTGAACACCCAGTCGGGCAGCGGCGCTTTGCTCAACGCCTTGCCCGCATCAATATCTTCCTGGATCCAGGTGGCCACCTGCTTCCAGCCGGCCTGTTGCCACAACTCGAACGGGCCTTGCTTCGCGCCAAAACCCCAGCGCATCGCAAAGTCTATGTCGCGCGCGGTTTCGGCAATGCTTTCCAGGTGTACCGCGGCATAGTGGAACTGGTCGCGCAAGATGGCCCAGAGGAAACGCGCTTCGGCGCCCTCGGCCTCGCGCAGCAGCTTCAATCGCTCGCCGGCCGGCTTCTTCAACATGCGTCCGACGACCTCGTTGGCCTTGGCGCCTGCGGCCACGTACTCCATGCTCTCGGGGTCGAGCCGCAAGATGTCCCGGCCGACCTTCTTGTAAAAACCGGCGCCGGTTTTCTGGCCCAGGCTTTTGGATTCCAGCAGTTTCGCCAGGACCGGCGGCGTGCCGTAGATGTTCGAAAACGGGTCTTCCACTTTTCCGCTGCTTGAGCTACCCACAGGGCCGAGGTTGTCCTGCAGCGTCCTGATGACATGGGCCATGGTGTCCAGGCCCACCACGTCAGCGGTGCGGAAGGTGCCGGAGCTGGCGCGGCCCAGCTTCTTGCCGGTCAGGTCATCGACCACGTCATACGTCAGGCCGAAGGTCTCGGCCTCCTTGATGGTGGCCAGCATGCCGGCAATGCCGACGCGGTTGGCAATGAAGTTGGGCGTGTCGTGCGCGCGGATCACGCCCCTGCCCAGCGCGCTGACCGCAAAGGCTTCGAGGTCGTCGAGCACTTTCGGCTCGGTGGTGGGTGTGTTGATCAGCTCCACCAGCGTCATGTAGCGCGGCGGGTTGAAAAAATGGATGCCGCAAAAGCGCGGCTTGATCGATTCGGGCAGGGCCTCGCTGAGTTTGGTGATCGACAGGCCCGAGGTGTTGCTGGCCACGATTGCGCCTTCGGCAATGAAGGGGGCTATCTTGTGGTACAGGTCGGTCTTCCAGTCCATGCGCTCGGCGATGGCCTCGATGATGAGGTCGCACTCTTTCAGCACATCCATATGCTCTTCGTAGTTGGCCTGCTGGATCAGCGCTGCGTCCTCGGGCACACCCAGCGGCGCGGGCTTGAGTTTTTTCAAGCCTTCGATCGCCTTGGTGACAATGCCATTTTTCTGGCCCTCTTTCGCGGGCAGGTCAAACAGCACCACAGGCACCTTGACATTGACCAGATGGGCGGCGATCTGCGCGCCCATCACACCGGCGCCGAGTACGGCGACTTTTTTGACTGTGAATTTTTGCATGTTGTATTCCTTTATCGGAGAGCCCTCACCCTAACCCTCTCCCAGAGGGCGAGGGGATAAAGCGGAGATGACTGGGTGGGGGCTGACCCCGCATGGTTCAAGCCAGCGCCTCATCGGTGTCCATCAGCGCCCGGCTGCCTGAACGCGCGGTGCGCATCAGCGTCGCGGTTTCGGGGAAGAGTTTGGCGAAGTAAAAGCGCGCGGTCTGCAGCTTGGCCACGTAGAACTTGTCGGTCGGCTTGCCTTGTGATTGCGCGGCGGCAATCTCGCGCAGCGCGACCTGCGCCATGCGGGCCCAGAAGTAGCCGAACACCAGGTGGCCGGCCACGCGCAGGTAATCGACCGCCGCGGCGCCCACTTCATCAGGGTTCTGGAAACCCTTGAAGCCCAGCTCGGTCGTGAACTTGGTCATCTGGTCGGCCAGGTAAGCCAGCGGGTTGATGAACTCGGCCATCTTCTCGTTCACGCCTTCTTCTTCGATCAAGGCGCCGATCAGCTTGCCGAATTTCTTCAGCGTGGCGCCGTTGTTGCCCAGTATCTTGCGGCCCAGCAGGTCCAGCGACTGGACGGTGTTGGTGCCCTCATAGATCATGTTGATGCGGTTGTCTCGCACAAACTGCTCCATGCCCCATTCCTTGATGAAGCCGTGGCCGCCGAACACCTGCATGCAGGCGTTGGTGGCGATGTGGCCGTTGTCGGTCAGGAAGGCCTTGACGATGGGTGTGAGCAGCGCGACGATTTCGCCGGAATCCTTGCGCACCTTTTCGTCGGGGTGGTGGAGCTCCTTGTCGAGCAGCAGCGTGCAATAAATGGCCAGGGCGCGGCCGCCTTCGGCATAGGCCTTGGCGGTCAGCAGCATCTTGCGCACGTCGGGGTGCACGATGATGGGGTCGGCCGGTTTGTCCTTGGCTTTCACGCCGGAGAGCGAGCGCATCTGGATGCGGTCTTTGGCATAGGCCAGGGCGTTCTGGTACGCCACTTCGGTCAGCCCCAGCGACTGGTTGCCCACGCCCAGGCGCGCGGCGTTCATCATCACGAACATCGCGGCCAGGCCCTTGTTGGGTGCGCCCACCAGGGTGCCCACGGCGTCTTCCAGCACCATCTGGCAGGTGGAATTGCCGTGGATGCCCATCTTGTGCTCGATACCGCCGCAGTAAATGCCGTTGCGCGAACCGATCGAGCCGTCCTGGTTGACGTTGAACTTGGGCACGGCAAACAGGCTGATGCCCTTGCTGCCCTGCGGTGCATCGGGCAGGCGGGCCAGCACCAGGTGCACGATGTTGCTGGTCATGTCGTGTTCGCCGGCGCTGATGAAAATCTTGTTGCCGGTGAGCTTGTAGCTGCCATCGGGCTGGGGTTCGGCCCTGGTGCGCAGCAGGCCCAGATCGGTGCCGCAATGCGGCTCGGTCAGGCACATGGTGCCGGTCCATTCGCCGCTGGTGAGCTTGGGCAGGTAGAGTTTTTTCTGCTCTTCCGTGCCGTGGGCATGCAGGGCTTCGTACGCGCCGTGCGACAGGCCGGGGTACATGGTCCAGGCCTGGTTGGCCGAGTTCAGCATTTCGTAAAAGCACTGGTTGACGACAAAGGGCAGGCCCTGGCCGCCGTATTCGGGGTCGCAGCTGAGCGCTGCCCAGCCGCCTTCCACGTACTTCGCATACGCTTCCTTGAAGCCTTTAGGCGGTGTGACTTCATGGGTGGTCTTGTCGAGCTTGCAGCCTTCCTGGTCGCCGCTGACATTGAGCGGGAAGGTGACTTCAGCCGCAAACTTGCCGCCTTCTTCAAGCACCGCATTGATGGTGTCGGCATCGATGTCGGCATGCCGCGGCAAGACCTTCAACTCATCGGTGACCTTGAGCACTTCGTGCATGACGAATTGCATGTCGCGCAGGGGTGGGGTGTACTGAGGCATGGAGGGTCCTTTGGCTTTAAGCCGGTTTCGAAGATGAAGATATTTTGGGAGAGTTTTTTGCCGGCGCCTTCGTCGGCGAAGCGCCAGGGGATGGCTCTGCTGGCGACGGCGCATCGTTGCCGTAACGCGCCAGGATGTTGGCAAAGCCGGTGTTGGCGCGGGCGACAGAGCCGGGGGACTTCAGGAAACGGGCTTCGTAATGCAGCGCGAGAATGAGTCCGTGAATCTCGAAGACCATCTGCTGTTCGTYGGCATCGCGCTGCAGGTGCCCGGCCTCCTTGGCCTGCATCACGGCGCGGTACATCGCGGCCAGCCAGGTCCGCACCGAGCCCGCCAGCGCATCGCGCACCGGCCCCGGCCGGTCGTCGAATTCGACGGCACCGCTGATGTACAGGCATCCCGAATCGATCTCGACCGAGGTGCGGTTCATCCAGTTGTGAAACAGTGCGCGCAGGCGCGGCAGACCCCTGGAAGCCTGCAATGCCGGGAAGAACACCTCTTCCTCGAAGCGGCTGTGGTATTCGCGGACCACCGAAATCTGCAGTTCCTCGCGTGAGCCAAAATGGGCAAACACGCCGGACTTGCTCATGTGCATGACTTCGGCGAGCGCTCCTATGCTCAGGCCCTCCAGGCCAATTTGTGTGGCCAGCCCCAAGGCAGCATCGACAATGGCCGCCTTGGTCTGCTGGCCTTTTTGCTGGCTTTTGGGCACGGCTGCACCGATCGCAGGGATAGGCGCAGCCGGGACGGGAACGGTTTTGACAGGAAGTTCATTGACGGTCATGGGATTGAGCCAAAATAAAACGAACGATCGTTCTATTTTGCAACAATTCCATGACAGTCAAACCCTGAGGGTGATGGAGTGTCTGTTTATAGAGAACAAGGTCTAGCCAAACCAAGGGTAAACCCTAGAACAAGCCCACCCCCGTCCAGGCTCACTGCGTGTAGCCTGTTCCCCCCTCAGGGGGCGGTGAATTAGCCCACCCCTGTCCAAGCTCACTGCGTGTAGCTTGTTCCCCCCTCCAGGGGGCGGCGCCTGCGGTCTGGCAAAGCCAGTCCCGCGGCACCCTGGTTGTGCTCCCTGAAGTCTTTAACCCAGCATGAGCCGCGGAACCGGCGTTGGCTTGTCCTGAGTCTGTCGAAGGGCCGGGCCGCAGGCGCAGCGGCCCCCGAGGGGCTGGAGCCTGCGGCTCCAAAGCTGCTCGAGCAGCTTTGGACAGGCGACAGAGGCGAAGCGTCTCGCGAGCCGCGGCCTGCAAGGCCTCGGGAGCTACGCGAAGCGAGCGACCGTGGGGGCTTTATTTCACGAGCTTGAACGGCACGACCGTCTGCTTCTGCTCGCCCAGGCCCTCGATCCACACCGCCATCTGGTCGCCCTTTTTCAGGTACACCGGCGGTTTCATGCCCAGGCCCACGCCWGGGGGCGTGCCYGTGGTGATSACGTCGCCGGGCTCCAGCGTCATGAACTGGCTGACGTAGCTRACGAGCTTGGCCACGCTGAAAATCATGGTTTTGGTAGAGCCGTTTTGCATGCGCTTGCCGTTGACCTCCAGCCACATGCTCAGTTTTTGCGGGTTGGGCACGTCGTCGCGCGTCACCAGCCAGGGRCCGATCGGGCCGAAGGTGTCGCAACCCTTGCCCTTGTCCCAGGTACCGCCGCGCTCGATCTGGAACTCGCGCTCGCTGACGTCATTGATGGTGCAGTAGCCGGCCACATAAGTGAGCGCGTCCTTCTGCGACACATAGCGTGCGCGGGTGCCGATCACCACGCCGAGCTCGACTTCCCAGTCGGTCTTGACCGAGCCCTTGGGCAGCATGACCGGATCGTTGGGCCCCTGAATGCAGCTGGTGGCCTTCATGAACACGACGGGTTCGGCGGGAATCGGCAAGCCGGACTCGGCCGCGTGGTCGGCGTAGTTCAGCCCGATGGCGATGAACTTGCCGACACCGCTGACCGGGCAGCCCATGCGCGGCGAACCCCTGACCAGTGGCAGCTTGTCGGTTTTCAATTTGCGCAGCTTGGCCAGCGCCGCATCGCCGAGCTGGTCGGGACCGATGTCCTTGATCACGCCGCTGAGGTCGCGCAGCTTGCCTTCGGCATCAATCAGTCCGGGCTTTTCCTTGCCCGGGTTGCCATAACGAACGAGTTTCATGGTTTTTCCTTCTGGTTAAATCAAAGTCATATCAATAGGTCAATAAGTCGAACGCCCGCCAGATAGATCGAACACCGCGCCGGTCGAGAACGAACACTCTTCGGTGGCCAGCCACGTCACCATGGCGGCGACCTCCTCGGGGGTGCCGAAGCGGCCCATCGGGATTTTCGACAGCATGAACTGGATGTGTTCCGCCGTCATCTGGTCAAAAATTGGCGTCTTTACCGCAGCCGGCGTCACGCAATTGACGCGCACGCCAGTATCGGCGAGTTCCTTGCCCAAGGACTTGGTCAGCGCAATCACCGCTGCCTTGCTGGCACTGTAGGCACTGGCATTGGGATTGCCGTCCTTGCCCGCCACCGAGGCGATATTGATGATGCGGCCATAGTTGCGCGTGCGCATGTGCGGCACCACCTCGCGGCAGCAGAAGAACAGTCCGTTCAGGTTGACCTGCTGCACCTGCATCCATTGCTCGGGCGGGTAGTCCCACAGCTTAACGTTGGGGCCGGTGATGCCGGCCGAGTTGACCAGCACATCAATGACCGGTTGGTGGCCCACGGTTTGCCGCACGGCTTCCACCACACTGGCATGGCTGCTCACATCCACCACAACGGTATGCACACCCGCACCGAGTTCGGTTCGGGCCGCCGCCAGCGCCTGCGGGTTGAGGTCCCACACGGTGACGGTCGCGCCCGAAGCCAGCATGCGCTGCGCAATGGCAAAGCCCAGGCCCGCCGCGCCGCCGGTGATCACCGCATGGCGGCCGGCCAGGTCAAGCTGGTTCATATGGTCATGCCGCCGTCGATGGCATAGGACTGCCCCGTCACAAAGGCCGATTCGTCACTGGCCAGAAACACCACCAGCGGCGCAATTTCATGGGCCTGCGCGAGGCGGCCCATGGGCTGGCGCGCGATGAAATTTTTCCGCGCCTCGTCGGGGTCCTCAAACACATTGATGCGGTCCTGCAACGAGGGGGTATCGACCGTGCCGGGGCAAATGGCATTGCAGCGCACACCCTGCGTCACGAAGTCGGCGGCCACGCATTTTGTGAGGCCGGTCACCGCGGCCTTGGAGGCGCCATAGACAAAGCGGTTTGGCAGGCCCTTGAAGCCGCAGACGCTGGCCATGTTAATGATGCTGCCGCCGCCCTGGGCCAGCATCTTGGGCAGCACCGCCTGGATCATCCAGAACTGCGAGCGCACATTGAGGTTGAAGGCAAAGTCCCAGTCTTCGTCGGTGGCCTGCAGGATGGAGCCGGCGTGGACAAAGCCGGCGCAGTTGAACAGCACATTGAGCGGCGGCAACTCGGCTGCCAGTTTCTGGATGGCGGCCTTGTCGAGCACATTGAGCGCCGCAGTTTTGATGTTGGGCACGCCGGCGTAATCGGCGAGCAGTTTCTCATTGACGTCGGTAGCCCACACCTGGGCGCCCTCGGCCGCCATGGCCAGTGCGGTGGCCTTTCCGATGCCCTGTCCGGCGGCCGTGACCAGTGCGGTTTTTCCCTGGAGTCTCATGCTTGTTCCTTGGTTGTTGACGATGGTTGTGATGATTGCGATGACTTACTTGATGGTCACGTCGGCAAGCTGCCGCTTGCCGATGACAGGCCAGTCCCATTCAATGCCCAGGCCGGGCGTGTCCGGCGGGAAGGCATAGCCGCCGTCGACGCGGATGCGGCTGGTCGTGATGTCGTCGAGCTGCGGTATGTACTCGACCCAGGCCGCGTTGGGCACGGCGGCGCACAGGCTCACATGCAGCTCCATCAGGAAGTGCGGACACACCGGCACATCAAAGCCCTCGGCCAGATGCGCCACCTTGATCCAGGGCGTGATGCCGCCGATGCGGGCCACGTCGGGCTGAACGATGCTGCAGGCGCCCTGCTCCAGGTATTCGCGGAACTGGCTGAGGTGGTACATCGACTCGCCCACCGCCACCGGAATGGCCGTGTGTTCGCGCAGATGCCGGTGGCCGGAGATGTTTTCCGCGGGCAGCGGCTCTTCCAGCCAGGCCAGGTCCAGCGCGGCAAAAGCCGCCGCCCGACGCACGGCCTCGGGGCGGTTGAAGCCCTGGTTGGCATCGGTCATGATGTTGAAGCCCGCACCGACCGCCTCGCGCACCTTGGACAGGCGCGCCACGTCCTCGCTGACATGCGGCCGGCCGACCTTGATCTTGGCGCCCTTGAAACCCTCGGCCTTGGCGGCCAGCGTCTGGTCCACCAGCTCATCCGCGCTCAGGTGCAGCCAGCCACCTTCGGTGGTGTAGACCGGCACCCGCGGCTGCGCGCCACCCAGCAGTTGCCACAAGGGCAGGTTCTGGCTGCGCGCGCGCCAGTCCCACAGCGCGGTGTCCACGCAGGCCAGCGCCAGGCTGGTGATGGCCCCGACAGCCGTGGCGTGGGTATGAAAAAACAGGTCTTTCCAGATGGCTTCAATCAACAGCGGGTTGCGGCCCAGCAGGCGCGGCGCCAGGTGGTCATGCAGCAAAGCCATCACCGACGAGCCGCCGGTGCCTATGGTGTAGGCGTAGCCGGTGCCCTCCACGCCATCGCTGCAGCGCACGGTCAGCAGCAGCGTCTCCTGCGTCACAAAGGACTGGATGGCGTCGGTGCGCACGACCTTGGGCGGCAAATTGACCTGCCGCAGGCGTATGGATTCGATCGTTACTTGCGGTTTCATGGTGCAGAAGGGTATCCAGGGTTATTCGCGGTTATTCAGGTCGGTTATTCAGGTCATGAACGGTATTACAGGGTTTAGCCGGATGCCACCGCCGGTGGATTCATGGGATTATCAATTGGTCTTACCACTTGTCCAATTCTGGCTAACCCTTAATTCGCCGCCAAAGCCCGCATGCCCATCCAAACCGTCGAACCGAAACGCCTCTATCGCCAGATTGCCGAGCAATTGCGCTCGCTGATCAGCAAGGGCGAGTTTGCGGCTGGCAAACGCCTGCCGGCTGAGCGCGACCTGGCCAAGCAACTGGGCGTGAGCCGCCCCTCCGTGCGTGAAGCCCTGATCGCGCTGGAAGTGGAAGGCTGGGTCGAAGTGCGCACCGGCTCCGGCGTTTACGTGCTGGACCGGTCGAACCAGGTTCAGCGGAAAAACGGGCCGCAGATTGCGCCGACCGAATGGGGACCGCTGGAACTCATCCGGGCGCGCCGCGTGGTGGAAGGCGAAATTGCCTCCATGGCCGCCGTCCAGGCCAAACGCAAAGACATTGACGCGATGCGCAAAGCCATAGACGCCATGAAAAACGATGCCGGGCGCGGCGTACTGCCGCTCGAAGGCGACCGGGCCTTTCATACCGCGATCGTCGAGGCCTGCGGCAACGTGGTGCTGATCGAAACCGTCCAGAGCTTCTGGGATTCGCGCCGCGGCCCGCTGTTCACGCGCCTGGGTGGCTATTTCGAGACCATGAAGTCATGGCAATCCGCCATCGACGAGCACGAAGCGATTTACGCCGCCATCTGCGCGCATGACGGCGCCGCTGCCCGCGCTGCGATGCATGCCCACATGGACAAATCCCACACCCGATTCAGCGCGAGCTGGCGCCGCGCGAAGACGAGCTGATGCCTGCGTCCAGCACTTCCCTGCTTTTACTTTTACCTTCTTCAATTTTTTAACTTTTCACGTTCACCTTTTTTCAACCGAGGAGACAACATGACAAAACGATCGACGATAAAAACCATGGCCCTGTGCGCAATATTGGCGGGGACCATGGGGTCATTTGGCATCGCCCATGCGCAAACCAAGCTGAAGTGGGCCCACGTGTATGAAACGTCGGAGCCCTATCACAAGTGGTCGGTCTGGGCGGCAGACGAGATCAAGAAGCGCACCGCCGGCCGCTACGAGATCCAGGTGTTCCCGGCTTCCACGCTGGGCAAGGAAAGCGACATCAACCAGGGCTTGCAGCTGGGCACCGTCGACATCATCATCTCGGGCGCCTCCTTCGCTGCCCGCAGCTTTCCGCGCATCGGCGTGGGCTACTACCCCTACACCTTCCGCGACCCTGAGCACCTGCTCAAATACTCCAAGAGCGATGTCTTCAAGGAACTGGCCGACGGCTATAAGCAGAAAACGGGCGTGCAGACCGTCGCCGTCACCTACTACGGCGCACGCCACTCCACCAGCAACAAGCTCTTCAAGACCTGCGATGAAATGAAGGGCCTGAAGATGCGGGTGCCGGACGTGCCCGCCTACATGGCCTTGCCGCGCGCCTGCGGCGCCAACCCGACGCCGATCGCTTTTGCCGAGGTCTACCTGGCCCTGCAGAACGGCACCGTCGATGCGCAGGAAAATCCGCTGCCCACCATCGAAGCCAAGAAGTTTTTCGAGGTCCAGAAGAACATCATCCTGACCGGCCACATCCTGGACTCACTGGTGACGCAGGTCGGCCCCCACGTCTGGACCAAGCTCAGCGATGCGGACAAGAAAATCTTCACCGACGTGATGCAGGAGGCCGCAGCCAGCGCCACGGCTGACATCAAGAAACGTGAAGGCGAGCTGGTCGACGAGTTCAAGAAAAAAGGCCTCAATGTCGTCACGGTCAACAAGGACGAGTTCCGCGACCGCATCGTGAAAGCCGTGGACATGAGCTCCATGGGCTATGACAAGAAGGATTGGGACCGCATCCAGGCCCTCAAGTAGGCACTGCGTGTTGCCCCGCCGAACCTGGGCGGGGCTTAACGCTGCAGATCGCCATCCCCATGCCATTCGATCCCCTCCCCGTCGCGGGGAGGGGCTTCCCCACCAACCCCTGCGCCCTACCATCATGATCACCATTCCTGACATCGACGCCCTGCCCAAGGTCATGGGCGACGACGGCGAGTTCCATGCCACCGACGAAGCGGTTGACCTGTCGGACACACCCGCCGAAGCCTGGGCGGCACTGCTGTTTTTCTGGGCACTGGGGCTGACGGTTTTCTACCAATTCTTCACACGCTATGTGATGAACGACTCCGCCGCCTGGACCGAAGAGATCGCGCGCTACCTGCTGATCGCCACCGTGTTCGTGGGCGCCGCCATTGGCGTGGCCAAGAACAACCACATCCAGGTCGACTTTTTCTACCGCTTCATGCCACCCTGGCTGGGGCGGGCCATGGCCCTGCTCACCGATGTGCTGCGCATCGCCTTCCTGGCGGCTGCGGTTGTATTGACCTGGCAAATGATGATGAAGATGGGCAATTACAAAATGACCATCGTCGACTTGCCCATGAACCTGGTGTATGGCATCTGCCTGATCGGCTTTGCGGCCATGTGCGTGCGCTCGCTCTGGGTCATGCGTGTGCACGTGAAGCGCGGCTACAGCGTGCTGGAACGCCCTGAATCCACCATGGAGGACCGTTAAATGTTGAAGGTTGTTTTCCTGTTCCTGATGAGCGGCGGCCTTCCGGTGGCCATGGCCATGGCCGGCGCCTCGCTCCTCTACATCCTGTTCACCCAGAGCTCCCCGCCCTTCGTGGTGATTCACCGCATGGTCAGCGGCATCGACAGCTTTCCGCTGTTGGCCGTGCCCTTCTTCATCCTGGCCGGCAACCTGATGAACAACGCCGGCATCACCAACCGCATCTACAACTACGCGCTGGCGCTGGTGGGCTGGATGAAGGGCGGGCTGGGCCATGTCAATGTCGTGGGTTCGGTGGTGTTTGCCGGCATGAGCGGCACCGCCATCGCCGACGCGGCCGGACTCGGCACGATCGAGATCAAGGCCATGAAGGACCACGGCTACAGCACCGAATTTGCCGTGGGCGTGACGGCGGCTTCCGCCACGCTGGGGCCCATCATTCCGCCCAGCCTGCCCTTTGTGATCTACGGCATGATGGCCAACGTCAGCGTCGGCGCATTGTTTCTGGCGGGCATACTGCCGGGCGTCATGATGGCCATCCTGATGATGCTGACGGTGGCTTACTTCGCCCACAAGAACGGCTGGGGCGCCGACGTCAAGTTCGAGTGGAGCCGCCTGAGCAAGGCGCTGATCGAGACCGCCGTGGTCATCGGCTGGCCCCTGCTGCTGTGGCTGCTGATCGGCAAGCTGGACTTTCCGCCGCAAGTTACCGTGGCCGCCGCGCTGGTGGCGCTGTTCGCGGCCGACAAGGCGTTCAAGTTCCAGGCCGTGCTGCCCATCATGACGCCGGTGCTGCTGATCGGCGGCATGACCACCGGCATCTTCACGCCCACCGAAGGCGCCATTGCTGCCTGCGTCTGGTCGCTGATTCTCGGCTTTGCCTGGTACGGCACGCTGACCTTCAAGAGTTTCGTGAAGGTGTGCCTCGATACCGTGGAGACGACGTCCACCGTGCTGTTCATCGTGGCCGCGGCGTCCATCTTCGGCTGGATGCTCACAGCCACCGGCGTGACCACCGACATCGCCAGCTGGGTGCTGGCTTTCACCAAGGAGGCCTGGGTTTTCCTGCTGCTGGCCAATGTACTGATGCTGTTTGTGGGCTGCTTCCTGGAGCCTACGGCGGCCATCACGATTCTGGTGCCCATCCTGGTGCCCATCGCCGTGCAGCTGGGCATTGACCCCATCCATTTCGGACTGGTGATGGTGCTCAACCTGATGATTGGCCTGCTGCACCCGCCCATGGGCATGGTGCTGTTTGTGCTGGCGCGCGTGGCCAAGCTCTCGGTCGAGCGCACCACCATCGCCATCCTGCCCTGGCTGTTTCCGCTGCTGGGCAGTCTGATCATCATCACCTACTTCCCCAAGCTGGTGCTGTGGCTGCCGAAGATGTTTTATTGAAATGTCTTGTTGATGTATTTTGTTGAAATGTTTGACTGAAGAGAAATTTCCATGACCCCATTCATTCGCCTTCACCCTGCCGATGACGTCCTGATCGCCCGCCAGCAACTGCTGAGCGGCACCAGCGTCGAAGGTGTCCCGGTCAAGGGCCTGATCCCGGCCGGCCACAAGATTGCCACCCACGCCATCGCGCCGGGCGAGCCCGTGCGGCGTTACAACCAGATCATCGGCTTTGCCAGCAAACCGATTGCCGCCGGTGAGCATGTGCA
This sequence comes from Polaromonas sp. P4_F9, assembly GCF_056401235.1. NCBI lineage: Bacteria > Pseudomonadati > Pseudomonadota > Betaproteobacteria > Burkholderiales > Comamonadaceae > Polaromonas > Polaromonas sp. P4_F9. The sequence continues at coordinate 34,382 of NZ_JBFUJT010000032.1, read as the reverse complement.
CACGCACAACCTCGACATGGGCCCGGACAAGGGCGACTTCGAGCGCGACTACGCCTTTGGCGCCGATGTCAAACCCGAGCCGCCGCGGCGGGAAGCCACCTTCATGGGCATCAAGCGGGCCGACGGCCGCGTCGCGACACGCAACTACATCGGCGTGCTGACCAGCGTGAACTGCTCGGCCACGGCGGCCCGCGCCATAGCCGACCATTTTTCGCGGCGCACCAACCCGGCGGCACTGGCCGATTTTCCGAATGTCGATGGCGTAGTGGCGCTGACCCACGGCACCGGCTGTGGCATGGACACCGAGGGCATGGGCATGCAGATGCTGCAGCGCACGCTGGCCGGTTACGCCACGCACGCCAACTTCGCCGCCGTGCTGGTGGTGGGGCTGGGCTGCGAAGCCAACCAGATCAATGCCTGGCTGGCCCACAGCAGCCTGCGGGAAGGCGAAACCTTCAAGGTGTTCAACATCCAGGACACGGGCGGCACGACCAAGACCGTGGCCAAAGGCGTGGCACTGATCAACGAGATGCTGCCCGCGGTCAACAACGTGAAACGCGAGCCCTGCAGCGCCGCGCACATCACCATCGGCCTGCAGTGCGGCGGCTCGGACGGCTACTCCGGCATCAGCGCCAACCCGGCGCTGGGCGCGGCGGTGGACCTGCTGGTGGCACACGGCGGCACCGCCATCCTGAGCGAGACACCCGAAATTTACGGCGCGGAACACCTGCTGACGCGCCGGGCGGTGAAACCCGAGGTGGCAGAGAAGCTGATCCAGCGCATCAAGTGGTGGGAGCACTATACCGAAATCAACGAAGGCGAGATGAACAACAACCCCTCGCCGGGCAACAAGGCCGGCGGGCTGACCACCATCCTGGAAAAATCGCTGGGCGCCGTCGCCAAGGGCGGCACCAGCAACCTGCAGGCGGTCTACGAATACGCCGAGCCGGTGCAGGCCCACGGCTTTGTCTACATGGACACGCCCGGCTACGACCCGGTCAGCGCAACCGGCCAGGTGGCCGGCGGCGCCAACCTGATCTGCTTCACGACCGGCCGCGGCTCGGCCTATGGATGCGCGCCCTCGCCCTCGCTCAAGCTGTCGACCAACTCGGCGCTGTGGCGCAAGCAGGAAGACGACATGGACATCAACTGCGGCGAAATCATCGACGGCAGCAGCACGGTGGCCGAGATGGGGCAACGCATTTTCGAACTGGTGCTGGCCACCGCCTCGGGCGCACCCAGCAAAAGCGAAAAACACGGCTACGGGCAAAACGAGTTTGTGCCCTGGCAAGTCGGCGCGGTGATGTAGTCCTTTTCTTCACTCCCCCTCCCGCTGGGAGAGGGCGGGGGTGAGGGCCCTGCGCGCCGAGAGGCCCTCACCCTGACCCTCTCCCAGGGGGAGAGGGAATAAAACCCACAACACCTTCGACACCCTCATGAGCCACACCATCTCCGCCCCCCAGTTACGAGTCCAGGTAGCGACTGTTTTAAGAGCCGCCGGCAGTTCGCCCGAAGAGGCGGCCACTGTTGCCGCCAACCTGGTGCTGGCCAACCTGAGCGGCCATGACTCGCACGGCGTGGGCATGCTGCCGCGTTACGTGGACGCGGTGCTGGAAGGCGGCCTGAAACCCAACAGCAGCGTGCGGGTAGTCCTCGACACCGGCTCGCTGCTCACGCTGGACGGCCAGCGCGGTTACGGCCAGGTCGTCGGCGAGCAGGCGATGGCGCTGGGCATAGACCGCGCCAAGACCCACGGCAGCTGCATCATGACGCTGGGCAATGCCCACCACCTCGGGCGCATCGGGCACTTCGCCGAAATGGCGGTGGATCAAGGCCTGGTGTCCCTGCATTTTGTCAACGTGCTGTCGCGACCGGTGGTGGCGCCGTTTGGCGGAGGCGATGGCCGCTTTGGCACCAACCCCTGCTGCATCGGCATTCCACTGAAGGGGCGTGGCGCGAGCGAGCGCCGCGAAGGGCCGCCCCAAGCAAGCTCAGCCCCCTCGGGGGGCAGCGAAGTACACGAAGTGACGAGCGTGGGGGCTCATTTCATTCTCGACTTTGCCACCAGCCGCGTGGCGCAGGGCAAGATGCGTGTGGCGCACAACAAGGGGATTCAGGTTGAGCCCGGCACACTCATCGACGAACACGGCAACCCGACCACCGACCCGGGCGTGGTGGTGGTGCCCCAGAGCAATGGGCTGTTTGGCGCGCTGCTGGCCTTTGGCGAGCACAAGGGATACGGCATGGCCGTGGCCTGCGAACTGCTGGGCGGCGCGCTGACAGGCGGCGGCACCTGGCACAAAGCCACCGACCCGGCCGTGCGCGCCGTCGTCAATGGCATGCTGACGATTTTGATCGACCCAGCCAAGCTGGGCACCCAGGCCGCTTTCGAGCAGGAAGCGGTGGCCTTTGTGGACTGGCTCCAGGCCGGGCCGGTCGGATCCGGCTTTGACGCCGTGCAGATTGCCGGCGACCCGGAGCGTGCCACCCGCGCGCAGCGGGAAGTCGAAGGCATCACGGTGGATGACCAGACCTGGCAAGAGATGGTTGCCGCCGGCCGCAAGGTCGGTGCGACCTTGCAGGACTGATTTCCACAGCCCTACCATTCAGCTATTACATTCCGCTACCAAATTGATAGCTATTTGAACGGATAGATCAATGGCCAGGTATTCAAAACACTCTCAAACACTTTTTAATCAAATACTTTTCAAATGTCTTTCAACACCATGACTCCCCCCATTCAGGACCAGGTCGCCCTCGTCACCGGCGCCAACGCCGGCATGGGCCTGGCGACCGTCCGCGCCCTGCTCGACGCAGGCTACCGTGTAGCCGCCACCGACTTGCGGACCGACCAGGTCGCCAGCTTGCTGGCATCGCACGGCGACCGGTTGGCCTGCTTCACCATGGACGTGAGCGATCAGGCCCAGGTGCATGCGGCCTGCGACCAGATCGAGGCGCGCTTTGGCCGCATCGACGTGTGCGTGAACAATGCCGGTTTTCTGCAGTACGCCAATTGCGAACAAACCACCCCCGAACTCTGGCGCAAGACGCTGAGCATCAACCTCGATGGCGTGTTTTACGTGAGCCAGCGCGTGGCGCCGGGCATGAAGGCACGCGGCTTTGGCCGCATCGTCAACGTGTCGTCATACGGCGCCAAAACCGGCGGCCTGTCGCCGCTGCCGGCCTATGCGGCCAGCAAGGGCGGYGTGATCTCGCTGACCTTCAGCTTTGCACGCGAATACGCCCCGTTTGGCGTGACCTGCAACGCCCTGGCCCCGACCTTCGTCAAGACCCAGATGCTGACCGAGCAGGTCAGCGCCGAGCGACAAGCCGAGCTGCGCCAGAAAATCCCGGTGGGCCGCTTTTGCGAGCTCGAGGAATTTGCCCACAGTGTGCTGTTTCTGGCGCACCCGCTGAGCGGTTTCATCACCGGCGAGGTGCTGGACCTCAACGGCGGCCTGCAGTTCGATTGAGTGAACCCGCGGCTGTTCGCGCCTTGCTGCGGTGCGAACAGGTCGCAGCGGTGCGGCGCAACCAGTGCGCACCGTCTTATTGCTTTATCGCCTTATTGATGTAAATCATGGCACCACACCGTTCAGGCTGAGCCTGGCCTGTCCTGGGTTTGTCGAAGTGACGAAGCCCTGCGACAGGCTCAGGACGAACGGTAGCCGAATGCCCGTCTGATAATTGAGAGAAGTCCCGGCAAGGGCTCAAGCTGACGGCTGCAGCTGCGCCAGCGCAGCAGCGACACCCTGGCGCCGAATGACCTGCAACCAGTGCTCCACGCGCGCGGTCCAGCGTGCATCGTGCGGCAACACCTCGCCCCATATCGAGCTCACGGCGAGCAGCGCACGCACCGTGCCAGGCACATCGTCCCGGCGCCGCTGCGCGGTAGCCTGCAAGGCCGGCCCCAGCGGGTCCGAGATGGCATAGGCTTGGCCCTGTTCATCCGCGCCCAGCAGGTAGCGCATCCACACGGCCGTCGCCAGCGCCAGCGGCTCAACACTCGTGCCAGCGGCCAGGCGGGCCTGCACCGTCGCCGTCCAGCGCAGCGGGATTTTCAGCGAACTGTCGGTGGCGATCTGGTGTACCTTGTGCCGGAGTTCGGGATTGGCAAAGCGCGCCAGCAAGGCGTCGCGGTAGGCCGGCAGCCCGGGACGCTGCAGCTGCGGCATCATCACGTCGGTCATGAGGCCGTCAACAAAGCGGCGGATGGCCGGCCGGGCAATGCAGTCGGCCACTGTGGGCAAGCCCAGCACCGCACCGATCAACGCGATGGCCGTGTGACTGCCATTGAGCATGCGCAGCTTGGCCTCCTCAAAGGGCTTGACGTCTTCCACCACCTGGACACCGGCAGCCGCCAGCGCGTCGCCATCCGCGTCGTCGACAAAGCGGCGCTCGATCACCCACTCCCAGAATTCTTCGGTGCCCAGGGCGCAGGCATCCGCCAGTCCCAGCGCCTGTGCCGCATCGCTGCGATGCTGTGCGGTGGCGGCCGGCACAATGCGGTCGACCATGCTGTTGGGAAAGGCGCAGGCGGTGTCAATCCACTGCGCCAGCGCAGCATCGTGCTGCGCCGCATCCACACACAGTTGCTGCAGCTTGCGGCCGTTGTCAGAGAGGTTGTCGCAGGAAGCGATCGTCAGCCCGCCCAAACCCGCCGCATGACGCGCCGCCAGCCCCTGCATCAGCAAGGCCGCCAGCGCCGGGCCATAGCCTTTTTCGGTCACCGTCAGCGTGACCCAGCGCGTGCCGGGTGCGGCGATGGCCGCCACCACCTGCTCAGGCTCACGCGCCGCCACACAGGTCTGCAGCACAGCGCCAACCACTTGCCAGCGCAGCGCCTCGCGGCTGGCCAGCTGCACCGCATACAGCCCGTCTTGCGCGGTCAGTGCATCGGCCAGTTCGGTCGTGCGCATGGCCACGCCCAGCACGCCCCAGCGCGGGTCGCCGCGCTGCAACAGGGCATCAAACACCATGGCCTGGTGGGCGCGGTGAAAAGCGCCCAGCCCCAGATGCACCACGCCCACACGGGCATCGGTGCGGCGGTAGCGCGGCAGCTGCACGGACGACGGCATGGTCAGCGCAGCGCTCGTCCGTTGTGTTGGTTGCACCAGTTGCGTCAGTGTGGCTTGGGTCAATGGCTGCATAGGTGATCAGGCGGATGGAAAATCGACGGTGCGGATGGCGGCAAAGCTGCCGAATGAAATGGGCAGCCGCTCGCCAGTGTCGGTGAAACCCTGGCTGCTGACGCGAAACACCTGCAGCTCACGCTCCACGGTGTTTTGCACCAGCAGGGCAGTGCTGTCGTGCGAAAACGCTGCGCCCTGCGCCCAGCGGCCAATCGGGTGCTCGGCATGGCGGACCAGCTGCAGGCCGCTGACACGGAACACCACCAGGGTGCCGTTCGGGTTGAAAAAAGGCGAGTCCTCCGCACGGGTGGAGCCGTTGTGGCACACCGCCACCACCCAGGCGCCATCGGGCGAGACCAGCACCGCTTCCGGCGTCGCGGCAACACCCAGCGTGTCCACCACGCGGTAGGGCTTGCGCGTGAGATCGATCACGCTGATCGAGTCCGCATCGCCGCTGACCCGCCCTACGTTCGCCGTCACCGCGAACTGACCGTTGGGCGCCACCGACAGGCCATAGGGCTTGATGCCGGCGCTGATGTCGCGCCCGGCCGCCCGCACCTGGCCATCGGCCACGTCAAAGACCGACACGAAGTGGTCGCCGTCGCGCGACACCAGCAGGGTGGCGCCATCGGGCGTGAAAGCCGTCGAAGCAGGCTGGCACTGGCGGTCGCCGACCGGCACGGTGGCGGTTTTGGCCAGGGTTTGGCCCTCGACACGGAACACGGACAACGTGCCGTCATTGCGGTTGGCCACCACGGCCATGCGCCCGTCGGGTGAAAACGACACCCCCGTGGGGCCCAGCCCGGCTTCCAGGGTTTGCGTGATGCGTGCGGGCCCGGACGCGATGTCGATGACGGTCACGCGCGTGTCGGGTACCGTACGCGCGGGGTTGGCCGGATCGGTCTTTTGCGCGGCCGTGACAAGGGCCAGCGTCTGGTCCGGGCTGACGGCCACGCTTTGCGGCGGGCCGGCCAGGCTGGTGGGCATGGCCAGATAGCCCACTTCCCGGGGTGGGAAGACGGACAGGTCGTACAGCATGGCGCCGTCGCGCTCACCGTGGTTGATGACTTTGATGGCGCCCTTGTCCAGCACCAGCTTGCCATCGACGGCCGAGAGGGCGATCTGCCTTTTTCCGGCGCTAGTGGCTCCGGCACTGGTGGCTGCCATGCTCATGCATTGCCCAAAGGTACAACGCCCAATTGGGCCGCACAGGCCGCGAGCTTGTCCAGCGTGGCCTCACTCAGGGCAATGCCCTGTCGCTGCGCGCGCGCGATGTTGCCGCTGGCCTGGTCGCCCGGCAAACGCACCAGGCCATCGGCCTGAACCGGTGTGCTGGCGCGGCAGGCGTCGCCAATGAAATCCATTTGCGTGAGGAAGTTGTCGCGGCCGGCAAAGGCTTCCGGGTCCATGACCTGCAGAAACACATTGGCGCCCCAGCGGTTGGGGGCATCGATTCGGCCGTGGCCGGCCAGCCCCTGAGTCAGGGCCTCGACCATCAGGGCCAGGCCAAAACCCTTGTGGCCGTATTCCGCGCCGCCGAGCAGCAGCAGGGAGCCGCGCGGCGTGGTCTGCTCCAGCACACGCGGGTCGGTGGTCGGCTGGCCGGCGTTGTCCATCAACCAGGGGTGTTCGAACTGCACACCGGCGGCGGCCTTGGTGCGGGCCATGGAGACGGTGGTGATGGAGGCGCAGATGTCCACCAGCACCGGGGCCTTCCTGCCGGGGTAGCCGATGGCAAACGGGTTGGGCGTCAACACCGGATCACGTCCGCCGAAAGGTGCGACAAACTTGCCACCCGGATCGGACGTGGCAAGGATGGCCACCAGGCCCCGGTCGGTGGCCTGTTTGACCAGCGCGGCCAGGCAGGCGATATGGTGGCTGCGGCGCATGGCGAAGGTCACGACGCCGTGCCGGGCGACGCGCTCGAACGCCAGGCTCAAGGCCTTGTCGACCAGCCACAGACCGGGCAGGTAGTGGCCGTCCCACACCACGGTGGCTCCCGTGTCCCGCACCACTTCGGGCTCACCGTCAGTGCCCATCAGCTGGTTCTTCAACTGGTCGATGTAGAGCGGGCACAGCGCCACGCCGTGGGTGTGGCGCTGCATCATGTCGGTCAGCACCAGCAAACGGGCCACGGTGTCTGCCTTGACGGCGGGCAGGCCGGCGGCCGTGAGCAACTGGCTGGCAAATCGGGTCAGGTCGGCGGGAGTGTGGCGTTGGGCTGTGGTCATGGGTTTGAATCGCAAATTTGGATGGGGTCAGTGAATGGAACGAGGCGTTGCAATGAAGGATAAGGACGGCTATTTCAGGCTGCCGCCAATGAATTGCCGCAGCTCGGGCGTTTGGGGAGATGCAAAGAGTTGCTCTGACGGGCCGGCCTCCCAGACCTTGCCCTGGTGCATGAAGACGGTGATGTCGGCCACGCTCTTGGCAAAACCCATCTCGTGCGTCACCAGCAGCATGGTCATGCCGTTTTTGGCCAGGTTTTCCATCACGATCAGCACCTCGCCCGTCAACTCGGGGTCCAGCGCGGAAGTCACTTCATCGAACAGCATGACCTTGGGCTGCATGGCCAGCGAGCGCGCAATCGCCACGCGTTGCTGCTGCCCGCCGGACAGCTTCTCCGGGTAGGCGCCGAATTTCTCCGAGAGCCCCACCTGCGCCAGCGTCGCCTCGGCAATGCGCCGGGTTTCTTCCCGCGAGATGCCTTTGGTGATGCGCGGCGCCAGCATGATGTTTTCACCCACGGTCAAATGGGGGAACAGGTTGTAGCTTTGAAAAACAATGCCCACGTCCTTGCGCAGTTCCCGCAAATGCCGGCCGCTGTTGTCGAGCTTGTGGCCGGCAATGTCGATGTTGCCGGCGTAAATCGTTTCCAGCCCGTTGAGACAGCGCAGCAAGGTGCTTTTGCCCGAACCGCTGCGCCCGATGATGGCCACCACCTGGCCCGCCTGGACATCAAGCGAAACACCCTTGAGCACCTCGACTGCGCCAAAACGCTTGACGACATTTTCAATTTTGACGATCGGCATGTACTTTCCTCTCTAACATTTTGCTCAGGTGGGACAAGGGAAAACACAGCGAGAAATACAGCAGCGCCACGATCCCGTAAACCATGAAGGGAGAGTGCAGGCTGGTCTCGATATGCTCGCCGGCGCGCATCAGGTCGATGTAGCCCACGACGGACACGATCGAGGTGTTCTTGATCAGCTGGACCAGAAACCCGACCGTGGGCGGCAGCGAAATACGCACCGACTGCGGCAGGATGATGAAGCGAAACTGTTGGGCCCGCGTCATGGCCAGCGAGGAGGAGGCCTCCCATTGCTGGTAGGGCACCGACTCCATCGCGCCACGCCAGATGTCGGCCAGATAGGCCCCGGCGTACAGGCCCAGGGCGATGGTGGCAATGACCAGCGCCGGCGGATCGAAACCCATATAGGCCAGCCCAAAATACGCCAGGAACAACACCAGCAGAACCGGCAGGCCCTGCAGCACCTGAATGTAGAGAACCGCGACATTGCGCAGCAGATTGTTGTGAGACACCCGCGCAATGGCAAAAAAAGCACCGATCACACTGCCGAGCAGGAGCGACGAAGCGGTCAGTGCCAGCGTCCAGCCCAGCGACCGGATCAAAAACATGAATTCGGGAAACCCGAAGCTTTCGATCATCATCCCAAACCTTTCGAAATCGCATTGGCTTTGGCGTCCTGCTGCGCCGGGAACAGCGCCCGCCCCAGCACGGCCAAACCCCACTTCATCAGCAGCGCGACGCCGAGGTAAATCGGTGCGGGGATGAGGTAGGCCTCAAAACCGCGTGAGGTGTTGGACTCCACAAACTTGGTGGCGGCCATCAGGTCGGTCACCGGAATGAACGAGCACACGCTGGTGGCCAGCATGGTCAGCACGAACTGGCTGCTGAGCGCCGGCCAGACCCTGGCCAGCGCCGGCATGATGACCACATGGCGGTACAGCTGGACGCGGGTCATGGACAGGGACAACCCGGCCTCCAGCTGGGACCGGTGAATGGAGTCGATGCCGGCCCGGATGATTTCCGTGGAATAGGCGCTTAAGTTAAGCATCAGCGCCAGCAAGGCCCCCATCAGCGGGGGGATCGGAAATCCCATCGACCCCAGCCCGAAGTAGACATAAAAAAGCTGGACGATAAAAGGCGTGTTGCGCAGAAACTCGACATAGACCGTGACGAGTTTGGGAATCGGCTGGGGTGCAATCTTGCGCGCCAGCGCCAGTGCCACCGCCAGCGCAAATCCCAGCGGAATGACGCACACCACCAGTCCCAGCGTACCCAGCGCACCTTCGGCGTAGAGCTGCCAGCTGGCAAAAATCGATTGAAAATGAAGCTCGGCTTTCACAGGCATCTTTCAGCGGGTTGAACGGCAAGTCACGCACATTGGCGCCGCTTCGGGCGGCGCCAATGCCTTATCCCGGGGGACCAAGGGACCAGGGAAAAATCAAAAGGTAGGCAACTCAGGCAGCGGGGAGCCAATCCACTTGCGCGCGATCTCGTCGAGCTCGCCGTTGATCTTGATGAAGTAGATCGTGTTGTTCAGCCACTGGTGCAGCTCAAAGGCGTCTTTGCGCACGGCCATCGAGTTGGGCTGTTTGCTGAACATGAATTTCAGCGCCATGTCGCCATCGGGCCGGGCCTTCAGGCTCTGGTTGACCATGGTGTCAGGCTCGGCACACGCGTCGATCTGCCCCGAAAAGACCGCCTGGATCACGGCGGCGTCGGTATCAAAACGCACGACCTTCAAGCCGACCAGGCCCTCCTGCTTGACCAGTGTCGGCTCTACGCTGGAGCCGCGATTCACGCCGACCTTCTTGCCTTTGAGGTCCGCCCAGTCCTTGATCTTGGCGCCTTTTTTGGCGTAAATACCGACTTGGAAGGCGTTGTAGGGCACCGTGAACATCACCGTCTTGGCGCGCTCCGGCGTGGGCGCCAGGGTCGAGACCAGAAAGTCCACCTTGCCGGACTCGAGCGCCGGAATACGCGCTGGCGGCTCCAGCGCCACCATCTCCACCGGCACGCCCAGGTACTTGCCGAGCAGGGTCGCGGTATCGGCGTCAAAACCCACCGGATTGCCGGACGAGTCCACCGCCCCCATGGGCGGTGCCCCCACCAGGACGCCAATCTTGACCTTGCCCCGCTTGACGATGTCGGTGACGGTCTGGGCTGAAGCGATATTGCCCGTCAAAGCGACGCTGGCCAGAACCGTCAGGCCGACCGCCGCAACTCTGAGAATTTTCTTGATCTGCATAGATGACTCCGCTTGGGTTTGATTTGAAAAAGCCAGGTTTTGGGAAGAGCTGGCCTGACACCAACTGAACGGAAGTTTAAAAGTGGCAACCAAAAATGCCATAGTGGTAAACCAGTAACATCAAAATTGGTAAACCACTTATAGTTTGGTCTAACCAGTAAGCGCTACGAGATACACTTATGCATCCCTGTCACATTCATGGCCCCCAAAAAAAGCAGCAAACCCGGCGACACGTCGATGAAACGCCGTGTTGAATGGTCAGGGTTGGCAGTCTCTGGCTTAATTGGTAAACCATCTTCAGTTCTTGTGCCTGACAGGCCCGTCCTTCTGGCAACCCTCTTATGAACCTCCAACTCATTCCCGCTACCGCAGCAAAACCGCTCACTGAAGAGGGCGACGTCGAGCGGCCCTACCTGCGGCTGGCCGCGCAGATTCTGGCGCTGCTGGCGCAAAAAGGTGTCAAGGCGGGCGACCGCCTGCCGTCGGAACGGGCTTTGGCCGAGCAGTTCGAGGTCAGTCGCACCTCGGTGCGCGAAGCCATCATTGCGCTGGAACTGCAGGGGGCCGTCGAGGTCAGGGGCGGCTCTGGCGCCTATGTGATCCAGACCCCGGCGACGGCGACACAAACCCCGGTCTTCATGCCAGAGGCCGGGCCGGGGCCGTTTGAGCTGCTGCGCGCACGCTGCCTGATCGAATCTGAAATCGCCTCTGTGGCTGCGGAGACGCGCAAAGACGCCGATCTTGACCGCATCTTCGAGGCCCTGGCCGATATGCGCCTGCACATGGACGACAAGGTGGCCAACGAAGCCGCCGACCGCCGGTTTCATCTGTATATCGCGGAGTCCACCGGCAACAGCGTTTTGCTGCAGATGGTGACGGCGATGTGGGACCATGCCAAAGGCCCCGTGTGGGCCAAGATTGACCAGCACTTTCACAGCCCCGCCCTGCGCGTGTCGTCGCAGGAAGACCATCAGCGCGTCTTCGATGCGCTGATGGCGCGAGACCCCGTAGCGGCACGCGCCGCCATGCGCGCTCACCTGGAGCGCGTGATCAAGGAATTCGCCCAGGCCTGGCGCTAAACAGCGGCCCCGGTCCCCCGCCCCGTCCATTCACTGAAACCCCAGCACGCATCATGAAAATCACCAACGCCCGCGTCATCGTCTGCAGCCCCGGCCGTAACTTCGTCACGCTCAAGATCGAAACCGATGAGGGCCTCACCGGCATCGGCGACGCCACGCTCAATGGCCGCGAGCTGGCGGTGGCGAGCTACCTGACCGACCATGTGATTCCCTGCCTGATCGGGCGTGATGCGCACCAGATTGAAGACATCTGGCAATACCTCTACAAGGGTGCCTACTGGCGGCGCGGACCGGTGACCATGAGCGCCATCGCCGCGGTCGATACGGCGCTGTGGGACATCAAGGCCAAGGCGGCGAACCTGCCGCTGTACCAGTTGCTGGGCGGGCGCAGCCGCACCGGGGTGATGGTCTACGGCCACGCCAACGGCAAGGACATCGAGCAAACCGTCGATGAAGTCCTGCGCTACAAGGAAATGGGCTACCAGGCCATTCGCGCACAGAGCGGCGTGCCGGGGTTGGACAAGGTCTACGGCGTGGGCAAAGGCACGCTGTTCTACGAACCCGCAGACGCCGACCTGCCCAGCGAGCATGACTGGAGTTCGGAGAAATACCTGCTGCACACGCCCAAGCTGTTCGAGGCGGTGCGCCAGGCCGTTGGTCCCGACATTCACCTGCTGCACGACGTGCACCACCGCCTCACGCCCATCGAAGCGGCGCGGCTGGGCAAATCACTGGAGCCCTATCACCTGTTCTGGATCGAGGACGCCACGCCGGCGGAGAACCAGGAGGCGTTCAAACTGATACGCCAGCACACCACCACGCCGCTGGCGGTGGGTGAGATCTTCAACTCGCTGTGGGACTGCAAGGACCTGATCCAGAACCAGCTGATCGACTACATTCGCGCCACCGTGGTCCACGCCGGCGGCATCACGCACCTGCGGCGCATTGCCGACTTTGCCGCGATGTACCAGGTGCGCACCGGCTGCCACGGCGCGACGGACCTGTCACCGGTGTGCATGGGCACGGCCCTGCACTTTGACACCTGGGTGCCGAACTTCGGCGTGCAGGAGTACATGCGCCACACTGAGGCGACCGATGAAGTGTTTCCGCATGCCTACAGCTTCAAGAACGGCTTCATGGACTGCGGCGAAGCCGTCGGTCACGGCGTGGAGATCGACGAGAAGCTGGCCGCCAAATACCCCTACCAGCGCGCCTACCTGCCGGTGAACCGCCTGCAGCATGACGGTACGTTGTGGAACTGGTGAACAAGCTCACCCCTGCTGACGCTCACTGCGTGTAGCGTCCCCTCCAGAAAAAAATCACCCCTATCGGACGCGCACTTCGTGTCGCGCCTTTTCCCCTTCCAGGGGACGGCGCCTGCGGCCGGGCAAAGCCCGTTCCGCGGCCCCCACTGGCTTCCCTGTGGACTGGCCCCCATACGGTTCAATCAAGTACCCGTGAAGCTCCCTCCCCTTTTGGGGGAGGGTTGGGGTGGGGGCCAGCGGCGACCAGGTGAGCACGGCGGCTCGATGCCCACGCCGTGAGCCCCCATCCCGGCCTTCCCCCAGCGGGGGAAGGAGATGATCGGCACTGCACGCGGTGTGCTAACTGAACCGCATTGGGCCTAGCCCAACAACGTCGCCAGGCTGGCTTCCAGGTGCTCGGAAGGGAGCCGCTTGAAACCCGAGCGGGCAAAGCGCTGCAGGCGCCCCACCATGAAGGCGACGATCACCGAAGCACGCACCTGGGCATCGACCGTGGGCGTGGCGGCGCCGCTGGCGGCCGCTGCGTCACGCAGGCTTTGCTTGAGGCTGGACTCAAGCTTGTCGAAGAACTGGTTCATGCGCTCTTGCAGCCGGTCGTTTTCAAACACCAGTGCATCGCCCACCATCACACGTGTCATGCCCGGATTCTTTTCAGCAAACTGCAGCACCATCACCACGAGTTTGCGGGTACGCGCCGCGTGGTCTGTCTCGCGCTCGCCGATCTGGTTGACCAGCGTGAAGACGCTTTGCTCAATGAATTCGATCAGCCCTTCAAACATCTGCGCCTTGCTGGCGAAATGCCGGTACAGCGCCGCCTCGCTCACCTCCAGCCTGGCCGCCAGCGCCGACGTCGTGATGCGTTCTGCACCCGGCTGCTCCAGCATGGTCGCCAGTGCCTGAAGAATCTGGACCCGTCGCTCACCCGGCTTGGGGCGCTTGCGCACGGCGGACTCGGCAGAAGCTGGCGTGGCGTTCGGGCTCAGTTCGGGTTCAGACGCTAAGTCGGACATAAGTGGCGGTATGAAGAATGTTTCAAAAAACCGGTGATCGTTGCAATTGATTCTCGCACAGCCTGACGACAGCCCTGGCTGAACCCAAGAGGCCAAACACGCGAAAGACTAAAGACGCAGGCGCACGCGCAAACCGCGTGGGCCTTGCGCAACATTGTCCGCATCTTCTCCATCGCCGGCATCTCCACCATGGCCTGTGCTGGCATAGTCAAGCTCCAGCTGTGAGTGGTGCACACGGGCAATCTCATCGGCAATCGCCAGCCCGAGGCCATTACCCTCGCCGGCCGTGCCCCGCACCCGGTAAAAGCGCTGCAAGGCCCTGGTGCGCTCCTCGGGTGCAATGCCGGGCCCGTCGTCTTCCACTTCCAGAAAAACGCCCCAGCGCCGATGCGCGCTGTCGGCCTCGGCCTCGGCATCAGCATCGGCCAGGTGCGGCGGGCGGGTATCAGGGGCGTGATCACCCGGAGCGGGAAGAGGGCCACAGCGAATCGTGACCGTGCCGCCGGGTGGGGTGTATTTGACGGCGTTGTCCACCAGATTGCCCAGCAGTTCCCGCAACAGCCACTCGTGGCCGTTCACTTGCGCAGACCGCGCTTCCAGCCCCAGGTCGATGCCTTTGCGGGTGGCGGCATCCAGGTGCGCAGGCAAAACCGACTCGCACAGGTCCTTGAGGTCCACCCGTTGCGTGGGCTGGGCGCCCATGGCCGAGGCGTCAGCGCGCGACAGTGCCAGCAACTGGTTGGCCAGTTGCGAGGTACGCCTGGTGGCGCTGCGCAGCTTGATGATTTTGTCGGCGGACAGCAGGATGGCGCCGTCCGCCCCTTTGGCCCGCGCGGCCTGCGCCCAAGCCTCGACTTGGGCCTGCAGCCCCGCCAGCGGAGTACGCAACTGGTGCGCAGCGTCGGCGACAAAGCGACGCTGTCCGTCGGCCTGGTCATTGACGAGGCCAAACAGGCGATTCAGGGCGCTCACCAGCGGCCGCACTTCGGCCGGCGTGGTGAGCGGGTCAATGGCACTCAGGTCCCGCGGGCTGCGGCGTTCCACGGCTTCTTTCAGGTCAATCAGCGGCTTGAGCGCGCGCGTGACGGCCCAGTTGACGGCAAACCCTGCCGCCACCACCAGAATGAAATTGGGCAACAGCACCTTGAGCAGGATGGAGCGCACCCACTGTTGGCGCGGGTCCGAGCCGTCGGCCAGCTGCACGATCAGTTCGCCGGCCACGGTGTTCACGCGCTGCACCGCAATGCGGTAAGTCACGCCGCCATACTCCATGCTGTGGAACTCGGGCTCGTGGGTCGCGGGCAGAATGTCGGCAATCCAGGGCTCACCCGCCAGAAACCCGCCCTTGGCATCGGAAATGCGAAAGCCCGCAGAGCCGGCGAGGCCCTTGATGAAGTCTTCGACCGCCGGGGCGAGCAGCAGCACCGGCGCGCTGTCTGGCGTGGCACCAGGCGCCACCACCGAATCGGTCAGCAGGGGAATCAGCCGCAGCAGTTGCTCGTCTTTTTGCAAGGCCACGTTGCCGGCGGTCTGGTAGTCAAAGTAAATACTCACCAGTGCAAAAATACCGAGCGGAACGAGCAGCAGCAGCAGCAACCTGCGCTGCAGGCCCGACTTCATGGCTGCAGGCATCAGCCGGCTGTTGACGACATGGAAAGCGCTGGCGTGAAGGCGGCTCTTCAGGCCAGTATTCAGACCACTACTCAGGCGGCGTACCAGGTCGCTTAAGCGGGCAAACCAGGCACGGCCGGGGGAGTTCATGGGCGCTACTCCACACCGGCACCTGGCGAAACCTCGCGCAACTCCAGGCGGTAGCCAAAACCCCGGATGGAGCGCACGGCAATGCCATGCGGCTCCAGCTTGCCGCGCAGGCGCGAGATGTAGACCTCAATGGCGTTGGGCGTGATCTCCTTGTCCCAGCCGGTCAGGGCCTGCAGCAGCTTGTCCTTGCTGGCCGGTTTGGGCGCATTGATCAGCAGGTACTCCATCACGGTCCATTCGCGCGGGCCCAACTCGATCAGCTGGCCGTTGGCGTGGGCCTGGCGGTTGGCCGTGTCCAGCTCCAGCGCACCAAAGCTCAAGGTGGCGCTGGTGGCAGCCTGCGAGCGGCGCAGCAAGGCGCGCAGGCGCGCCAGCAGCTCGGGCAGTTCAAAGGGCTTGACCATGTAGTCGTCAGCGCCGATGTCCAGTCCCTGCACGCGATCCTGCAGCGCATCGCGCGCCGTCAGGATAAGCACCGGCATGGCCAGGCCGCTACGCCTCAGGCGCCGCGTGAGTTCCAGCCCGTCGAGCTGTGGCAAGCCGATGTCAATGATGGCGGCATCGAAGGTTTCGCCCTGCAACACCTCTTCGGCGCGCTCGGCGCTGCCGACCCAGTCGACCGCATACCCGGCGTCGCTGAGCCCCAGCTTGATGCCGCTGGCCAGCATCACATCGTCTTCAACCAGCAGCAGCCTCATGACAATGCCCACTTGAGCGCCGCCGGGCCGCCCCAAGGCGCGAGGGCCCCCTCGGGGGGCAGCGCAGCACACGAAGTGGCAAGCGTGGGGGCCATTTAATGCGACCTGATCATGGTCCCGTAGGCCTGGTCGGTCAAAATTTCCAGCAGCATGGCATGCGGAACCCGGCCATCAATGATGTGGACCGAATTGACACCGCTCTTGGCGGCATCCAGCGCACCCTCGATTTTGGGCAGCATGCCGCCCGAAATCGTGCCATCGGCAAAGAGGTCGTCAATCTCGCGCGCCGTCAGGTCGGTCAGCAACTCGCCCGCCTTGTTCAGCACGCCGGGCGTATTGGTCAGCAGCACCAGCTTTTCGGCCTTCAGCACGGTCGCCAGCTTGCCCGCCACCACGTCGGCATTGATGTTGTAGCTTTCATTGGCCTCGCCAAAGCCGATCGGGCTGATCACGGGAATGAAGGCGTCATCCTGCAGCGCCTTGACCACGCTGGGGTCGATGCTGACGATGTCGCCGACAAAGCCGATGTCATGCTCCTTGGCCGGGTCGTCCTTGTCCACCATCTTGAGCTTTTGCGCCCGGATCAGGCCGCCATCGCGGCCCGTCAGGCCGACCGCCTTGCCACCGGCCTGGTTGATCAGGCCGACGATGTCCTGCTGCACCTGGCCGGCCAGCACCCACTCCACGACCTCCATGGTTTCCTCGTCGGTCACCCGCATGCCCTGAATGAAATGGCCCTTCTTGCCCAGGCGGTTCAGCGCCGCCTCGATCTGCGGGCCGCCGCCATGCACCACCACCGGGTTCATGCCCACCAGCTTGAGCAGCACCACATCCTCGGCAAAGTCGGCCTGCAGCGCCGGGTCGGTCATGGCGTTGCCGCCGTATTTGATGACCATGGTCTTGCCATGGAACTTGCGGATATAGGGCAGCGCCTGGGCCAGGATTTCAGCCTTGTCGCGCGGGCCTACATGGGACAGATCGGGATCGTCAGCGGTTACGGTGGGTTGGGTCATGGCAGTTGTTCAGGAAAAGTCAATACGCAAATTGTGCCGCATGCGCGTGCCGGACCCGAAATACCCGTGCCGGACCCCTCAGGACGCGCCCGGCTTGGGGCTGTAACCTTGCACATGCCGTGCCAGCAGGTCGTTGATGGCGGCCAGGTCATCCTGCTGCACCGCCGCACCCAGCGCCGTCAATTCGGCCGACAGCTGCGGCCACGGTGCCAGGGATTCATGCGCTTTCATGATGCGGGGATGCGCGGTTGCTTGCGGGTTGTTCCCGATCAGCAATTCCTCGTACAGCTTTTCGCCAGGGCGCAAGCCGGTGACTTCAATGTCGATGTCACCGTCCGGCGATTCGGCGTCGCGCACCGTCAGGCCCGACAGCTCAACCATGCGGCGCGCCAGATCCAGTATCTTGACCGGCGCGCCCATGTCGAGCACGAACACGTCGCCGCCGCTTGCCATGGCGCCGGCCTGCAGCACCAGCTGGGCGGCTTCCGGAATGGTCATGAAGTAACGGGTGACTTCGGCATGCGTGACCGTCAGCGGCCCGCCTTCCGCGATTTGCCGGCGAAACAGCGGCACCACGCTACCGCTTGAATCCAGCACGTTGCCGAAACGCACCATGGTGAAACAGGTCTGGTTGACCACCCCGCGTTGCGGCGCTTCATTGCTGCCACCGCTGCCACAAAACGCCGGTGCCGCCTCGGCGGCCAGCGCCTGCAGCACCAGTTCCGCCATGCGCTTGCTGGCCCCCATCACGTTGGTGGGCCTGACGGCCTTGTCGGTAGACACGAGCACAAAGCGGCTGGCACCCTGCTCCATCGCAGCCCGGGCCATGTTGAAGGTGCCGAACACATTGTTCGCAATGCCCTCGCTGGCGTTGCTTTCCACGAGAGGTACATGCTTGTAAGCCGCCGCGTGATACACCGTGACCGGCCGGTAACGCTGGCAGAGCGCCGCCATGCGCGGGTAATTGGCGACACTGCCCAGCAGGGGCACCAGCTCGATCCGGAGTCCCTGAACCGAACACAGGGTCAGCAACTCCTGATGGATGCTATACAAACCAAACTCGTTGTGGTCCAGCAGCAGCAGCTGGCGAGGTTGCTGCAGCGCTATTTGCCGGCACAGCTCGCTGCCTATGCTGCCGCCCGCACCCGTGACCAGCACCACCTTACCCGCCAGGTCGCGCGCCAGCAATTCGGCGTTGGGAGGCACCGGGTCCCGCCCCAGCAGGTCTTCCACATCCAGTTCGCGGAAATCACGCACGGTGACACGGCCACTGGCCAGATCGGCCAGGCCCGGCAGCGACCGGACGTGAACCGGCAGCTCGCTCAAACTGTCAATAATCGCATTGCGGCGCTCTCGGGACGCACTGGGCAGGGCCAGCAGGATGTCGGTCACGCCCTGGTAAAGCACCAAGCCCGAAACCTGCGCCGGCGAAAAAACAGCCACCCCATTGATATCGCGCCCGACTTTCCCCGGGTCATCGTCCACAAAACCCAACAGCACATACTGCCCCGAGTCCTCGATCGCCGAGGCCGTCTGCACGCCTGCCGTACCGGCACCAAATATCAGCAAGTGCCCTTCGGCTTTTCGATGCTCATGGCCCAGGCCCGCCAGCCAGAACCGGGCCGTGGCCCGGCTGAAACCCACCAGCAACAAAAATATCAGGGGCTGCAACACACCCAGGCTGCGCGGCATGTCCGCATCCGACACATGCAGCCATTGCAACCACATCAAGGCAGCCAGCAGCAGCAGGCCATACACCGCAACGGCCTGCGTGGTTGCCACCAATGCCGCCCTTCCGGTGTACCTGAAAATGGCGCGGTAGAGTCCAAACTTGATGAAGACGGGCAGCGCCAGCACGGGGCAAAGTACATAAACCCACCACTGTGCACCGGTAGGCTGATGAAGCTCATCGAGGCGCAGCGTAAAGGCCAGCCAGGTGGCAGCCAGCGCCAGCAGCACATCCAGCCCGGCCACCACCAGCCGCTTGACGGCGCGCGGCCACGCCAGGATTGTTTGCTGCATGTGACTTGTTGCGCCGGATCAGTCCTTGATGGCGAAATCTTCCTTGGTCCGGCCCTCGGTTAGCAGCGTGGCAAGCCAGCGCGGCGTCAAGCCCCGGCCGCTCCAGGTCTGGCCCTCGGGGCCACGGTATTTGGCGGCAACGGCAATTCCCGGTTTCTTGGCAGCGCCTTTGCCAGCCGGTTTTTTCTGGGGTGCGGCTTTGGCTTTGCGGCCACGCCCCTTGCCAGGCTGCAGATCCTTCAGGGTAATGCCGAAGGCCTGCATTTTGGCGAGGATTTCCTGAACGGTTTTATCAAACTCCCGGACTTTGATGTCGTTGGCTTGTTTTTGAAGTTTTTCAATTTGAGTTTGAATATCAATCAAGTTGCTCATGGCCCGTTCCTTGTTAAAACAATGTGCAGGTATTAAATCATATGAATTTGCCTGAATGGCGATTTGCAGCCAATCTTGTTAATGAGCAACACTCTCCCGCCTGATCACCCGGTAGATGGTCAGGCCTATTATTTTTATATCAAACCAGAGGGACTGGCGCCGCAAATATTCAGTATCCAGCTGAACCTTTTGAGGAATGGGCAATTCATCCCGCCCATTAACCTGCGCCCAGCCCGTCAAGCCCGGCAGGAGTTCATGCACACCATATTGGGTGCGCAAGGAAATCAAATCATTCTGATTGAACAGCGCAGGCCGGGGTCCGACAAAACTCATATCTCCTCTGATAATGCTCCACAGCTGGGGTAACTCGTCCAGGCTGCTTTTGCGAAGAAAGGAGCCTATGGGGGTGAGATAAGCCTTGGGATCTTCAAGCAAATGCGTGGCCACGGCCGGCGTCCCCGTGCGCATGCTGCGAAACTTGGGCATTTTGAAAATCCTGTTGCCCCTGCCCACCCGGTCCGACCAGTACAGCGCCGGCCCCGGCGAAGTCAGGCACACCGCCAGGGCCACCACCAGCAATGGCAGCAGCAGAATCACGGCCGCGCACATGGCCAGGACCATATCAAACAGACGCTTCACGCAAATAGCCCTCCGCGGTTTTCTTCAGCCCCTCATCAACTGACACGGGTGGACTCCACCCCAGCAACTGCCGCGTTTTGGAGATGTCCACCTGCAAAGACCCGCACAAGCGCTGCGCCACAGCGGGCTTGCCCACCGATGCCGCACCGAGCTTGAGCAACGCAGGCGGAACAGGAATCAGGCGTGCCGGCTTGCCCAGGGCCTGCCCCATGCGCCGCAGCAATTGTGAGGTCGACAGGTCTTCACCGTCGGACACCAAAAACGTCTGATTTGCGGCGGCCGGGTGATTGATGCAAGTCACGATCAAATCCACCAGATTGTCCAGGGCCACCAGGCTGCGCTGGTTGTGAATGGCGCCCAATGGCAAAGGCATGCCGCGCGCCAGCCAGCGCATCATGGCCTGGAAATTGGCCTTCACCCCCGGGCCGTACACCAGCGGCGGGCGAATGATGACCAGCTCCATGCCGGTTTGCGCGGCCAGTTCGCGCAGCCCCTGCTCGGCCTCCATTTTGGAAATCCCGTAGGCATCCAGCGGCGCAGGCGCATCGTCGGCCGTGAACGGATGCCCCGCCTGAGTCGCCTCGCCATTGACCTTGATGGAACTGATGAACACAAACCGTCGCACACCAGCGGCCGCCGCCTGCCTTGCCAGCTGCAAGGTACCCTGCACATTGACGCGGCGAAACTCCTGCAGCGGATCGGTGGCTGCATCTTGCATCACATGCACCCGGGCTGCAGCGTGAACGACCACCTCGACACCGGAGAGTGCCGATGACCAATCAGTTGATGCAGATAGGTCGCCCACGCTTGCTACCAACGCATCCACCTCCGGGAATGCAACCGTCCGGCGCACACAGCCGACGGCCTGGACATCACCCATGCCATGGAGCCTGCGCCAGACCGCACCGCCCACAAAGCCGTTCGCTCCGGTCACCAGCACTTTCATGATTTTTCGATCAGTTGCCGGTAGGTGCGCAAGTGCGCAGCCACCACCTGTCGCACATCGAAAGCGCTTTCAGCCAGCGCACGTCCTGCATCGCCCATGGCCTGGCACCGCGCGGGGCTGTTGATCAAACCCTCCATCGCATCGGCCAGCGCCGCAGCGTTGCACACGGGAACCAACACGCCAGTGACACCAGGGTCGATGGCGTCACGGCAACCAGGCACATCGGTCGTAACCACAGCCCGCCCGCAAGCCGCCGCCTCCAGCAGTACCTTGGGCAAGCCCTCGCGGTAGGAAGGCAGCACCACCAACTGCGCAGCCGCCAGCACCTGAGGCATGTCTGAGCGATGACCCCACCACTCCACCACACCCTCATGGACCCAGTCATCCAGTTCAGCCTGTGTAAAGCTGGTCGGATTGGCCGGGTCAATCGTGCCCACCAGGGCAAACCGCGCGTGGCAGCCCCGCTGCTTGAGCAAACGCGCCGCCTGCACAAATTCGAGTAGCCCCTTGTCGGCCAGCAAACGCGCCGCCAGCACCACCACCGGCACGCCCCCCGGCAGCGGCTGGGGGATATAGCGCTCCAAATCCACTCCGGAGCCACGAATCATGGTTACCCGGCTATCAGGCAAATCCGCTATCTTGGCCAGACTGCGCAGATCGTCAGGGTTCTGGAAAATCACCTTCAGGTTGCGATGGCCCAAAGCCACGCGATACAGCGCCCCCACCAGCCAGCGACGCACCTTTGCCTTGGCGCCGTGCGCCATGAATACAAAACCCAGACCCGACACTGCCGCCACGACTGCAGGCACCCCTGCCAGCCGCGCCACCAGGCCGCCCAGGAGTACGGGCTTGATGGTGACCAAATGCACCACGTCGGGCCGCACAGCCCTGAAAACCCTCCACAGCTGTGCCACCGTACGCCACGCATTGCCCAAACCAACGCTACTGCGGTCCAGCGCCAGGGGGTGTACCACGAGTCCATGGCGCTGGAGTTCATCGAGCCTGTCGGTCAAACCCGTGGCAATGTGCACCTGATAACCCTGCCGCTGAGCCTCCAGGGCGATCGGCAAGCGATGAGACAGGAAAAACCAATCCACATTCACCACGAACATCAGTGTGCGTGTCATGCGCGATGAGCCTCAAGCCAGGCCTGGAACATGAGCGCAGTCCATAAATGCGGGGCCCAATTGCGCTGCCCGCCCAGATGTTCGGCCCACTTCTGCCGAATGGGAGCAGGTTTGAAATAGCCCTCCCGCTTGAGGCGCGTCTCGCTCAGCAAGTCTTCCGCCCAGTCACGCAGCGGCCCACGCAACCAGCGGTCAATCGGCACGCCAAACCCCATCTTGGGCCGGTCGATCAGTGCCTGCGGCACATGGCGGTACAGCACCTGCCGCAGCGCCCACTTGGTGGTGTAGCGCCCGCCTTCCTGGCGCAGCTTGTAGTGCAGCGGCAGTCGCCACGCGAATTCCACCACCCGGTGGTCCAGAAACGGCACACGCGTTTCCAGGCTGACACCCATGGCGGCCCGGTCTACCTTGGTGAGGATGTCATCTGGCAAATAGGACAGCATATCGAGGGCCATCATGCGCTCCACATCGGTGAGCCCGGGCAAGTCTGGCCGCTGCCCCCTCAACAAGGTAGCAGGCTCACGGCCACCGATCACCACAGCCGCTGGATCGTGCCAGTCGGACACCATCCCGAGGTACAAGTCCTCCACTGTACGGCCCGCCATCACGCCCGCCCCCTTGTGCAGCTTGTCGCCCATATGGGCCCAACGGGCGTTGGCCGGCATCAGCGCGGCCAGGGAGTTCAGGCTCTGCGGAGAAAACCGTGTCAGACCCCAGGCCGCTGCACGGCGCAGCGGCAGTGGCACCGCCGACAGCTTGCGCCAAAGGCTCGCCGTGAGCTGGTAACGGTTGTAGCCACCAAACAGCTCATCGCCAGCATCGCCCGATAGCGACACCGTGACGTGCTGGCGCGCCAGCTGGCTGACCAGAAATGTCGGGATTTGCGAAGAATCGGCAAACGGCTCGTCATACAGCGTGGGCAGGCGCGGAATAACGGCCATGGCCTGCTCGGGCGTCACATACAGCTCGGTATGCTCGGTGCCAAGATGCTGCGCCACCGCCTTGGCATGCTCGGCCTCGTTGTAGGCCGCCTCGTGAAAACCGATGGAAAAAGTCTTGACCGGTCGCGACGACTGGGTCTGCATCAGTGCCACCACGGCAGAAGAGTCCACCCCACCGGACAAAAAAGCGCCCAGCGGCACATCGGCCATCATTTGCTGACGCACCGCGTCTTTCAGCAAGGCCTCCAGCGCATCCACCGCCTCGCCGGAAGTGCCGCCAAATGGCTGTGCCACGCCGCGCCCGGCAACCTCTGCACCCGACCAATAGGGCCGAATCACTGGCTCAGGCGACCGCCGCGACACCGTGAGCAGCGTGCCCGGCAGCAGCTTGTGGATGCCCTGGTAAATAGAATGCGAGCCCCCCACATTGTTGTGCCGCATGTAAAGGCACAGGGCGTCGCGGCTGATTTGCGCCCCAAACGCCGGGTGCGCACGCAAGGCCTTCAACTCCGAGCCAAACAGGAAGACCGCGGAGCTGCCACTGCCCTGCCAACCATAGTAAAGCGGCTTTTCCCCCAAGCGGTCACGTCCGAGCGTGAGCATGCGTTCCTGGCGGTCCCAAACGGCAAAGGCGAACATGCCGGCCGTGCGCTCTACTGCGCCCTGAATGCCCCAGGCATCAAACCCCGCCAGCAAGGTTTCGGTATCTGAATGCCCACGCCAAGCCGGCGACCGCCCGCTTTTTTGCAGGTCGGCCCGCAAATCCAGGTGGTTGTAAATTTCACCGTTGTAGGCAATGACATAGCGGCCGCTCGCGGCGTGCATCGGCTGCGCACCAGCGGCCGACAGCTCCAAAATTGCCAGGCGGCGATGCCCCAGCGCCATACAGGTGGCCGCATCCAGCCAATAGCCGTCCGAATCCGGGCCACGGTGGGCGATCGCATCGGTCATGGCCTTGAGCCGAGCCAATGCTTGATCCCCCTCGGTCGGCCACTGACCACTGAAATAGCCCGCGAGTCCACACATGCTCAGCGCCCCCCACCTGAGGTCCACAGCAACTTTGCCATTCTTGGCCCGGTTTGCTGAATGCAATAGGTACGCTCCACCAACTGGCGACCCGCCAGACCCATCTGAGCGCGCAATGACTGGTTGCTCAGCAACTTGCCAAGCGCCGCAACCCACTCATGGGGCGTGCTGGCCAAAAAGCCGTTTTCACCGTCCTGCACGATGTCGGGATTGACCCCCACGTTGGACGCCACAACCGGCAAACCACAGGCCATGTACTGAATCAGCTTGTAGCCGCACTTGCCCCGCTCCCACAGAGAATCCTGCAAGGGCATCACCCCCACATTGCAGCCACTGATATTTTCAACCTCGGTGTCTTCCGACCATGGCAGCACTTCCACCCGCACACCAGGCAGATCTACCGCGCCGCCGCCAATGATCCGGAGCACAAACGCATGACGCCCGGCCAATGCCTGCAAAGGTTCGCGAAGCACCTGCAAGTAGTGCACCGTTGCCGGCGAGCCAATCCATACGATGCGCGGTGGCTCATCTGCTGCAGACACCATTGCCGGCTTTTTTGGCGCGAATGCATAGTGATCCAGATCGATCACGGTGGGAACCACCTCCACCCATGGCGCACCCGCATCGTGTGCACGCTGCGCCAGGTAATTGTTTCCGCCCACCACCAGGGCAGCCTTGGCCATCAGCCCGTCCAACCGCCGGCCAAACAGCCGCCTGAGCCAGGGTCGCGGGTGCTGGTCGTAGTTATGAAAAATGGCGTCGTCATAGTCCAGCACATAGGGAACACCGCGCAGCAACGCCCCTTCCAGCCACAAAGGCAGCCACGGCAAGGCCTCCTTTTCAATCCACAGCACATCAAAATCATGACGCTGCAGCAGGGCTTTACAACGGCCGGCATAGGCGCGCAACAACGCCCACAGGCCGTATCTACCGCGCTGGTAACGCGCCAGCAACATATCGTCGGACAGAAGTGCTTGCGCCGTGACCTGTGCGCCATCTTGCTGCAGCCAGGGCAGGTACTGGGTGAGCCGCAGCCGCGACGACGCCCCCATGCGGCCGTATTTGGTTAGCACCAGCACCTTGAGCGTTTTCAACGGGTAACCCCTTTGAACACCCACTCCGGCAACCAGCGCCACAGTAAGCCATAGGCCGCCCACGTTTCTTTCCAGCCCAACCAGGACAGCCGCAGCAGAACCAGCGCCGACCGGGACCACGGCTCCACCAGGAGCGTGGTCAGCAAAACCGCCACAGCCCCCAGCCGCGAGAAATGCTTGAACGCATATATCAAACGGCTGCGTAAAGAGTAAAAAAGGCGGCGCGCCTTCACCTGGTTGGACGTGCCGCCACCTGCATGAAAAGCCTGCGCATCGGCCAAATACACGCTGCGCCATCCGGCTTGCCGGGCACGGCAGGAAAAGTCCAGGTCCTCCAGATACACGAAGAAACGCTCGTCAAATCCGCCCAAGGCGTCAAACAGCGCGCGCCGGACCAGAAAGAAAGCGCCAATCACGTGATCCACCTCGCGTGTTTGCGCGTGGTCCCACTCGGCCATGAAGTGGCCCAGCCGGGGGAAAAGACGATCCAGGCCCACCGCGTGCGCGACAAATCCGGGTGCCGACGGCAAGCGCGTGCAACTGCGCGATACATGACCCGCTTCATCCAGCAACTGCACGCCGCAAATGCCCACTTTCGCGTTGACAGGGTCCTGCATATAAGACAACGCCTTGGGCAAAGTGTCTGCATGCAGCGCCGCATCAGGATTGAGGAACAGCAGGTACTCACTATCGGCGTTCTGCGCGCCCAGGTTGCAGGCCTTGCCGAACCCCAGGTTGGCGCCGGTGCGAATCAGGGTGACATTGGGTAAATCCGCAATGCTGGAATCCGAGCCATCCACTGAGCCGTTGTCGACCACGACGGTGTGCCTGACCAAGCCGCCACCATGTTGGGCAATCGACTCGATGCAGGCGCGGAGTTGGGGACCGGCGTTCCAGTTGACAACAACTATATCCATCACGGCGTTAATTATTTTTTCCACGGAGTAAACACAAACAACAAACTCATGACAATGGCATCAATCCATATTTACCATTGCTGAAGAAAAGTCAAATCTCGCACATGATAGCAACCAGCTCAAAACTTCTCTGCGCTCTTTTTAAAGATATCTTTCAAATACGGCTCCGCAAAGCAATCCGGAATATCCGACGAATTACCCTCCTTATGGGAGAGAATTTTATTGATAAAATCTACGTCTCCATCAGGGTTGAAAATATTTAATAAACACACCTGCCTCAATGTAGCGCACATCCGCCAAACCGCGCTGCCTTTTTCCGTTACTGCAAATATCGTCCTGCCCGTGACAATATACTCAAAAAGCTTGCTCGGGATGGCCGCATGAGAAGCCGATAGCAATAGCAATCCATCGGCGGTTGATAATAGCTTCAATAACTCAAGGCGTGGCATGGTGCCAGGACACTCAATACGCCAGCCACACTCCATAAAACGTTGCCTGAATGAATCGATAATGCCCAGCTCATCCGCTGAAAGTGGGCCAATTAATCGAACTACGCCTCTGACAGACTTCCCCGATAAATCCCTGAGCAAGGGTGCCAGCAGAAGGTTTGGCAATTGAGTCAAGCGCGACCCGGTAAACCGGCCCGCATGGATCAACACCAGTTCGTCATCAGCGCCTTTGGTCGGCCTAGTCAGCGGCACTGGCGTATGTTGCGGATAACCGTTGGTCAAAACCCGAACTTTGGCGGCAAGCGCAGGATATCGCTCACACAACAATTCCCTCCACACGTCTGAAGTGACCTGGATAATTTTGGCGTCGTGCAAGATGCGCGCTTCGACTCGCCCTTCCTGCCAACGACGCAAGGCAGAGTTTTGCAATATCGGCTTCAGTGGCTCATCCAGCCAGCCATCACGCATGTCCACTATATGCGGCACCCCTGTGCGGCGTGACAGCATCCATGCCCCCACATGGGCCGACTCGGGGGGGCTGGACGAGAGAATAAAAGCTACGCCTTCCATCGCCTGCAACACCATGGGGTGCCTGGCTGCCGCTCGCGCCCATACCACCGTTGGATCGGGGTTAAACAGCCAGTAAGCCAAGGCACGGCGGAACTTGCTGGGTTTGCGGGGTGAGACAGCGGTGGCCGCTTCGGGCGCTGTATCGCGATAAAGGCCCAGGCTATCCCGCACTGTTATTTCCTGGCCCCAAGTCTCCCGTTGCTCGGCATCCGTCGTACCGGCTCGGATCAAGACTACGGAGTAACCATCGTCAGCCAGCCACCGTATAAAACGGTCGACCCGGTTGTTCCCTACGTGACCGGCTTGTCGCCAAAAAGGAGCATAAATAACAGCTTTTTTTTGTTTATGGGTCATTGCTTATCCAGGGAGTCGTCTATTTACCCAGCCCACCCAGCCGGATTCCGCATATCTTCTCACTCAATGAGGGGATAAAAAACCGCACGCCCTCTGAAAAATACTAAATCAATGGCTGTAAATTGGCCGCTGCTCAACCACGCGACGCCACCAGAGAAGAACCGAAAGCAGACGCCAAAGGGTCACCGGAGCAATCGACACCATGCGATCATAATTTTCGAGCAAAGCACGAACTGAAATATAGGGACAATCAACATCGGCAATATTTTTTTCGGCGATATGCCTGCTTTCGAGAAGCCATTCGCGATAAGGAAACGGGAAACCCATCTTGTTACGGCGCCAGACTACTTCAGGCGGGACATAGGGCTCAACCGCCTTGCGAAGTACATGCTTGTGCCAACCGTTATGAATCAGGTATTCGGGCGGCAACTGCGTGCAAAATTCAACTACACGATAGTCGAGAAATGGCGCCCGGGATTCAATAGGAATGCCGTAGTCCGATTTGGCGCCGGATCGCAGCCAGTAATTCATCAATCGGTGCGTCATATTGGCAAGAGTACGCCCATGAAAACTGTTTTCTGCACGGGTACTGGGGTTGTTAAGAGTTGCGGCAAAAACAGCGGGCGCCAGAACCTGACTCAACAGTTGCAATTCGCCCAGCCTGCGCTTGCCAGCCAATGCACGTTGCTCCTGACTCCAAAACAAGTCGGCAACAAGCCCCTTCATGGCGTGCATCGGCTTAACCTCGGTGTTGGCCAACAGTTCGGAAAAAAATCCCGTCACATTGGCAGACCCAAGCAAATGACGAAGATAAGGCCCCTGATAGTCTCCGGCATAACCTGCCAGCATCTCGTCTCCCGCCGCACCCGTAATGACGACATGCGCGCCATCCGACTTCAGTTGCCGTCGCATTCGTTGGTTGGTGTGTAGGTTGGGCGCATGAAATGGCTCTTCCTGCAACCACACAAAATCATTGGCCTCAGGCCAAAATTCCTCCCTGGGCGGCTTGATCACCTGGTAGTCGATGAGGTTGGGGTAGCGCTGAGCCACGGCACGCGCGAAAGGCTCCTCATTAGAATGCGCTTCCGCAAACTCGATGGTGTAGGTCTTGAAATGCCGCTGCAGCCGACCGGCAGCCAGACCCACCAACGCAGACGAGTCCATCCCGCCGCTGAGCTCGAAGCCGATGGGCACGTCAGCGCGCAGGCGCAAGTTAAGCGCATCGGTGAGGATGTCGCCCAATCCGGTACTGGCTTCCGCTGGGCTGAGGTCGTTAACAGTGAGGCGGCTAGCAGGAAGGGCCCAGTACCGTACAGGCCTGAAAACGCAAGACTGATCAACCCATGCGTAGTGACCGGGCGGGAAGTCCTGCACATCACGCCAAAAAGTGCCTCCGCGGTCGCGTCGGTTAAACAAAACAAAATCAGCTATCGAGGCAACGTCAATACTGCCGTGGCTCACACATCCGGCGGCAATCAGGGCCTTGATTTCTGAGGCCCAGTAAAAGGATTCGTCTGGCCGGTTTGAGAAATAAAGATGCGCCTTGCCAAGCCGATCTCGACCCAGCAACACGGCTTTCCGCCTGACGTCGTAAATAGCGACCGCGAAGAAACCATTGAGCCGCTGAAAAACATGCTCGCCCCATGCGATATAGCCATTGAGCAACACTTCCGTGTCCGAAGCGGTTGAGAACTGATAGCCGAGCTTGATAAGCTCTTCACGCAGTTCGATGAAGTTATAAATTTCACCGTTGAATGTCAGACACACGCTCCCGGAGGCACTCCACATGGGCTGATGCCCACCAGGAGTCAAATCAATGATCGAGTAGCGGACCTGCGACATGCCAAGTTGATGGGTCGGCATCTCCGCACAGCCATCCAATACCGGCCATTGATTTTGAATTACTGAAGGACTGCGTACCGAACTGAAGGTATGAACTCTGCCTGCAGGTACGTCAGCCAATAAGAATCCCTCATCATCGGGACCACGGTGAGCGATAGCAGCTGACATTTTGACAATAGGGCTGGTACTGCGCCTCGCCTCGGCCAAAAAGTACCCGGTAATTCCGCACATGGTTATTTTTTCCCAAGCGTGAAGAGGGCGTAAGTGCTGTTAAGCAAAGCACGCTCCGTCAACCACAAATAGGCAAGAAAAAAACCAGTCCCACCAGCCCCAGCCAATAGCTGATAGCAGAGATTTTCAGACATTGAATTATTGACACTAAAGTAAATATAGCCAAGCAAAGGCAATGCTGCACCGATCAGGTGATTTTTAATCGCGGAAAAATATTCAATGAATCCCATGCCCACCAACTTCAAGCGAAGAAAAAATTCAAGTGGATAGATAACTCCACCGGCAGCCACAACAAAAGCAATAGCCACACCTGATAAACCAAAATTGCTGCCAAAATAATAAGCAACGCCATAGACGAACAATGCAACCAGATTGTAATAAAAGCCCAAATCCGCCCGGCCTTTTGCCAAGATCAAACTACCGATAGGATTACCCAAAGAAAATATGAAGCCCAACCCACACAAAACAGAAACCACGGGAGCCGCCTCACCCCACTGCTCACCCAGCAAGATGCGGACAATGGCAGGCGCAGCGATGGCGATCCCCAAATAAACCGGGAACGAAATCAGACCGATGATGCGAACGACATCCAGATATCCGCGCCGTAAACGCGCATCGTCATTTTTTATCTTTGCAAAAATGGGCAATGAAACACGGGTAAAGATGGGGTTAAGGACTGAAAAGGGACGCATCACAAGCTGGTAAGCCACTGAGTAAATCCCAAGATCACGATCGCCCAACAACTTTCCAATGATGATTTTGTCCAAATTCCAGCCCGCGAAGTTCAAGATTCGCTCGCCGAGTTGAAAGTAGCCAAAGCGCAGCGCATTGGCAATACGTCCTTCACAATCCACCGGAGCGTTTCTGAGCAGGGTTGATGCGACAGGACACAAGGCGAGAGCCTTGCTCAAATTAAGCGCAAGTTGCCCTCCCATCAATGACCATACGCCATAGCCAAACCAGGCCAGCCCAACTGCAACAACCAAACCACAGGTGGCGGAAAAAACATCAACAATCGCTATTATTTGAAAACTTAAAGCACGCTGTAAAACCGAAAAATAAACCTGACTCACGGCAGTTGTGATCACCACCAGCCCCAGGTAAGGCAACAAATCCTTTAGCACCGGAGAGGCATAGTAGCTAGCAACCCAGGGCGCAGCGAAAGCGATGATTGCTGACAACATGACAGACATCGCAAAACTCAGCGCAAATAAATGCTTGAACAGCCGAAGCGAGAGAACGTTGACTTGAACAATATAGTTACCCACGCCGAAATCGGAAATGGATGCAGCCAACGCAATCACGACCATCATCATGGCCATCAAACCAAAATCTGAGGGCTCCAGCAGGCGGCCCAATGCCGCCAATTGCATGAGCTGTATGACCAGGCTGGCCATGRCAGATATCGCAGTCCACCGGCCACCAGTTGCGGCTTGTTGACGAAGCGAACCCGTTGCGTTTTGCTGCGCCATTTTTAAGCAGTTATGCCGCGGCAGATTGCAGGGGTTTTATAGCCGTCACGTAATACCCCGAGGTTTCAGCTGCCCAGTTGCGATCGAGCTTGTCCAGTAGCGGGGCGACCTTCTGACCAAAGTACCAAAAGGGCAACAAACCCGCCTTGATCACCCAACGTACTGGCTTGGGTCCACGCACAAAACGATTAGTGAAATAATTCCATTTCAATACTATGGTGGTAAAAAATCCTGCCTGCGGCTCCACCAATAAATCCGAAAACCCGGCTCTTTCAAACATGTATTTGAGACCGTAAGGGGTATAACGAAAAAAATCGTAGGGCGCTTCGTGTATCCACCACTGCCATGGAACTTGAAGCACGATCGCACCACCCGGTTTCAAAATACGAAAAGCCTCGTCAAGCATCATTTGCGGCTCGCACAGATGCTCCATGACCGATAGCGATACAACCGTATCGGCAGCTTCTGACTCTACTGGCAAAGGCTTGTTCAGGTCAGCAGCAATATCAGCCTTGGTATCGTGATAGCTACCGGCCCAATCTACCCCGACATATTGCTGGGAATACTGTAAGAAAAAATCACGAAAAGGCGACTCTCCACAGCCCAAATCGTACAAAACACCTTTGAAATACTTGACATTCTTTTGCAGGAAGCGATCACCAATATCGTAAATAAGCCAATTATGCGCACGACGATTACTGTGGTTTTTGCTAAGCATCATCAAGCGTAAAAGGACTGGACGGTGTGCGCTATATGATCTACCGTATCGGAGTCCATGCCATACCAAAGCGGAAGACGAATGAGCCGTTCGCTTTCTTGCGTAGTAAAGCGGTCTTCACCATGAAATCTTGAAAATCTGCTGCCAGCTTGTGCACTGTGTAAAGGCACATAGTGGAATACGGCATAAATCCCTTGATTTTTTAAATAATCGAGAAGAGCTGTTCGCTCTTGCAGATTTTTCGTCTTCAAATAAAACATGTGCCCGTTGTGAGTGCAATCACCGGGTACATTAGGCAGTTGCACTTGGCCTTTACCCTTCAGCGGCAAAAGAGTGTTCAAATACCGACTCCATGTTGCAAGGCGGTTATTCGTTATTTTCTCTGCACACTCTAATTGCCCCCATAGATAAGCAGCCTGTAGTTCACTGGGCAAATAACTACTGCCCACATCGACCCAAGAATACTTATCCACCATGCCTCGAAAGAACTGACTACGATTAGTTCCCTTTTCGCGAATGATTTCGGCACGCTGAACAAACCGTTCATCGTTGATGATCAACAGCCCTCCTTCGCCACCACTGGTAAAGTTTTTGGTTTCATGAAAACTGTAGGCAGCCATGTGCCCAATACTGCCCAGCGCGCGACCTTTATAAGTTGACATCACGCCCTGAGCGGCATCTTCCACGACAAACAATTCATGGCGGCCTGCAATTTCCATGATGACATCCATTTCACAGCCAACCCCGGCATAATGCACAGGCACAATCGCTCTGGTTCTGGGTGTAATTGCCGCCTCAATAAGGCGCTCATCCATGTTCATGGTATCTGGCCGAATATCCACAAATACTATTTTCGCCCCTCGCAGCACGAAGGCGTTGGCGGTGCTGACGAAGGTGTAGCTGGGCATGATCACCTCATCTCCCGGCTGGATGTCAATGAGCAGCGCCGCCATTTCGAGTGCCTGGGTGCAAGAAGGTGTGAGTAATGCCTTGGCACAACGAAGGTTTTGCTCAAACCACTGCTCGCAACGATGACCGTATTCACCATCACCGGAGATCTTGCTACTACGCATAGCGGCGAGGACATGCAGGTCTTCGCCGCCAGTATGAGCGGGACGGTTAAATGGAATCATTGGCAACTTCTGCAAGGAATTCCTTCTCAAGTTCAAGAAGGTCTTTTTTACGATCTTTTAGACGACGCGCCGGAATTCCCACATATATTCCCCAGGGAGATGTACTTTTGTTGAGCAATACCATTGCACCGACTGAGCATCCTTCTGCTACTTCAACGCCAGGCAATACGACCGTACCAGCGCCAAATATGCAATGTCGCCCCACAGTCACCGCCTTGAACATTTCCCGTTTGTATTTTTTGGGAATCAGTGAATTCACCAATCCCGCACCCGAATAGTCATCCGATTGCGAAAACATTTTGACGCCGTACGCCAACGTACAAAAGTCCGCCAGATAAATGCCGGGCTGACCACCAGCTATCAGGCACATTGGGGTTATATGGCAATACGCACCGATTACAACCCTACCGGAAATCACGCAAAAGTCGTCTATGCGGGAAAAATCCCCTATTTCAATTAGTTCTGGATTGTAAATACTTGCCTTGTCGCTAATTTTCACATTTCGGCCGACAGACTTAAATCCAATAGCCTCAAGTTGCAGATTATTCAGGTATGGCATACTAATTACTAAAAATGATTTTTAATTGATCAACGAGCCGGTCTAGGGAAAAATAGCTTCTTGCAAGTTTTTTGTTTTCATCTGCGGAATCTCTATCCATTGCCATCAAATTAAAATCGGAAAATGAATTGATGTGGAAGCCGATGCTCTTAAGCATTTTCGACGAGGACACTTCGTCCCTCATATAAACTTTTTTTCCAAGACTCAACAAGGTGATGGTGTTACCCATGCCTTGCTGCCGTCGATGAGCAAAAACTGCCATATCGATGGTAGCGAGCATACGCAAATAGTCCTGATGAGACATGAAATTCAAGAGCGGCTCAAATTTATCGCCAAACAGCTTCCGACCCTCGGCTGCAACCCTTCCAGCGTAGTCCCTGTTGCCATATGAAATTGGGCAAATGAGCTTGAAATTTTYCTCTTCCAGTTTCTGCAGGGAGTCGAAAATTTCAAAATGATTGTTGCCAGGATCTGCCGAGTTGCCAATCAACACCGTGGTGGTACTGTGCTCGGCTTCAGGTAGATCCACTGGCGTCACAACATTGCTGGGGTACATCAGGCATTCCAGATGTTTTCCTTTCGCGCCATACCATTGTCTGGCAAGTTCTGCATCACCGGGAATGTATGTCAGCAGATACCCTACACGCTGAATCACATGACGTCGGAAAAATTCGTTCTTCTTCCAGCGCCAGTCCTTGCTTTCAGCTTCGTGTGCGTACAAATCTCCACCCCAAAT
>NZ_JBFUJT010000031.1:0-73087 GCF_056401235.1 Polaromonas sp. P4_F9 | reverse complement strand
GCCCACAGCGTGGGGCGCAGGTTGGGGTCGAACGACACGCTGCGGCCGGCGGCGCGCATCAGGTCCATGGTCTTGCGGGCAACGGGCAGGGTGGTTGCCGAGATGGCCGGAAACACGCCGGTGGCATGCAGATGGCGGGCCGACAGCAGCCAGGCTTCGTCAATGTCGGCGACGCCCATGTAGCTGGCGGCAGAGCCCTTGCGGTGGTATTCCGTCGGCGGGTCGCTGCCGTCAGTGACCTTACCCTTGAACTGGAAGCCGGTTTTTTGCGTCGCATCGCAGACCACGTGCGAGCAGTCGATGCCTTCGGCGGCCATGGCGGCCAGCAGATAACGGCCCATGGAGTCTGTGCCCAGGCGGCTGGCCCAGCCGACCTTCAGGCCCAGGCGCGCCAGGCCGATGGCGACATTGGTCTCCGCGCCGGCGGTGCGCTTGTGAAAGGCCTCGGCATGCTCGAGCGGGCCGGGCCGGTCGGCAACCAGCAGCATCATGGCTTCGCCAAAAGTAATAACGTCCAGCGTACTGGTCATCAGGGGGCTCTCCTGCTGTTGGGTGAAAGCGTGGGGCCGCGGCTTTGAAGGTTTTGAAGCAGCGGGCCGGATAGACTTGATTGTGAAATCGGTTTCAGTGAATTATAAAAGAAGCATGACTTGCGCCGCAACCGGGAATCTCCAGGGTTCCCAGGCATTCTTCCCGTAAATCTGGCGGCTAAGCAGTCCGGTGAGGCACGGAGGAGCCGCGCGGCACCAGCCGGCCGGACAGCAAAATCTGGCGCGGCGGCAGGTCCAGGCCTTTGAGGCGCTCAATCAGGCAGCCGGCGGCCAGCTGGCCCAGTTCGTCGGTCGGCTGGGCGATGGTGCTCAGGCCCGGGCCCACATAAGGCGACCACTCGGTTTCGTCAAAACCCACCAGGCCCACCTCGGAGCCAAAGCGCCAGCCCAGCCGCGCCATGGCCGCCACCACCCGCAGGGTCACCACGGCGTTGCTGGAGACCACGCCGGGCAGACGCTCGCCGGCGCGCTGGCGCAAGTCACGCAGGGCCTCGTCCAGCCCTTGCGTGTCGTCTGCCGCGCTTTCAAACGTGTGGCCTGCCAGCCCTGGCGTATCCGCCGCAGACTCGCCGATAAAGTTGC
Organism: Polaromonas sp. P4_F9; assembly: GCF_056401235.1. NCBI lineage: Bacteria > Pseudomonadati > Pseudomonadota > Betaproteobacteria > Burkholderiales > Comamonadaceae > Polaromonas > Polaromonas sp. P4_F9. Next base: position 71,954 of record NZ_JBFUJT010000031.1, on the reverse strand, counting down.
GAAACGCGCTTTCGCGCTCCATGCGTGAGCTCACATCCTTCAGCGGCTCCGAGACAAAAAGCAGCTCGCGGTAGCCGGCGTCCACCAGGTGGCGGGCGCCCACCCGCACGGCGCCGGCGTTGTCGAGCGACACGAAGTCGGCCTGCATGTCCTGGTGGCGCCGGTCCACCAGCACCACCGGCTTGGCGTGGTGCGCGGCCTCGGCGGCTGCGCCGGCATCGCGGCCCAGCGTGTTCAGAATCAGCCCTTCCACCTGGTAGGCGGTCAGGGCCTCGATGGCCTCGGTCTCACGCCGGCTGTCGTTGCCCAGGTTGAATAGCATGAGCAGGTAACCGGCCTCCTGACAGGCTTTTTCGGCACCCCGCAGCACCGCCACGGAATACGGGTTGGTCACATCGGCCACCACCAGGCCAATCAGGCGCGAGCGGCCCCGTTTCAGCGCCTGGGCCATGGGGCTGGGGCTGAAGCCCAGCGCGGCGACGGCGACTTCCACGCGAGCCGCAATGTCCGGCGTGAGCAACCTCTCGCGATGGTTCAGAAACCGTGACACCGTGGCTTTGGAGACACCCGCCTCCCGCGCCACATCAGCGATGGTGGCGCGGGCCGCAGGCTGCGCGGCGGAAAGAGGGTGCAAATTTTTCTTGCCGGTCATGGGGTGGGGATGGCAGGTTCTGAAACCAGTTTCAGCGAATGGTAGCACCAGTCTGTTCCTCAAGGGCTGTCGATCTGACGCGGGATTTGACGAATGATGGCGCGCGGCCTGAACTGATCGGCCAGAACCGCTTGCCTGCGGATTTTTTTGGGGGGGCGGCGGTCAGCAGCGCCACCGCGCCGTGTCAGCCGGCAGCTGACAAACACAGGGCCTGGCCGCCTATAACTCCGGGCGGCGGCTGGCGCGAATATTCCATGTAGCTCCATGCAACTTCCATGCAAACCAGCCAAGGAATCGCCATGAATCTGAACCTGAATCCGCGCCCCGTTTCGGACGCCGAACATTTTGCTGACCAGCGGACTGCTCGTGCGCCTGAAGCCCCGGCCAAGGTCCGCAGCCGCCATCCCCTGTTGCGGGCAGGCATTGCCTTTTTGATTGCGGCACTGGCCAGCATGGCCGCCTCTGCTGTGGTACACAACATGCTGCCATCCATGCTGGCGGGGGGATGACGATGGCCGCCTCCAGCCCCTCCCCCGATCACGGCGTGCCCATCGGAACGGGGTCGTCCGATGAGCCTGCGCAGGTTAGCGGGGCAGATACGCCGGTGGCCGCTGCTGACAGTGCGGTCCCGGAAAGAGGGCCCCGCAGCCGGTCAAGAAACCATGAAGAACCGGAACTCAGGAGTGAGCCCGACCTTCCCTCGGACGGCCCTGACGAGGAGGGCGAGGCCATGATCCGCGAATTGTCGCTCCGGCCCGAATTGTCTGATCCGGCCGCACAGCCCGAATCCGAACCGACGGAAAAGTAATAGCCATGGCCACCAGCCCTGATGTGCCGCCACCCGAGCCCGTACCACCGTTGCCCACGCCGCCTGATCCCGGTGAGGTGCAGCCCACGCCCATGCCCGTCGACATCGAATAAGGGCCAACCGGCGCAAGGCCGTCTTCCTGCGCGTCATGGTCATGGAGTAGCGCTTACCGGTAATACCGCGCGCCAGCCCCTCTCGTGCGGAGCCGCGGCGCAACACGACCGGAAACCAAAAGGCGGATGCAGTCTAGGACTTGCGGCCCGAGCCTGATTTTTTCCCGCCGCCGGTGGTTTTGTTCACTGTGGCCCAGGCGCGTTTTTCGGCTGTGGCTTTGCTGACGCCCTGTTTTTCATAGCCTTCCTCGATATGTTCGGCTTGGCGTTTTTGCTTGTCGGTGTAACTTGACTTGTCTCCGCGTGGCATGGCGCTCTCCAAGGTTAGGGTAAGGGGACTTGCGTCCCTTATGAAATCACCCTGCCGCGGCGGCGGTGTCAACCAGTATTGACGCTGCGTGTAGGACAAGTATCCATGCGGGCCATTGAACCGGCGCACCGGCATGCCCCCCTGAGGACCAGGCGGGCGTTGACGCAAGGCCGCCATGAGCCAGCTGGGCCCCCGGTCATCCTTTTCAAAATTGAGGCAAAAAACGGGGCGACTATCGCCCCGCTGTCAGGCTGTGCAAGCGGGAAGTCAGCTGAGGCCGCTCTGGTTACCCCCTGGGTTGCCTGGCTGATCGATTGTCTGATTGCCTTTCTGGTTGTCCGCCTGGCTGCCGCCCTGGTTACCGCCTTCGCTGCTGGCCTGGCCTCCTTTGCGGCCCGCCTCGCTGGCTTCCTCGGAGGTGAACTGATGGGCCTTGCCGCTCTGGTGCGCAGCCTTGCCCCCTTCGCTGGCAATTTCCCGCTGACGTTGCGGGTCCATCGAGGCGAAACCTCGCTCGGACTTGCCGCTGCGCTGGTTGTCGCCCCGGTTATCCCCCTGGTTCTGGTTACCCTGGTTGCCTTGATTCCCTTGATTGCTGGAAGCCATTAAAAAGTCTCCTTCAGGATTGAAACAACGCTTTGACTGACGGATTGCTCCGGTCGCGTTGCCGTTGAAGTGGCGGGCACCATTGCCCGCCACAGTTTCAATTTAGGGGTGCCAGGGGGAGCTATCTGTCAGTCCTGCCGGGCTGGCGATGTAGGACAGACGGAAGACGAAATTCGAGGTAAATCCCGATGGCTGGCGCGGGGAATTTGCCTTGCTATCGGCCCCCAGCCCCGTCAGGCCAGGCCGCGTCGGCATACAGCACAGCGACGCTGGGCGCAATAGCTGCCCGGCAGAAGGCGAAAAATCCCTACAGGCGGGCAAGGCAGCGTCTCATGGGGAAAACGTGCAGTCTGGCTACATTGAAATCTGGCTGAACACCGGCCAATCCCCGTTTAAAAAAGGAAATACCTACATGCACGCATCCAAATTGAAATCCGCTGCCACGACGGCGCTGGCCTTGTCTGCTTTGCTGGCGCTGGGCGCTTGCGGCAAGAAAGTGGACGACGCCGCCACGAAATCGACACCCTCGCCGGAACCCATGACGAGCCCTTCCACCACGCCCGGCTCCACAGGTTCCACCAGCGGTTCTACCGGGTCTACGGGTTCCTCGGGTTCTACTGGGTCCAGTGCCGGCGCCATGTCGGGCAGCACCCCCATGGGAACCGATACGACGGGTTCAGCAGCGACACCACCGGCAGCGGCAGTCAGCGGCGCCCGCAACTGAGTCGTCACTGGATCGTCCCGCAGCACAGGATGAGAAAGCTGCCAGAAAACTCCAGGGCGTTGTGCGCGCCACGGCGTTTTTTCAGCAGGGCCTGAAGGGTTTCAGCCCTGCGCCACTGGCCGGTCCGGGTCGCTGCACCAGTCGCTCCAGCTGCCCGCATACAGGCCTGTGCGACCCAAGCCCGCGATTTCCATCGCGATCAGGTTGGGCACCGCGCTGACACCGCTGCCGCAGTGGTGAACGACGGTGGCCGGATCGCGCTGGCCCAGCAAGGCTTCAAACTCGGCTTTCAGTTGCGCTGCCGGTTTGAATTTGCCGTCGGCGCCGAGGTTCTGGCTGAAAGGCCGGTTCAGCGCACCGGGAATGTGGCCGGCCACCGGGTCCAGTGGCTCCACCTCGCCCCTGAAACGGGGTGCGGCACGTGCATCTATCAGTGTCTGGCCGGAGCGTCCGAGTTGTTCGGCCACGGTCTGCGCATCGACGAGCTTGGCCCGCGCAGGGGAGAKCAGAAAAGTCGCCGCAAAGTGCGCGGGTTCTTCGCCGCTGTTGACGTCGCCTCCCGCTGCCTGCCAGGCCTGCAGCCCGCCATCGAGCACCGCCACCCTGTCGTGGCCGGCCCATTTGAGCATCCACCACAGCCGGCCGCAATAGTTGGCACCATTGCGGTCGTAGACGACGGCCTGCATGTCATTGGCAAAGCCGACGCTGGACAGCCAGGTGGCAAATTTTTCACGATTGGGCAGCGGGTGGCGCCCGCCTGAGGCGGGGGCGTCGGCGCCGGTGGCCGTGATCACGCCATGGGCGCCCGGCACCCCGTGCCTGGCGGTCAGGGCCTTGTCCAGGTCGGCGTACACGGCGCCGGGAATGTGCGCCTCCAGGTATTGCTGTTCTCCAGCGTGCGGCTGCATCAGGTCAAAGCTGCAGTCAAACACGCGCAGGCGTTGGCCCCGGGCCATCAGCCCCTGCAGCCGCTCCACAGAAATCAGGGTGGTGTAGTTCATCTCAATGCTCCTTCACTTGCAGGTCAATGCTCTTCGGCGGGCGCGTTAGGTGCCGCATTTGCCCGCAGCACGGTGGCAACAATCGCGCTGACAATAATGAGCGCCATCCCGGCCCAACCCATCAGGGGAATATTGTCGCCAAACAGGATCAGGCTGTAGAGCGCCGCAAACACAATGCCAGAGTACTGCAGGTTGGCGACCATCAGGGTTCCGCCATGGCCATCGGAGGTGGAAGACATCGAATACGCCTTGGTCATGGCCAGTTGGCCGAGAGAAGCCAGAATCCCCAACGGAGGCAGCCAGAGCGCATGTTGCCAGTGCCAGGGCGAAATCCCCGTGACCAGCATGCCCAGGGCGCCAGCCACTGTAGTACCCACTGCAAAATAAAATACTGTACGCGTTTCGGGCTCACCCATGCGCGAAATCGCCATCACCTGCATGTAGGCAAATGCGGCTCCCAGTCCGGACAGCAGTCCCACGAGGCCGGCAAAGGTCTGGTTCTGGTCCATGGCCGGGCGCAGCAGCATGACCACGCCGGCGAAGCTGGCCAGAATCGCCAGTACCAGCGGGCCCTGGCTGGTTCCCCGCTTGTTGGGACGACCGAGCATGAGCGAGCCGCCCACCAAAAACGCGGCAATCCAGACGCTGCTCATGTAGTTGAGCGTCATCGCGGTGGCCAGCGGCAGGTGTGCAATCGCATAAAACCAGGCCGACAGCGCCACCACGCCGACGACGCTTCGCCACGCATGCATGGCGGGCACGCTGGTGCGCAGAGAGGTGCCGGCAGCGCGGGCATAGGCGGCCATGAAAAGAATGCCCAGCACGCCGCGGTAAAACACCAGCTCGGCGCTGTTGAAGTGTTGGGAGGCGTACTTGACGCAAACCCCCATCGTGGCAAACAGGAACGAGGAGGCGATCATCCAGACGGCTTGCATCGTGTGTGGTCGTCCGCAGATTTTTCAGGCGTAAAAAAAGGCCGTAACCCGGTACGGGTCCGGGTTGGCAGCCATCAAGTGCATAGCGAGGGGCATGCCCTCAGATCATCTGCGTTGTTTTGCTGGCGCCCATTTCGCGGCGGTACCACTCGTGAAAGTGCTGCATGCCGTCTTCCATGGGGCTCTGGTAGGGGCCGAATTCGTTGTCGCCGCGCTGCATCAGCGCCTTGCGGCCGGCGTCCATGCGCAGCGCGATTTCGTCGTCTTCCACGCAGGTTTCCATGTAGGCGGCCTGCTGCGCTTCGATGAACTCGCGCTCGAAGGCGCAGATTTCCTCGGGGTAGAAAAACTCGACCACGTTGAGTGTCTTGTCGGGGCCCTGCGGGTGCAGCGTGCTGACCACCAGCACATGCGGGTACCACTCGACCATCACGTGCGGATAGTAGGTGAGCCAGATCGCGCCGTATTTGGGCGCCACGCCCTGGCGGTATTGCAGCACGACGTCATGCCATTTTTTGTAGGTGTCGGTGCCGGGCTTGCCCAGCTTGTCGGACACGCCCACGGTTTGCACCGAGTAACTGGGTGTTAGTTCCCAGCGCAGATCTTCCGTGGTGACAAACCCGCCCAGTCCGGGGTGGAAAGGGCCCACATGGTAGTCCTCAAGGTAGACCTCGATAAAGGTCTTCCAGTTGTAGTTGCATTCATGCAAGTGGACCTTGTCCAGCTGGTAGCCGGCAAAATCCAGGTCGGCCCTTGTGGCCAGCTGCGACATCTCGCCGGCGATGTCCCGGCCGTTGTCTTCGAACACCAGGCCATTCCAGGTGGTGGTTTTGTAGCGGTTGAGGTTCAGGCAGGGATCAATTTCGAAGTGCGGTGCGCCGATCAGTTCGCCCGAGGTGTTGTAGGTCCATCGGTGCAGCGGGCACACGATGTTGCTGTCGGCCCCGTTGCCCAAAGAGCCGCGCCCCTGCAGCATGGTCGACTGGCGATGCCTGCAGACATTGGAAATCAGTTCAATGCCTGACCTGTTGCGCACCAGTGCGCGGCCTTCACCCTCATGGGGCAGCGCATAAAAGTCGCCCAGGTTGGGTACCGCGAGCTCATGGCCCAAGTAGCGCGGCCCGCGGGCAAACAGCTTTTGCTGCTCCCGCTGGTACAGGCCGGTGTCAAAGTAGCTGGAGATGGGGAGCTGGCTGGTGGCCTGCAGCAGGCGAAGGCTTAGATCAGACATGCAATTTTGGTGAACATGCCGCAGCACGCGGGCTTGGGAGGCAGGTAAATCAGCAGGTTGGGCAACCGCCAATGGAGGGAACAAGGCTGGAGGGCTGCACTGCGGGCCCGGGGCGAAGTTATCAAGTGCTGTTATCGAGAACTGTTATCAATTGTACCCCGGTGGGTGGTTTAGGGGGATATTCCCAACCCGTCATCGGATAATGGTGTTGTGCCTCCGAGAACCCGCCGGGGAACCTAAAACGGACCTGCAACGGCCTAAAATCAGACCCTCACCCAATTACCATGGCCAAAAGCTCCCCTTCTCCTGTCCCTGCCGCCGCTTCAGCAACCAGCGGATCCTCGGCGCCTCCATTGCCTGCCAGCTATGAAGCGGCCCTGCAGGAGCTTGAGGGTCTGGTGGCTGGCCTCGAGTCGGGCCAGTTGCCGCTGGACCAGTTGCTCACGGGCTACCAGCGTGGGGCGCAGTTGCTTAAGTTTTGCCGCGACAAGCTCGAGGCCGTGGAAACCCAGATCAAGGTCCTGGAGGGCACGGAGCTCAAGCCCTGGGTGCAAGAGTAGGGTGAGAGCAAGAGTAAGAGTAAGAGCAATTCTCAGGGTCATCCCTGAATACAAGTCATCAGAGACCATATAGAGACCATAGCTTGAACGCCCCTGAAAAACTGCCCTTGTTTATGTTGAGCGCCTGGAGCGCACAGCAGCTTGAAACTATCGAGCAGGCCTTGTCCCGCTGGGTGGCTTGCCCGACCGATGCGCCGGCACCCGCAGGCCTGGGCGATGCCATGCGTTATGCCGTGCTCGACGGTGGCAAGCGCCTGCGTCCGCTGCTGGTGATGGCTGCCTGCGAAGCCGTGAATGGCAACGTCGAAGCCGCGCTGCGCTCAGCCTGTGCGGTCGAGCTGATTCATGCGTACTCGCTGGTGCATGACGACATGCCGTGCATGGACAACGACGTGCTGCGCCGTGGCAAACCGACGGTGCACGTCAAGTTCGGCGAGGCGCAGGCGCTGCTCGCGGGTGACGCCCTGCAAGCCCTGGCCTTTGAATTCCTCACACCCGACGATGGCTCGGTGGATGCCGCCACGCAGGCACGCCTGTGCCGCATGCTGGCGCAGGCCGCGGGCTTTCAGGGCATGGCCGGCGGTCAGGCGATAGACCTGGCCAGTGTGGGCCTGCCCTTGACGTCCGGGCAACTGCATGAGATGCACCGCCTCAAAACCGGCGCACTGCTGCAGGCCAGCGTGATGATGGGCGCGGCCTGCGGCGCCGCGCCGCTGGCCGCGCAGCACGCCCTGCGCGAGTACGGCGCGACGGTCGGCCTCGCATTCCAGGTGGTGGACGACATTCTCGATGTCACCGCCGACTCGGCCACGCTGGGTAAAACAGCCGGCAAGGACGCGGCCCAGGACAAGCCCACTTTTGTCTCGCTGATGGGACTGCAGGCGTCCAAAGACTACGCGCAGCAACTGCTGGGCAAGGCCCTGGCCAGTCTTGACGCCAGCGGGCTCGGCAACACCCATGCCTTGCATGCGTTGGCCGACATGCTGGTCAATCGCCACCACTAGGAGCCGGGGACCGGCCTCGCCATAACAGACACACCACGATGTACCCATTGCTCGAAACCATCAACAGCCCCGCAGACCTGCGCAGGCTGCCCCGCGCCCAGCTCAAGGCCCTGGCTGACGAGCTGCGTGCCTTCGTGCTCGACAGCGTGTCCAAGACCGGTGGGCATCTGAGCTCCAACCTTGGCACGGTAGAACTGACGGTGGCGCTGCACTATGTTTTCAACACGCCCGAGGACCGGCTGGTCTGGGATGTGGGCCACCAGACCTATCCGCACAAAATCCTCACGGGGCGGCGAGATCGCATGGGCAGCCTGCGCCAGTTTGGCGGTTTGTCGGGTTTTCCGCGCCGGGACGAGAGCCCGTACGACACCTTCGGCACCGCGCATTCCTCGACCTCGATTTCTGCCGCGCTGGGCATGGCGCTGGCGGCCCACCAGCAGGGGGAAGACCGCCATGCGGTCGCCATCATCGGTGACGGCGCCATGAGCGCAGGCATGGCCTTTGAAGCCCTGAACAACGCGGGCGTGCACGACCACTGCAAATTGCTGGTGGTGCTCAATGACAACGACATGAGCATCAGCCCTCCCGTGGGCGCGCTGAACCGCTATCTCGCGCAGCTGATGAGCGGGCGCTTTTACGCATCCGCCAAGCATGTGGGCAAGCAGGTGCTGCGCGTGGCGCCGCCGCTGCTGGAACTGGCCAAGCGCCTGGAAGCGCATGCCAAGGGCATGGTGGTGCCGGCCACGCTGTTTGAAAATTTCGGCTTCAACTACATCGGCCCCATCGACGGCCACGATCTGGAGTCGCTGGTCCCCACGCTGGAAAACATCAAGCACCTGATGGACACCCAGGGCGGCCCGCAGTTCCTGCACGTGGTCACCAAAAAAGGGCAGGGCTACAAGCTGGCCGAAGCCGACCCCATCGCCTACCACGGCCCCGGCAAGTTTGACCCGGCCATGGGCCTGCAAAAATCCAGTGCGCCCGCCAAGCGAACCTTCACACAGGTGTTCGGCCAGTGGCTGTGCGACATGGCGGAACAGGACAAGCGCCTGGTCGGCATCACGCCCGCCATGCGGGAAGGCTCGGGCATGGTCGAGTTTCACAAGCGCTTCCCGGGCCGCTACCACGACGTGGGCATTGCCGAGCAGCATGCGGTGACCTTTGCAGCCGGCATGGCCTGCGAGGGGCTCAAGCCCGTGGTCGCGATTTACTCGACCTTTTTGCAGCGTGGCTATGACCAGCTGATTCACGATGTGGCGCTGCAAAACCTGCCGGTGGTGTTTGCACTCGACCGCGCCGGCCTGGTCGGCGCCGACGGTGCCACGCATGCGGGCGCCTACGACATTCCGTTTTTGCGCTGCGTTCCTAACATGAGCGTGGCGTGCCCGGCCGATGAGAACGAGTGCCGAAAACTGCTGAGTTCGGCGTTTGAGCAAAACCATCCCGTGGCCGTGCGCTATCCGCGCGGTGCGGGCGCCGGCGTCGAACCCGAGCCGGGCCTGCAGCCGCTGCCCTTTGGCAAAGGCGAGATTCGCCGCGAAGGTTCAGGCATTGCGATCCTGGCGTTTGGCACGCTGCTCTATCCTGCCTTGCAGGCGGCCGAGAAGCTGGGAGCCACCGTCGTCAACATGCGCTGGGCCAAGCCGCTGGATACCGAATTGCTGCTCAAGGTGGCGGCTGGCCACGAGGCACTGGTCACGCTGGAAGAGGGCGCCATCATGGGCGGGGCCGGCAGTGCCGTGGGCGAAGCGTTGCAGGCCGCCGGCCTCGTCAAACCGCTGTTGCACCTGGGCCTGAAGGACGAATTCATCGAGCATGGCGACCCCGCCAAGCTGCTGGCGCTGCAAGGCCTGGACGCGACCGGTATTGAAGCCGCCGTCATGGCGCGTTTTGGATCTGTGCTGCAGCCAGAAAAGTCCGGCAAGCCTGCCAAGCCGGCACTCAAGTCGGTCGCCTGAGTTCTCGCATCTCTTCACTGGTTGAATCTAGCGTCCAGTTTTCCGCAGGATGCCCTTCGATACCTCAGGGTGAACGGCGGAGAAGGCGAACGCGAGGTTTCTACATTCCAGCCGGGGCCACGGAACCGGCTTCGCCGGGCCGCAGGCGCAGCGGCCCCCTCGGAGGGGCAGAGAGCTACGCGCAGCGAGCGAACGTGGGGGCCACGCCGACAGCTTCCCGTCAGGTCTTCGAGGGTAAACCCGAGGGGGTGCAGTACGCCCCATTTTTACAATTCCCGAGGTCTTAGCAAACTGCGCCACTGGCCGATCTGGCCAGTGCAGATTTCAATTCACAACTCGGAGTAAATCCTGATGGATCGTCGTTCCCTCATCAAGCATGCCGGCATTGCGGGCGTTCTGGCCGCTGGCGTCGCGCCTGCCGTTCATGCACAGGCCGCCGTTCGCTGGCGCCTCGCCTCGAGCTTTCCCAAGTCGCTGGACACCATTTACGGTGGCGCAGAAACTTTTGCCAGGCATGTCAAAGCCGTGTCCGGCGGCAAGTTTGAGATTTCCGTCCACGCGGCCGGCGAGCTGATGCCTGCTTTTGGTGTGGTCGATGGCGTGCAGCAGGGCTCGATTGAGGCTGCGCATACGGCGCCATATTACTTTTTCGGCAAGGATGAAACCTTTGCCATTGGCGGTGCGATTCCCTTTGGCCTGAACAGCCGCCAGATGAGTGCCTGGAGTTTCGAGGGCAACGGGCTGAAGCTGATGCGCGAGTTTTATGCCAGGTACAACATGATCAGTTTCCCTTGTGGCAACACCGGCGCCCAGATGGGTGGCTGGTACCGCAAGGAAATCAAGTCGCTGGCCGACATGAAAGGTCTGAAGTTCCGCGTGGGAGGTTTCGCCGGTAAAGTCATTGAGCGCCTGGGCGGCGTGCCGCAGAACATTCCCGGCGGCGAGATTTACCAGGCGCTGGAAAAAGGCACCATCGATGCTGCCGAATGGATCGGCCCCTACGATGACCAGAAGCTGGGCTTCAACAAGGTGGCGCCGAACTACTACTACCCTGGCTGGTGGGAGGGCGGCTTGCAGCTCGACCTGTACATCAACCAGAAAGCGTATGACGCGCTGACGCCCGAGTTCAAGGCCATTGTGGAAGTTGCCAGTGCCGCAGCGCATGTGGATATGCAGGCCAAATACGACACCAAAAACCCGACGGCCCTGAAGCAGCTCGTAGGTGCCGGCGCCAAGCTCCGCCCCTTCCCGGGCGATGTCATGAACGCGGCCTTCAAGGAATCCATGAAGCTCTATGAGGAGCTGTCCGCCAAGAATGAGAATTGGCGCAAGGTGTATGCGGACTACGCCAAGTTCCGCGGCGACCAGAACCTGTGGTTCCGCTTCACCGAAGCAACGTTTGACCGTTTCATGCAGGGCCAGAAGATGTAGCACAGTGTTGCGCTTTTGAGTCGCCGAAAAACCGCAGCAAGCTGCGGTTTTTTTTATGAGCGTCTACGGGTAAAAACCGGGGTCCGGTGATTTTTAAACTGACAAAATGTCGAGGCTTCGCCTGATCGTTACAGGTTGTCTTGCAATGTCTTGACCTCCTGAGCACGGTTCTGGCGAATCAAGGTCTAGCAAAACATTACATAACGTTCTAGGAGAGACTTCATGGATCGTCGTTCCCTTATCAAAAATGCCGGCTTGGCCGGTGTGCTGGCAGCCGGTGTCGCACCCGCAGTGCATGCGCAGGCTGCCATTCGCTGGCGGCTGGCTTCGAGCTTCCCCAAGTCGCTGGACACCATTTTTGGTGCGGCTGATATCTTCGCCAAATCCGTCAAAGCCATGTCGGGCGGCAAGTTTGAAATCTCGGTGCATGCCGCTGGCGAATTGATGCCGGCTTTTGGCGTGGTCGATGGCGTACAGCAGGGCTCCATTGAATGCGCCCACACAGCGCCTTACTATTTCTTTGGCAAGGACGAAACCTTTGCGCTGGGCTGCGCCATTCCTTTCGGCCTGAACAGCCGCCAGATGACGGCCTGGATGTACGAGGGCAACGGCATGAAGCTGATGCGCGAGTTCTACGCCAAGTTCAACATCATCAATTTCCCCGGCGGCAATACGGGCGCCCAAATGGGCGGCTGGTACCGCAAGGAAATCAAGTCGCTCAAGGACATCAAGGGCATGAAAATGCGCATCGGTGGCTTCGGCGGAAAAGTGCTCGAGCGTATTGGCGGCGTGCCGCAGAACATTCCGGGCGGTGAGATTTACGCCGCGCTGGAAAAAGGCACGATCGACGCCGCCGAATGGGTGGGTCCGTACGATGACCAGAAGCTGGGCTTCAACAAGGTGGCGCCCAACTATTACTACCCAGGCTGGTGGGAAGGTGGTCCCCAGTTGGACTTCTTCATCAACAACAAGGCATTTGAAGCACTGTCCCCGGAAAACAAGGCGATTGTGGAAGCAGCGGCAGCCCAGGCCCACTCTGACATGCAGGCCAAGTACGATGCCCGCAACCCTGCTGCGCTCAAGCAGTTGGTGGGTGCCGGTACCAAGTTGCGCCCCTTCCCCAAGGACGTGATGAACGCCGCTTTCAAGGAGTCCATGGAGCTGTACAACGAGTTGTCGGCCAAGAACGAGAACTGGCGCAAGGTCTACGCTGACTTTTCGAAGTTCCGTGCCGAGCAGCACCTGTGGTTCCGTTTCACCGAGGGTACGTTTGACCGCTTCATGCAGGAACAAAAACTGTAATTGAAGACTCCGGCCTGAGACTCCGGCCTGTTTTAAAAAACCGCATTTCGATGCGGTTTTTTTATGGGAGATTTGTCTGCGGGCGGTGACTAATTCGCGGGGAAAAGATATGTTCAAATAGGTTTCTCGCCGCCCGTGAAGTCAGAAAAAACGGGTCATGAATCCGCGTGATTGCTATCGGATGAGGCGGAAATGAGGCAGAAAAAATTGTTTTGTTTTTGTTTTTGTTGTTAGTTGACACATTCCCCAGGAGTACAACATGGATCGTCGCTCACTCATCAAAAACGCCGGTATCGCCGGTGTGCTGGCTGCCGGTGTCGCACCCGCGGTACATGCGCAGGCGGCCATTCGTTGGCGCCTGGCGTCGAGCTTCCCCAAGTCGCTGGACACGCTGTTTGGCGGTGCCGAGACTTTTGCCAAAGCCGTGCGCACCATGTCCGGCGGCAAGTTTGAAATCTCCACCCACGCCGCTGGCGAGCTGATGCCTGCTTTCGGTGTGGTGGATGGCGTGCAGCAGGGTTCGGTGGAAATGGCCCAAACCGCGCCTTATTACTTTTTCGGCAAGGACGAAACCTTCACGCTGGGCTGCGCGATTCCGTTCGGCCTGAACAGCCGCCAGCTCACTGCCTGGATGTACGAAGGCAACGGCCTGAAGCTGATGCGCGAGTTCTACGCCAAATACAACATCATCAACTTCCCCGGCGGCAACACGGGCGCCCAGATGGGTGGCTGGTTCCGCAAGGAGATCAAAAGCGTCAAGGACCTGAAGGGCCTGAAGTTCCGCATCGGCGGCTTCGCCGGCAAGGTCATGGAGCGCATGGGTGTGGTGCCGCAGAACATTCCGGGCGGTGAAATCTACACTTCGCTTGAAAAGGGCACCATCGACGCGGCCGAGTGGGTTGGCCCTTACGATGACCAGAAGCTTGGCTTTGTGAAGGTCGCGCCGTTCTACTACTATCCCGGCTTCTGGGAAGGCTCTGCGCAACTGGATTTCTTTATCAACCAGAAGGCCTGGGACAGCCTGTCGGCTGAAAACAAGGGCATTGTCGAGGCTGCATGCTCGCAGGCCCACGTTGACATCCAGGCCAAGTACGACGCCCGCAATCCGCAGGCGCTGAAGCAGCTGGTGGCCAGTGGTGCCAAGCTGCGGCCGTTCCCGACGGACATGATGAACGAGGCGTTCAAGCATTCCATGGCGATCTACGAAGAAACCTCGGCCAAGAACGAGAGCTTCAAGAAGATTTACGCCGACCTGTCCAAGTTCCGCGCTGACCAGAACCTGTGGTTCCGCTTCACCGAAGGCACCTTCGACCGCTTCATGCAGGCGCAAAAGCTCTGAGGCTTTCCCCGCCAGCCCTCCCGCAAGTCAAGGCCGCCTTCGGGCGGCTTTTTCATGGGCGGTTGCGGAATGCCTTGAGTTCTGCAATCAGGCGTTCGAACTGGGCGATCATCTGTGGGTCGGCGGCGTAGAACACGTCGAACTTGCCCATCAGGGTACGCACATACAGCCGCGGCGCGATCAGCCAGTCGAGACCGGGCACGCGGATCAGTTTGCCGAAGGCCAGCTCGCGCAGCTCCATCTTTTTGTTCCAGATCCACGTCTGCTGCAGCATCTGCCCGTCAAGCCGGGTGACGCTGCGCAGGATGCACCACCATGTGTAGAACATCATTGCCATCGCGGCCAGCACCCAGACCAGCATGGAAGCTGCGCCGCCCGTCACCTTGCCGCCCCACCACAGTTGTGCAAACCAGCCCGCCGCTCCGAATACCACGGCACTGGCCAGCAGCTTGAACAGGCGCGAAAAGGCGGGACCTTCGACCGCAGGGGCTCCGGAGGGCGTGAAGCGAAAGGGCGGTGGCCCCAGCGCTTCAAGAGGGGTGTTGTTCATTTCTTGAACAGCTCGTCGAGCTTCTTCTGCTCGTCGGCGGCGTTCTGGGTGTCGCGCTGACCCTGCGTTTCGCCCGGATTGAGCTCGGCAGGCTTGTCATCGATGGCTTCAGCGGGCATCTCGATCTTCACCTTGTCGATGTCGATCTTTTCCTCTTTGTCGAGAAACACGGTGACGGTTTGCGGCACGAAAATCACAATCGTCACGAGCACCAGCTGCATCGCCACCCAGGGAATGGCGCCGAGGTAGATGTCGTTGGACTTGATGGCTTTGGGAATGCGGCCTTCCTTGAACAGCGTGTCGGCAATACCGCGCAGGTAAAACAGTGCAAAGCCGAACGGTGGGTGCATGAAGCTGGTCTGCATGTTCACGCACAGCAACACGCCAAACCAGATCAGGTCAATACCCAGCTTGTCGGCAACCGGCCCCAGCATGGGCAGGATGATGAAGGCGATCTCAAAGAAGTCGAGGAAGAAGGCCAGGAAGAAAATAAAGAGGTTGACAGCGATCAGGAAGCCCGTCTGTCCACCGGGCAGGCCGCTGAGCATGTGTTCCACCCACTTGGCGCCATCGACACCCTGAAACACCATGGAAAAGACGCGAGCGCCGATCAGGATAAACACCACCATGGCGGTCAGCCGCATGGTACCGAGCATGGCTTCCCAGATCAGCGGGCGGGTCAGCCGCTTATGCATGGCCGCCAGAATCAACGCGCCGACCACGCCCATGGCGCCGGCTTCCGTAGGCGTCGCGATGGCGGTGTTGATTCCTGGCAGACCGCCCATGGAACCCAGTACGGCGAAAATGAGAATTGCAGAGGGGATGATGCCGCGCAGGCATTTGGCCCACAGGGCCCAGCCGTTCAGGGTACGGGCATCTTTGGGCACGCCTGGCACATGATGGGGTTTGAAGACGCCCAGCATGAAGGTGTAGCCGGCAAAAATCAACACCTGCAGGATGGAGGGGCCCCAAGCGCCCTTGTACATGTCGCCGACGGAGCGGCCCAGCTGGTCGGCCATGACAATCAGTACCAGCGACGGCGGTACCAGCTGGGTGATGGTGCCGGAGGCGGCCAGCACACCGGTGGCATAACGCATGTTGTAGCCGTAGCGGATCATCACGGGCAGCGAGATCAACGCCATGGCAATCACCTGGCCGGCGACCGTGCCGGTGATGGCGCCCAGGATGAAGCCGACAATAATGACCGAGTAGCCCAGCCCGCCCTTGGCCGGGCCAAACAGCTGGCCCATGGAGTCAAGCATGTCTTCCGCCAGCCCGCACTTCTCCAGGATGGCGCCCATGAAGGTGAAGAAGGGAATGGCCAGCAGCAACTCGTTCGACAGGATGCCGAACATGTTGAGCGGCAGGTTGGACATGAAGCTGGCCGGGAACCAGCCCATCTGAATGGCCAGGAAGCCTGAGCCCAGCCCAAGTGCGGCTAGTGAGAAGGCGACCGGGAAGCCGATCAGCATGATCAGCACGAGGCCCGCGAACATGATCGGGGCAAAATTTTCCATCTGCATTTGGTAGTCCTGAGAGTATTTTTTTCTGGATGAACGATGGAGCGGTTTACTGAACCGGCTTTTCGTAATGGGTGTCCATCTCGAACTTGCCCTGCAGGTAGCAGATGCGCTTGATGATTTCGGACAGGCCCTGGACAAACATCAGACCGAAACCGAGCGGTAGCAGCAGCATGGCGGGCCAGCGGATCAGGCCACCGGCATTGGGCGACATCTCGCCCGACTGGTACATGCTCACAAACAGCGGCCAGCTCAGGTAGGACAACAGGCCCATGACGGGAAGCAGAAAGAAGATCAGGCCAAACAGGTCGACATAGACCGGCCCGTAACCCTTGAGCTTGCCGTAAATGATGTCCACGCGCACATGCTCATTGAGCTTGAGCACCACCGGCGCACCCAGCATGACCATGGCCGCGAACAGATACCACTGGATTTCGAGCCAGGCATTGGAGCTGATGTCCAGGCCATAACGCACGAAGGCGTTGCCCGCTGAAATCAGCGCGGCCAGTAGCACCGTCCAGGCGGCGATTTTGCCAAACCGGGTGGAAATCCAGTCATAGGCGAGGGCGAGTTTGAGTAATGCGGACACGGACTGTCTCCGAAAAGTTTTTTTTGAATGAAGAAGTGCCCGCGAGCGGTCACCAAGGCCTGAATGGTACGCTGTCTGCCTCGTGCGCCACTGAATAAAGACTGACAAAAAAGTTTCGGGTTTACCCTAGTTTTCTTGCGCTGCCCGGCCCTGTGTTCGGGCCTTATTCCGGCGCAGCAGACCGGGCGTTAGTTTTTAGTGTCAGTAGACGCTAAGGCCATGCCCCGTGGTGATCTCGCCAATCACGGCGGCCTCGCCAAAACCCTGGGCCTGAAAAATCGCCATGACCTCGGCTGCGGCATCCGGGCTGCAGGACACCAGCAAGCCGCCGGAGGTTTGCGGATCGCTGAGCAGCGCCCGGTCCACCTCGGCAAAGGAGGATGGCAAGGTGATCTCCTGGCCATAACTGGCCCAGTTGCGCCCCGACGCGCCGGTGATGCAGCCTTGCGCCGCCAGCTCGCGCGCACCGGCGATGAGCGGGATGCGGGACCACTCGAGCCTGGCCTGCAGGCCGGCGCCGCGTGCCAGTTCCAGCCCGTGGCCGGCCAGGCCGAAGCCTGTGATGTCGGTCAGCGCATGCACGCCTTCGAGTTGGGCCAGTGCGATACCGGGCTTGTTGAGCTGGGTGGTCAGGGCGATCATGCGGGCATATCCTTCGGCGGGAAGGACTTCCTTCTTGAGCGCAGCCGACAGGATGCCGATGCCCAGGGGTTTGCCCAGCACCAGCACGTCGCCGGCGCGGGCACCCGAGTTTTTCTTGACCCGCGAGGGGTGAACCAGGCCCATCACGACGAGACCGTAGATCGGTTCCACCGAGTCAATGGTGTGGCCGCCCGCAATCGGAATGCCGGCATCGCGGCAGACATCCTGCCCGCCGCGCAGGATGGCACCAATGGTTTCCAGCGGCAGCACGTTGATGGGCATGCCCACCAGGCCCAGCGCCATGATGGGCGTGCCACCCATCGCATACACGTCGCTGATCGCGTTGGTGGCGGCGATGCGGCCGAAGTCGTAGGGGTCGTCCACGATGGGCATGAAGAAATCGGTGGTCGCAATCAGCGCCTGTTCGTCATTGAGCTGGTAAACGGCGGCGTCGTCAGCGGTTTCAATGCCGACCAGCAACTGCGGTGGGATCGGCAGGTTGCTGGAATTTTTGAGGATCTCGCTGAGCACGCCCGGGGCAATCTTGCAGCCACAGCCGCCGCCGTGCGACAGGCTGGTCAATCTGGGCGTGGCGGGCGGGGTCGTTGTCGAAATCGGGTCAGGCGCATTCATGATGAATCTTTCAGGCAGGCTGGCGGGGCGCGGTGTGAGGGGGTTGCCCCAGGGTAGAAGTCACCAAGTTTATGACAAGGCGTTTTTCCTCCCGAGGGTCAAACAGATACGCGCGCTGCCCGCATTGCTTTTGCAGCCGCGCCAGGAAATCCGGCTCAAGCGCGCAGCGCCGCACCAGCGCGGCAAGCTGTGCGTCGTCGCCCAGTGCAAAGTAGCCCGCGTAATCCGCCCCCAGCATGCCCACATTGCCGCTGATGCGCGAAGCCAGCACCGGCGTGCCCGACTGGACAGCTTCCAGGATGACGTGGGCTCCCCCCTCCATCCGGGAGCAGTTCACCAGCACATGCGCCCGCTTGATGCGCTGACGCGTTTCCGCGCGCGGCAGGCCACCCAGCCAGCGGTAGCGTGGCGTGCGCCGCGCGGTCGCGCGGGCTGCCTCTTCAAACTGGGGCGCCAGCGCCAGGCCGATCTGGTCAAAATGAATGCCGGGCGGCAAGTCCCTGCAAGCGGCCTGCATGTAGGTCAGCGGATCCTTTTCCTCGCGCAAATGGCCGACCATCAGCGCACGGAAGCTGCGGCTGGATTTGACGGCGGGCCGCAGCGCCGGGGCTGACTGGTACACCACCTGTGCCTTGCCGCGCCATGCGACGGGCAGCGCGGCCAGGCCGGCTTCCTGCAACACCACCAGGCGGGACGCGAGCGCCAGTGATTGCTGCGCATCGGCGTCGGTATGGATGTCGCGGTAGAGATCGGTGCCGGTCAGCACCACAATCAGTGGTTTGTCCGGGTGTGCTTTTGCCCAGGCCTGGATGGAGGGCGCCGAGCGGCGGGCATGCAGGGCGATCATGGCCTGGGGGGCGGGGCTTCGGGCCGCCAGCGCTTCCGGGGAAGGCGTCCACGTCGAAGTCAATGCGATGTCACAATGACTCGATAGAAATTGGGCCCAGCGGTGCGCGGTATGCCAGTTGCCGTTGTTGGCGTCGGCCGTCGCCGGGCTTACGAGGACTACTGTTTTGGTTTCAGATTCCATACCCCACCCGTCATCCGGTTCGCCGGAAAATTCACCCGCCATGGCCACCTCAGACCTGATCGATTCTTCCCTGATACGCAGTGCGGGGCGGGAGCTGCTGTCGCTGGCGTTGATGGATGCGCGCAATCATACGCTGCACCTCTTTGCCCAGTACCAGAAGGCGCTGGAGGGGGTGAATTTCGCCGTCCCGCAACTGGCCACGATCAATCCCCCCTTGTGGGAACTGGGCCATGTGGGCTGGTTTCAGGAGTGGTGGATCGGCCGCAACATGCAGCGCGCGCTGGGCACGCGCTGTGAGCCCGCCCATCCCCGGCTGGCGTCCATCGAGCCGAACGCCGACCGCTGGTGGGATTCCACCCATGTGCCGCACGACACACGCTGGACGCTGGATGTGCCCGACATGAGCCGCTGCCGTGCGTATTTGCTGGACACGCTGGAAAGCACGCTGGATTTGCTGGGCAAGGCGGCAGAGGATGACGAGGCCMTGTATTTTTACCGCCTCTGCCTCTTCCATGAGGACATGCATGGCGAAGCTTTTGTCTATACGGCCCAGACCCTGGGGCTGCCGCTGGACAGGCCTTTGCAGGAGGCCTTGACCCCGGCGCCGATGGCGGTGCGCGAACCCCTGCTGATTCCGGCGACCGTCTGGCAGATGGGCAGCGCCGGCGGGGCGCTGGGCAGTGGCTTTGCCTTTGACAACGAGAAGGCGGTCCACCCGATCAGCGTGCCCGAGTTTGAAATTGACGCGCAGCCCGTCACCTGGGCCCAGTTTGTGGAGTTTGTGGATGACGGCGGCTATGACCGCCAGGAGCTGTGGCAGGCCGAAGGCTGGCAGTGGCTGCAAGGCCAGGCGGCCGGCGAAGGCCGCCGGGGCCCGCGTTACGTGGATCAGATCGGCGTGGCCAGCGGCGCCGTCATGCAGACCCGCTTTGGCCGGCCCATGCGCATGCTGGGCAACCAGCCGGCCATGCACATGACGTGGTGGGAGGCCGACGCCTGGTGCCGCTGGGCCGGGCGCCGCCTGCCCGCCGAAGTCGAGTGGGAAGTTGCCGCCCACACGGCGGCGCGCCGTGGCTTTCGCTGGGGCGATGTGTGGGAGTGGATGGGCACGACCTTCCGCCCCTATCCGGGTTTTGCACCCGACCCTTATCGTGAATATTCCGAGCCCTGGTTTGGCAGCCACAAGGTGCTGCGTGGTGCCTCCATGGCCACCCGGGCGCGCATGAAAAGCCCGAAATACCGGAACTTCTACCTGCCTGACCGCGATGACATCTTTTGCGGATTCAGGTCCTGCTCGCTATAAAAATAATAGCTTTATGCCCTTATGCCCAATAATTGATTGGGTCAGGGCTCTTTTTTATTGATTTTTTCCTTGCGGTAGTTCCACCACGGCAGGGTGGCACGCAGGGACAGCACCTTGCCGCTCTGGGCCAGATCGCCGTGGTAGCCCGGCAGCCTGTCCAGGGTGGCCTGCCACTCGGGGCTTTGCAGCTCTTTCACCAGGGCCTGCACCTGCGGCTCGGGCAGGGCCGACTTCAGGCACACCAGGTGGTAGCGCTCCTGGGTCAGGGGTACAAAGCCCAGGCCTTGTTCGCGGGCAGCCGCTTCAATGCCCAGCCCCGCATCTGCGGCACCGCTGGCAACGGCCTGCGCCACGGCGGCGTGCGAGGGTTCCTGGCTCGCGTAGCCCTGTATATCGGAGGGGCGCATGCCGGCCTGCGCGAGCAGTTCATTCAGCAGCACGCGCGTGCCCGTGCCCTCGGCGCGGTTGACATAGCGCAGGCCGGCCCGTTTCAAATCCATCAGGCCCGTGAGGCCCAGCGGGTTGTTTCTGGCCACGATCAGGCCCTGGGTGCGGTGGGCAAATCCGATCAGTTTGTGCAGGCCGGGCTTGAGCAGGCTGCGGTAGGTGTGCGCCGCCACCGACTTGCTGGTGGGTTGATCCAGCGTGTGAAAGCCGGCCATCATGCAGCGCCCGGCGTTCAGTGCGGCAATCGCGTCCACGCTGCCCATGAAGCGGATGTCCAGGTGCAGGCCGCGGGAGCCCGCCTGCTCGCGCAGCGCCGACAGCGCCGCATCGTGGCTGGCATACAGCGTCAGGACGTGGGCATTGTCGTCAAAGGCGGTTGAGAAGGCGCGTTCAATGTCGCTGGTCAGGGCTTCGATCTGCGGCGCCAGCCGGGCTTGCGCCTGACGCTCTGCCCACAGCAGTTTTTCACCAAACTCGGTCAGGCGCGCGGGCTGGCCCTTGTCCCAGACAATCAGCGAGCGTCCCAGCGTCTGCTCCCAGTTCTTGAGCTCGCCCCAGACATGGCGGTAGGACAGGCCCAGCGCTTTCGCAGCCGAAGAAATTGAGCCGTGCTCGTTCACCGCATGCAACAGGTCCATCAGCGGGTTGCGGATCAGCGCATCGGGGCCACGGCTGGTGCCGAGTGAATAGGACAGTTCGACCTTGTGCATGATGGGCAATTGTGGGGCAGGGCGATGGGTCAAGGTCTGGCTTTGCCGGACGGCCGGGGACGCAGTGTCTGGAAAACCTCGCCCAGTTCCGAGACGCGGCCGCACTCGTCGGCCTCGTAGCCGGGCAACTGGTCGACGGCGCGCCTGAACGCTTCGCTGCGCAGGGTGTCCAGCATCTGCTGGACGACGGGCGCGGCCAGCGAGCGCTCGTCGCACAGCAGAAAGTAGCGCTCTGTCTGGCTCGGGATGAAATCGAGCTTGAACTGGCGCGCCGGGGTTTCCACGCCGTAGCCCGCGTCGGCCATGCCGCTGGCCACGAAGGCCGCGACCGCAGCGTGGGTGAACTCGCATTGCTCGTAGCCCTTGATCTGTGCGGGTGCTATGCCTTCCTTTTGCAGCAGCATGTCCAGCAGGAAGCGCGTGCCCGAGCCCGCCTGGCGATTGATGAAGCGCACGCCCGGCCGCGCCAGGTCTTTCAGCGCATAGATTTTCTGGGGGTTGCCCTGCGCCACCATCAGGCCCTGGCGACGCGAGGCGACATGGATGATCCGCTGCGAACGCGGGCTCAACCAAGGGCTGTAATGGGCCACGGTGGGCGCCTCGAATTCACCCAGCGGCACGTGAAAGCCCGCCACGTCGCAGCCCGCGTTGTGCAGCGAAGCCAGCGCCTCCACGCTGCCGCAGTACTTGAGGTCGTTCGGCACGCCGCCCGCGACGAGAAAATGGCGCAGCGTCTCGATGGCGAAGCCGTGGCTGGCATGGATGCGCAGCAAGGCCGGCACCGACGACAGCACTTTCTCGATCTCCGCGCCCAGCTCGGAGGCCAGCGAATCGAGCATGGGCGACAGGCGCGCGGCGATGCGCCGGTCGGCCCACACCAGCTTCTCGCCCAGGGTCGTGAGCGTCGAGCCCTTGCCCCTCTCCATCAGCACCAGGGGCTCGCCGAACAGGGCCTCGCCCTGGCGGATCAGCTCCCAGGCGTGGCGATAGGAAACCCCCGAGGTCTGACACGCGCCGGCCAGGCTGCCTTGCTCGTGAACGCGTACCAGCAACTCCACCACGCGTGGGGGCAGCACGGCGCCGCCGGCTTGCCGGATGGTCCATTGCGGCTTGATGGTGACTTTGTACATCAATGTATATATGTTGTTTAAAGCCTATTAAGAAGGCCGTTCAGATCATATTGCATCGGATTTTATCGGCAAATACACTGGCTGCAACACCTCCCGGTTCATATGCCTCTAACAGCCTATTTAAACGATGAACACCACCATTGAAACCGCCCGCGCCATCGCCGCCGCCCACAAGGACGCCCCGGGCGGCCTGCTGCCCGCGCTGCACGGCATCCAGGATGCGCTGGGCCACGTGCCGGCCGATGCGGTGCCCGCGATTGCCGGCGAATTCAACCTGTCGCGCGCCGAGGTGCACGGCGTCATCACCTACTACCACCACTTCCGCGCCACGCCGGCCGCCCGCCACGTCATCCACATCTGCCGCGCCGAAGCCTGCCAGGCCATGGGGGCCGAGGCATTGCTGGCGCATGCCAGGCAGCACCTGGGCTGCGAACTGCATGGCCATTCGAAAGACGGCGAGTTCACGCTGGAGCCGGCCTACTGCCTGGGTCTGTGCGCCTCATCGCCGGCGCTGCTGATGGGCGACGAACTGCATGCGCGCGTGACGCCGCAGGCCTTCGATGCCCTTGTGGCCCAAGCCAGGAGCGCAGCATGAGCCGCAGGGCCGTTCCCAAGGCGAATACCGCAACGTACAGCACGGAGGTTTCCGAATGAATCCCCAAGACCGCATCACCGTCTATGTGCCGCGCGACTCCGCGGCGCTGGCCGCCGGCGCCGACCGCGTGGCGAAAAAGATCGAGAAGGAAGCGGCTGCGCGGGGGCTGGCCGTGAGCCTGGTGCGCAACGGCTCGCGCGGCCTGTTCTGGCTTGAGCCTCTGGTCGAAGTCGCTACCCCACAGGGTCGCGTGGCCTATGGGCCGGTGGCGCCGGGCGATGTGGGCAGCCTGTTCGAAGCCGGCTTCCTCCAGGGAGACGCGCACCCGCTGCATCTGGGGCTGACCCAGGAGATTGCCTACCTGAAGAAGCAGGAGCGGCTGACCTTCGCGCGCATGGGCATCACCGACCCGCTGTCGCTGGCCGACTATGAGGCGCACGAGGGTTTCGTGGGCTTGCGCCGCGCGCTGGCGCTGGCACCGGCCGACATCGTGCAGCAGGTGTTCGACGCGGGCCTGCGCGGCCGGGGCGGGGCGGCCTTCCCGGCGGCCATCAAGTGGAAAACGGTGCTCAATACGCCGGCGGCGCAGAAGTACATCGTCTGCAATGCCGACGAGGGCGACTCCGGCACCTACTCCGACCGCATGACGATGGAGGGCGACCCCTTCGTGCTGATCGAAGGCATGACCATCGCTGCCATCGCCACCGGTGCGACGCAGGGTTATGTGTACGTGCGCTCCGAGTATCCGCACGCCATCGCGGTGCTGAACGCGGCGATCGCCCATGCCGAGGCGGCCGGCTTCCTGGGCGCGGACATCCTGGGGTCGGCGCATAGCTTTTCGCTGGAGGTGCGCAAGGCCGCCGGCTCCTACGTGTGCGGTGAAGAGACCGCGCTGCTCGAAAGCCTGGAAGGCAAGCGCGGCATCGTGCGGGCCAAGCCACCGGTGCCGGCCGTCGAGGGCCTGTTCGGCCGCCCGACGGTGGTGAACAACGTGATCACGCTGGCCACGGTGCCTCTCATCCTGGCGCGCGGTGCGGATTTCTACAAGGACTTCGGCATGGGCCGCTCGCGCGGCACGCTGCCGTTCCAGCTGGCCGGCAACATCCTGCACGGCGGCCTGGTCGAAAAAGCGTTTGGTTTGACCTTGCGCGAGCTGCTGTTCGACTTTGGTGGCGGTTCCGCCTCGGGCCGGCCGATCAAGGCGGTGCAGGTCGGCGGCCCGTTGGGCGCCTACCTGCCCGAATCGCAGTGGGACATTCCGCTGGACTACGAAGCTTATGCCGCTGTGGGCGCGGTAGTGGGACATGGCGGCATCGTGGTGCATGACGACACCGGCGATCTGTCGAAGCTGGCGCGCTACGCCATGGAATTCTGCGCGCTTGAATCCTGCGGCAAGTGCACGCCTTGCCGGATTGGCTCCACGCGCGGCGTCGAAGTCATCGACAAGATCAGTGCCAACCAGAACCGCCCGCAGCAGGTCATCCTGCAGAACGATCGATTGCAGCAGGTTGCCCTGCTGCGGGACCTGTGCGACACCATGCTCAACGGGTCGCTCTGCGCCATGGGCGGCATGACGCCGTACCCGGTGCTCTCCGCCCTCAACCATTACCCGCAGGACTTTGGTCTTGCTTCCCCCGATTGCACCGATCGCGAAGCGGCATAGAAAAGGAAAAAGGAACCCCCATGCTCGACCCTACCCACGAGATCGACTACGGCACGCCGAAGCGCGAAAGCACCGAGGAAGTCACCCTCGACATCGACGGCATGCAGGTCACGGTGCCCAAGGGCACGTCACTGATGCGCGCTGCCATCGATGCGGGCGTGCAGGTGCCCAAGCTGTGCGCCACCGATAGCCTGGAACCGTTTGGGTCCTGCCGGCTGTGCCTGGTGGAGGTCGACGGCCGCAAGGGCTACCCCGCCTCCTGCACCACGCCCGCAGAAGCCGGCATGAAGGTGCGCACGCAGAGCCCGAAGCTGCAGGAGCTGCGCAAGGGCATGATGGAGCTGTACATCTCCGACCACCCGCTGGATTGCCTCACGTGCGCGGCCAACGGCGACTGCGAGCTGCAGGACATGGCGGGCGTGACCGGCCTGCGCGAGGTGCGCTACGGTTTCGACGGGGCCAACCACCTCAAGGCCAGGAAAGACGAGTCCAACCCCTACTTCACCTACGATCCGTCCAAGTGCATCGTCTGCAACCGCTGCGTGCGCGCCTGCGAAGAGACGCAAGGCACCTTCGCGCTGACTATTCAAGGGAGAGGCTTCGAATCGCGCGTGTCGGCGGGGCAGGACCAGCCCTTCATGGAGTCGGAGTGCGTGAGCTGCGGCGCCTGCGTGCAGGCCTGCCCGACCGCCACGCTGCAGGAAAAGTCCRTCATCTGGCTCGGCCAGGCCGAGCACAGCGTGACGACCACCTGCGCCTACTGCGGCGTCGGCTGCGGCTTCAAGGCCGAGATGAAGGGCAGCGAAGTGGTGCGCATGGTGCCGTGGAAAGACGGCCAGGCCAACGAAGGGCATTCCTGCGTCAAGGGCCGCTTCGCCTGGGGCTATGCCACGCACAAGGACCGCATGCTCAAACCCATGATCCGCAAGAAGATCACCGACCCGTGGCAGGAGGTGAGCTGGGACGAGGCGGTCAACTACGCCGCTTCCGAGTTCCGCCGCATCCAGGCGAAACACGGCCGCGAGTCGATCGGCGGTATCACGTCTTCGCGCTGCACGAATGAAGAAACCTACCTCGTGCAAAAGCTGGTGCGCGCCGCCTTCGGCAACAACAATGTGGACACCTGCGCGCGGGTCTGCCACTCGCCCACCGGCTATGGCCTGAAGCAGACGCTGGGCGAATCGGCCGGCACGCAGACCTTCAAGTCGGTCGAGAAGGCCGACGTGATCATGATCATCGGCGCCAACCCGACGGATGGCCACCCGGTATTCGCCTCGCGCATGAAGAAGCGGCTGCGCCAGGGCGCCAGGCTCATCGTGGTGGACCCGCGCCGCATCGATATCGTGAAGTCGCCGCACATCCGCGCCGAGCACCACCTGCAGCTCAAACCGGGCACCAACGTGGCGGTGGTCACCGCCATGGCGCACGTGATCGTGACTGAAGGGCTGGTCGACGAAGCCTTCGTCGCCGAACGCTGCAATGCCCAATCGTTCAACGAGTGGCGTGAATTCGTGGCGCGTCCCGAAAACTCGCCCGAAGCCACGCAGGCGGTGACCGGCGTGCCGGCGACGGAACTGCGCGCGGCCGCCCGCCTGTTCGCCACGGGTTTCGACGGTCACAGGAACGGCGCCATCTACTACGGCCTGGGCGTGACCGAGCACAGCCAGGGTTCCACCACGGTGATGGGCATCGCTAACCTGGCCATGGCCACCGGCAATGTGGGCCGCGAAGGCGTGGGCGTGAACCCGCTGCGCGGCCAGAACAATGTGCAGGGCGCCTGCGACATGGGCTCGTTCCCGCACGAGCTGCCCGGCTACCGCCATGTGTCCGACAGCACGGCGCGCAGCGCCTTCGAGCAGGCCTGGGGCGTCGGGATCGACCCCGAACCCGGTTTGCGCATCCCGAACATGTTCGACGCCGCGCTCAGCGGCAGCTTCAAGGGGCTGTACTGCGAGGGCGAGGACATCGTGCAGTCCGACCCCAACACCCAGCATGTGGCCGCCGCCATGATGGCGATGGAATGCATCGTGGTGCAGGACCTGTTTCTCAACGAAACAGCCAAGTACGCGCACGTGTTCCTGCCCGGCTCCTCCTTCCTGGAAAAAGACGGCACCTTCACCAACGCCGAGCGCCGCATCTCGCGGGTGCGCAAGGTCATGCCGCCCAAGGCCGGCCTGGCCGACTGGGAGGTGACCCAGAAGCTGGCCAACGCCCTGGGCTACCCCATGAACTACAGGCACCCCGAGGAGATCATGGCCGAGATCGCGGCGCTGACGCCCACTTTCCACGGCGTGAGCTACCAGAAGATCGACCAGCTCGGCAGCATCCAGTGGCCTTGCAACGACGAGGCGCCCGAGGGCACGCCGACCATGCACGTCGAGCAGTTCGTGCGCGGCAAGGGCAGGTTCATCATCACGCAGTACGTGGCCACCGACGAGAAGGTCACGCGCATGTACCCGCTGCTGCTGACGACAGGGCGCATCCTGTCGCAGTACAACGTGGGGGCGCAGACCCGGCGCACCGCCAACAACGCGTGGCACAGCGAAGACCGGCTGGAGATCCACCCGCACGACGCCGAGGAACGCGGCATCAACCAGGACGACTGGGTCGGCATCAAGAGCCGCGCCGGCGAAACCGTGCTGCGCGCGGTAGTGACCGAACGCATGCAGCCCGGCGTGGTCTACACCACCTTCCATTTTCCGGAATCGGGCGCCAATGTGATCACCACAGACAACTCCGACTGGGCCACCAACTGCCCCGAGTTCAAGGTCACGGCCGTGCAGGTGATGCCGGTGATGCAGCCCTCTGCCTGGCAGCAGGAATACAGCCGCTTCAACCGCATCCAGCAAGGCTTGCTCGAGGCGCGGTCCGGGCAAGGTGAAGCGGTGGTGGCGAAATGAGGGCTGCACCATGAAGCCGGACGACGCTTTCCTTGCGCGTGGTGGCGCCGAGCAGGTGCCCGTCAGCGGCACGCGCGGCGGGCAGCGCTTCGAGGTTCTGGACTGGGTGGCCGAGGAGGTGCCGGTGGCGCTGGAGTTCAACGGCATCTCGCACGCCGTCATGCTGGCAACGCCGCTGGACCTGGAAGACTTCGCGCTGGGCTTTTCGCTGAGCGAAGGCATCCTGCAGGACCGCCATGAGCTGTACGACGTGGAGCAGCACACCGGCGAGGAAGGCATCACGCTGCAACTGGAAGTCGCCAGCGCAGCCTTCGCGCGCCTGAAAGACCGGCGCCGCTCGATGGCCGGGCGCACCGGCTGCGGTTTGTGCGGCACCGAGAGCCTGGCACAGGTCGCGCGGGTGCTGCCGGTGCTGCCCGACGGCCCGGCGGCGCAGCGGCGGGCCGTCGCCCGCGCGATGACGCAAGTGCGCGCGCTGCAGGTGCTGCAGCAGGCTACCGGTGCGGTCCACGCCGCGGCGTGGTGCACGCCCGAGGGCGAGGTCGTGCTGCTGCGCGAAGACGTGGGACGCCACAACGCGCTCGACAAGCTGATCGGCGCCCTGGCCGGCAGCGGCCTGGCCGTTCACGAAGGCTTCATCGCCGTAACCAGCCGCGCCAGCTTCGAGATGGTGCAAAAGACCGTGCTGGCCGGTGTACCCCTGCTCGCTGCGGTATCCGCCGCCACGTCGCTCGCCACCGCCACGGCCGAGCGGGCCGGGCTGACGCTGGTGGGCTTCGCCCGCGGTGACGACCTGGTGGTCTATACCCACCCCGAGCGTCTGCAACCTTGAACCGGACTTCTCCAATGCACATCGACCAACTGATCCGCATGGCCAACCAGATCGGCAGCTTCTTCGAGGCCATGCCCAACCGCGCACAGGCTGTGGAGGACACCGCGCAGCATATCAAGAAATTCTGGGAGCCGCGCATGCGGCGTGAGTTGCTTGTTCATGTGGACAGCGCCGGCAACACGGAACTGAATGATATGGTCGCGCAAGCGCTGGCCCGCCACCGTAGCGTGCTGGAGTGACGTAGCCAGCGCTGCGTCCTCGTTCCTATGCATGCCGGTTCATAGCTCGCCATTCCCGATGCGGGGATGCCCGCGGCGCGCTTAGGATACAGGCTTAGGATGAAATACCCCCACGCTCTCTTCGTTCGCTGCCCCCTGAGGGGGTGCTCAGTGCCCTTCGGGCGGCCGGGCGGGCACTGACATGAATACTTTTTCTGAAAGCGCCGTCACCGCGCTGCAACTCCTCACCGGCTTCGACCCGCTGCTGCTGGCCATTGTGGGCCGCTCGCTGGCCGTCAGCGCCACGGCCTGCGTGCTGGCCTGTGGCCTGGGCCTGCTGCTCGGCGCCTGGCTGGGCGTGGCGCGTTTTGCCGGGCGCGACGCGGTGCTCACCCTGCTCAACACCTTGCTGGCGCTGCCTTCGGTGGTGGTGGGGCTTGTCGTTTACCTGCTGCTGTCGCGCTCCGGGCCGCTGGGTTTTCTGGGCTGGCTGTTTTCATTCAAGGCCATGGTGCTGGCGCAGGCCGTGCTGGTGCTGCCGGTGGTGACGGCGCTGACGCGGCAAGCCGTGGAAGATGCCGAACGCGCCCATGGCGAGCAGTTGCGCTCGCTTGGCGCCAGGCCGTTGCTGCGCAGCCTGCTGCTGGCCTGGGACGAACGCTATGCGCTGCTCACGGTGTTGATCGCCTCATTCGGTCGCGCCATTTCGGAAGTGGGTGCGGTGATGATTGTGGGCGGCAATGTTGACGGCTTCACGCGCGTGATGACCACCGCGATTGCGCTCGAAACCAGCAAGGGCGACCTGCCGCTGGCGCTGGCGCTGGGCCTGGTGCTGCTGCTGGTGGTGCTGGCACTCAACGCCCTGATCGCGGCCGTCAGCCGCTGGCGCGGGGCTGTCGGTGACAACTCCATGTTGCTCAAGGGGGCGGCGGCATGAGCGTCGCCGGGCCGCCCCAAGACGCGAAGGCCCCCTCGGGGGGCAGTGCAGCCGCTTCAGCGGCAAACGTGGGGGCTCAATGAGCGTCGCCGGGCCGCCCCAAGGGCTGAAGGTCCCCCCGATGGGGCAGTACAGCGCACGAAGTGGTGAGCGTGGGGGCAATTACCCAATGAGCGCCCTGATGCAACTCAAATCGGTGGACGTGCGCTTCGGCAAAGTGCGCGCGCTCAGCGGTATCKATCTCAGGGTGCCGGCTGGCCAGCGGCTGGCGCTGATTGGCTCCAACGGCAGCGGCAAAAGCACGCTGCTGCGCGTGCTGCACGGTCTGATCAAACCCGACAGCGGCTCGGTGCTGCGCGATGCTTCGATGCGCCAGGCCATGGTGTTCCAGCGCCCGTATATGCTGCGCAGCAGCGCACTCAACAACGTGGCGCTGGGCCTGTGGATTCGCGGCACGCCCTGGAAAGACGCGAAGGAGCAAGCCCTGCTGGCCTTGGGCCGCGTCGGTCTGGGCCAGGTAGCGCTGCGCCATGCACGCGCACTGTCGGGCGGCCAGCAGCAGCGCCTGGCGCTGGCGCGGGCCTGGAGCCTCAAGCCCGATGTGCTGCTGCTCGACGAGCCGACCTCCAGCCTGGACCCGCATGCCAAGCGCGAGGTCGAATCGCTGCTGGCCGAGTTTGCGCAAAGCGGCATGACGCTGGTGTTTGCCAGCCACAACCTGGGCCAGGTCAAGCGCCTGGCCACGAGGGTGATCTACCTGGAGCAGGGCCGGGTGCTGGCCGACCTGCCCGTGCACGATTTCTTCAATGGCCCGATGCTGGGCAAGGCCTCGCGCGAGGCCGATCTGTTTGTCAAAGGAGAGCTGGTGTGAGATTTCCAGGCTGTGTTAAGCATTTTTGGCCTGTAGCCAGCGTGGTGATTGTGCAAGCAGCTATCAGTTATTTAGCACCTTCCGCAGCGGCCCAGGCCATCACCATGGCCTCGACCACCTCCACCGAGCAGTCGGGCTTGTTTGGGCACCTGCTGCCCGAGTTTAAAAAGGCCACGGGCATGGACGTCAAGGTGGTGGCGGTCGGTACCGGCCAGGCTATCGACATGGGGCGCCGCGGTGATGCCGATGTGCTGTTTGTGCATGACCAGGCGGCTGAAGAAAAGGTGGTGGCCGAAGGCTTTGCCATCCAGCGCTTTGCGGTGATGTACAACGACTTCGTCCTCGTCGGTCCCGCATCCGACCCAGCCGGGGTGAAGGGCAGGGACATTGCCCTGGCACTGAAAAAACTCCAGGCGGCCAATGCCAATGTCGTCTCGCGCGGCGACAAGAGCGGCACCCATGCGGCCGAACTGCGCTACTGGAAGACCGCAGGTATCGAGACCCCGGCGGGAACACCGGGCTTCGCCAACTACAAGGCCTGTGGCTGCGGCATGGGCCCGGCCCTCAATATTGCGGCCAATACCCCGGGCGGAGGCGCTTATGTGCTGGCAGACCGCGGCACCTGGCTGTCCTTCAAAAACCGGGCTGACCTCGCCGTGCTGGTCGAGGGCGACACACGCCTTTTCAACCAATATGGCGTCATGGTGGTCAACCCGGCCAAACACCCGCACACCAAAGTGGCGCAAGCGCAGAAGTTTGTGGACTGGATTGTTTCGCCAGCGGGGCAGGCGGTCATTGCCAGCTACAAAATCAATGGCGAGCAGCTGTTTTTCTCCAATGCGGCGAAGTAAACCCGGCGGCGCTCCCTGAACCGAATCCGCAAATCAAGCTTCCCATGGACTCGAGCGCGTACTTATAATTTGGGCGTGTCACCCCGCCCATCATCCCGCCCGCCACTTGCTGTGTGGGCACGCCTGGCAGCTTTCTTAAGCTTTCTGGCCGTGCTGTCCGCGCTGCTGGCGCCGGTGTCCATGCTGGCCGAAGAAGTGCGTACCGGCAAGCTGGGCGGCACCTGCAGTGTCAACACAGCGCTTGCTGACCATTCGGATTCCGGCACGGGCGACGCGCTGGCGGCCGGCTCGCACTGCGACTTGTGCGGCTCCATGGGGTTGGCGCCGCCGCCGCTACCGGTCTTTGCCATTCCCTGCTTTCCGGGCAACCAGGTTGCCTCTGTGGACTTTCCGGCGGACGCTGGCGCCGCCATCCCCGGGCTGCCTTTCAGCCGCGGGCCGCCTGCACTTTGAATTGAACCGCCTCCTGTGAGGCTTTCCTGCGCGCTGACCTTGTGGCCGGTGCGCTAGTCACCGTTCATTTCAAAGTGTGGATTCCATGACATCTTCCTGCGCACAGGGTGCGTTTTCCTGCAGTGGCGTCGCCACGGCCGTATTGGCAAGCCTGGCTGCCGGTGCGGTGTTCCCCCCGATTGCGTCCGCGCAGACGTCCGCTGCTTCCGCGGACGCACCCGTCAGATCCCTGGGCGTGGTTACCGTCAACGGGGGCCAGCCGACCTCATTGCCGACGCAGATTCCGACGACGATTGAAGGCGTGAGCCGCGAGCAGATCGAGCAGACCATCAACGCCACCGACAGCGAAGATGCGCTGAAATACCTGCCCAGCCTGCTGGTGCGCAAGCGCTACATCGGCGACTACAACCATGCCGTGCTGTCCAGCCGGGCCTCCGGCACGGGCAACAGTGCGCGTTCGGCGGTGTATGCCG
Organism: Polaromonas sp. P4_F9; assembly: GCF_056401235.1. Taxonomy (NCBI): domain Bacteria; kingdom Pseudomonadati; phylum Pseudomonadota; class Betaproteobacteria; order Burkholderiales; family Comamonadaceae; genus Polaromonas; species Polaromonas sp. P4_F9. Next base: position 39,633 of record NZ_JBFUJT010000031.1, on the reverse strand, counting down.
ACGGCATTCTGCTGTCCAACTACCTGGGCAATGGCACCGTCTACGCGCCGCGCTGGGGCCTGGTGACACCCGAAGAAATCGAGCGGGTTGACGTGCTCTACGGGCCGTTTTCTGCGGCTTATCCGGGCAATTCTGTCGGCGCGGTGGTGGACTACATCACACGCATGCCGACGCAGTTTGAAGCGCATGCCAAACTCGGCGGTTTCACCCAGAACTTCAAGCTTTACGGCACCGACAGCCGCTTCAGCGGCAACCAGGCGAGCGCCTCGCTGGGCAACCGCAACGGCGACTGGTCGTGGTTTATCAATGCCAACCGCACCAAAAGCGCCGGCCAGCCGCTGACCTTTGCGACGCGGGCCATCAGCACGGCCGCACCGGCCGCGGGCGCGGTGGCGGTCACCGGCGCTGTGCCGGGCCTGGATAGAACCAACACCCCATGGCTGCTGCTGGGCGGCGCCACGCAATATGACACCGAGCAGGAGCACCTGAAGTTCAAGGTGGCGTATGACTTTTCGTCCACGGTACGCGCCAGTTACACGCTGGGCTACTGGAAAAACAGCACTGAAAACCGTTCGCAAAGCTACTTGCGCAATGCGGCCGGCGCGCCGGTATACAGCGGCCCCATCAGCATTGACGGCAAAGGCTACACCCTGGCGGCGAGCGACTTCGGCGTCAGCAACGATGCGCTGACCCACCTCATACATGGGTTATCGGTCAAGTCCAACACCCGGGGCGTGTTTGACTGGGAAGTTGCCGCCAGCCTCTACGATTACCAAAAAGACCAGCAGCGCGCTGCGACAACGGCCCAACCCGGCTCATTGCGCGGTGGTGCGGGCACGCTGCAGGACCAGAACGGTACCGGCTGGAACACCCTGGCGCTCAAGAGCATCTGGCGGCCCGACGGCATCAAGGGCGCGCACATCGCAGACTTTGGCTATCAGCAAGACAGCTACAAGCTGCGCATCCTCAAGTCCAATATTGCAGGCAACTGGATAAGCGATGGCCCGGGAACGGTGGCGAATGACGTGGGTGGCAAAACCCAACTCCGCAGCCTGTATGCGCAAGACGCCTGGACCTTTTCGCCGCTTTGGAAAGCTGTGTTGGGCGCGCGGGCCGAGAACTGGAATGCCTCCAATGGCTTTACGACCTTCGGCGCGGGCAACGTGGCGAATACGAGTTACGCCTCGCGCAGCGAGAGCTTTGTGTCGCCCAAGGCAGCGCTTTCTTACCAGTGGGCGTCTGACACCGTATTCAAGGCCTCAACCGGACGCGCGGTGCGCTTTCCGACCGTGAGTGAACTGTATGGCGCGACTTCCACCACCAATGCGAAGTTCATCAACGACCCGAACCTGCGGCCTGAAAAGTCCTGGACGACTGAACTCACGGCTGAAAAGGACCTGGGCAATGGCTTGCTGCGTCTGACCTTTTTCACCGAGAATGTGCGCGACTCGCTGTACTCGCAAACCACCTTTGACCCGGCGGCCAACCTCAATGTCAGCCGGGTGCAAAACGTTGGACGCATCAAGACCAACGGTATGGAGGTGGCCTTCACCGGCAATGACGTGTTCAAAAAAGGCTTGGACTTCAACGGCAGCGTGACCTACGCTGACTCGCGCATCAAGGAAAACGTCGGTTTTGTGAGTACGCCCGGCGACACCATTGGAAAATATCAGCCACGCGTGCCGGTGTGGCGCGCTACTGCGCTGGTCAGTTACCGGTTCGACCCAGCCTGGACCGGCACCTTTGGCGCCCGCTACAGCGGCAACCAGTTTTCCACGCTTAACAACGCAGACGTGAACGGTTTCGCCTACCAGGGCTCGAGCAAATACTTCACCACGGATGTGCGGGTACGCTGGCAGGCCAGCAAGCAGTGGAGCGCGGCGCTGGGCATCGACAACCTCAACAACTACCAGTACTGGAACTTTCACCCCTATCCGCAGCGCACTTATGTGGCTGAGCTGAAGTACGCCTTATGACACCGGGCCTCAAACGGCAATCGACTTTGGTTATTTTTTGAATTTTTTTGGTTATTGAAAGGGCATCATGAAATTTTTAATGGCTGCAAAAATCATGGCAAGCTGCGCGGTTTTGACGGGCGCCATGCCCGCCTTTTCCCATGTAGTCCTGCAGGAGCGCACGACAACGGCGCTGAGCATGTACAAAGCCGTCATGCTCGTGTCCCATGGGTGCGAGGGGTCTGCAACCAACCTGATCAGGGTCACCGTACCCGCTGGTTTCCAAGGGGCCAAACCCATGCCCAAGCCAGGCTGGAATCTATCCACCAGCCTGGGCAAGCTGGCCACAGCTTACGACAACGGCCATGGCGGCATGGTCACTGAGGGCATGACCGAAGTGACCTGGGCGGCGGCCTCCAAAGACAGCGCATTGCCCGATGCGCACTACGACGAGTTCGTCCTCAGGGGCCGGGTTCCCAAAGAGAGCGGACCCCTATGGTTCAAGATTTTTCAGGGCTGCGAAAAAGGCAGCACTGATTGGGCCGAAATACCTGTAAGCGGAACTTCCACCAAGGGGCTGAAAACCCCGGCGGCGCTGCTTGAAATCCTCCCACCCAAATGAGCTTGCTGCTCGCTGCCAGAAAGGTCACACCATGAACCCCGTTTTTACTCTGCTCCGGCCCCTCGCTGGAGTTCGCCCAGTTGTTGTTGTGGGTGTTTTGCTGATGTCGGTCTCAAGCCAGGCCTGTGACTCCGACGAGATGATTGCGCAGATGAGAGGCGCATGCAGTGAAATGATTGCCGGCTACCAGAAGGCGCTGGGCAAGCAGCTTGCCTCGCCGGCGGCCCAGGGCGCCATCGCGCAGGCCCGTACGCATTGCCAGGCGCTGGAGTTTGACAAGGCGGGGCTCAAGCTGGCGCTTGCCGCACAGCCTGCCAAGGTGGTGAATTGATCCATCCCGATTGCACATCGGTGCACATGACGCACACATGACGCACACATGACGCACGTGGTGCACAGTGCACAGTGGTGAGAAATTTTTTAGAAAGAATCCCATGAAACTGAACGTTTTAATCGCCGCAGCCGTGGCTGCCCTTTCTGCTCTGTGCGGGGTTGGCACCTCGGCCTGGGCGCAGACCATTGAAGTGAAGGACGCCTGGGTCCGCAGCACCGTCGAGGGCCAGCAGGGGACCGGCGCCTTCATGAAGATCACGGCCAGGGAAACGGTCCGCCTGGTGGGTGTCTCCTCGTCCCTGGCGGGTATTGCCGAGGTGCATGAAATGAAACTGGAGAACGACGTGATGAAGATGCGCCGGCTGCCCACACTTGTTTTGCCCGCCGGAAAAACCGTGGAACTCAAGCCGGGTGGCTACCACGTGATGCTGATGGACCTGAAGCAGCCCCTGCCTAAGGGCAGCACCATGCCGCTGACGCTGCGCTTCAAGGATGCGAAGGGTGTTGACAGCAAAGTCGAGCTGACGGTGCCCGTCAGTACCGTGGCGCCAAATGCTGGCGCTGCGGCGGGCGAGACCAACGACAAGGCGGCGCCTCACGCTGCGCACAAGCACTGAGCCTGCCCAAGCCATCGAGCCCGCAGGCCCGGAGCGCAGGCTAGCTGCGCCTGCCCGGACCCAGCCTGCGATACACCGTGGCGCGGCTCACGCCCAGCGCTTTGGCCGCCTTCATGACGTTGCCGCGCGCATCGTCGACGGCCTGGCGGATCAGCTCGGTTTCGAGTTCTTTCAGCGGCCGCGGCGTGCTGGTGGGGGTGGCGCGATGCTGCGGAACTGAGGGGCGGCCCTGGCCCAGCAGTAGTGGCAGGGCGTGCAGCCGCAGGCCCGTCCAGAGCGGGATGTCCAGGGGGCCGCGGGGGTTGGCCGCCTGCTGGCGCGCAGCGTCAAACAGCATTTCATAAGGCAGCGCAAACAGGTCGTTGCAATGCAGTCCCAGGGGGGGTGCCGTGGCCAGCTGCGGCACCAGTTGCCGTGCCGTCTGGTTGGCGCCTGTGACGCAGCCGTCAGCATCCACGCACACCAGGCCGTCGGCCTCGTCGCCCAGTGCGCGGCCCGGCCAATTCAGCCGGATCATCAGGCGATGCGGAAGGCTGAGCGTGAGTGCGTTCTCAATGCTGCGTGCCGACTGGATGACCAGGTGCTTGAGCTCCGGCCGCTCGGCCGCTTCGATGCCTGTCAGGTCCAGCATGCCGACGCAGCGGCCATCAGGGCCAAACAGAGGTGCACCCGCGCAGCTGTATACCGAGGTCATGTTGAAAAAGTGCTCGCCGCGGTGCAGCCAGACCGGCTGCAGCTCCGTCAGCGCCGCGCTGATCGCCGTGGTGCCGACCCGATGCTCCGAGAGGTCTGTGCCGATGCGCGTGATCAGCTCGGCACGCCGGTCGCGGCGGTCAATCGGGCCGTTCACATCAACGACCACGCCGTGCTGGTTGGCGAGTATGGCGAAGTAACGGGTGTCGGCAAGGGCACGGCCCAGCGCCTCGAGCACTGGCCGCGCTGCCTGCACCAGCACACGGTTGGACTCCAGGGTGCTCCGCAGTGCAGGGGCCGACAACATGTCAAACGAAGGCTCGTGCTCCGGTCTGCAGCCATTGCCCAGGCAGCGCAGCCAGGAGCGCTCTATCCAGCTTTCGATGGGCAGAGCCATGCCGGCGGGTGGCCAGTCACCGTAAAGAATGGCCTGGCGTGCCTGGCTGATGTGCGCCAGGCGATCCTGCCCGGCAGATGCCAGGCCAGAATGGGGGGAGCTCATGGAAGCCATGCGGCATTGTGGCCAATTTGGCAGGTTTGCGCGAGGTGGAGACTTTGGTTGACTGCCGCCGTGGGGCAAGCTCAGGCCGGATCCGGGTGGCGCACGTCCATGCCAGGAGTTTCTGATGCCTTAAAAAGCCTTGACCCAAGTATCAGCGGGGGGCAATCAATGAGCATTGTTCGCTATAAAAAACATAGCTGTTTTAATGCCGGCCACTGTTAGCAGCAAGGAGCCCAGCACATGCAGCAGTGCGGTAACCAGGGCCATGCCATAGCGCGCCTGCATCAGGAAGTTCACGACCTCGCCCGAAAATGAAGAAAAGGTCGTCAGTCCACCGAGGAAACCGGTCACCAGCGCCAGCCGCCAGACCGGGTCGAGTTGGGGCATGGACTGAAAAATAGCGATACAGATGCCGATCAGGTAGCCGCCGATTAGGTTGGCGGCCAGGGTGCCCCAGGGGATCACACCGCCTGGCGTGAGCCACAGGCCCAGGCCCCAGCGGGATAGCGCGCCCAGGGAGGCACCAAGACAAATGACGATAACAGGCAGCATGGTGGAGGCCCCGGTTGCTTTGGCGGGAAAATACAGGCATGACTTTAACCGCAGCGGTGATGACGGGCGCAGCCCGGCCCCAACCTCCAACCGGCGATGCAGGATTTCTGGGCATCCTGATGCTGGACACCCGGTTTCCGCGGCCACCCGGTGACATCGGTCATCCGGATACCTTTGACGTGCCGACCCGCCGGCACGTGGTGCATGGCGCCTGGCCCGCCAAAGTGGTTCAGTCGGCCAAGAGTCTGCGGGCCGCACGGCTGCTGCCTGCTTTCCTGGGTGCGGTGCAGGCCCTGCAGCGTGACGGCGCACTGGCCATCACTACCAGTTGCGGGTTCCTGGTGCTGTTGCAGCGCGAACTCCAGGCGGCCGTGCAGGTCCCGGTGATCACGTCCAGCCTGCTGCAGTTGCCCGGGTTGCTGGCTGGCCAGCCTCACGTGGGCGTGCTCACCATCAGCGCCAGCCAGTTGGGCGCGGAGCACCTGCTGGCGGCCGGTGTGCCGCCTGAACGGCTGAGTGATGTGATCGTGCAGGGGGTGGACCCTGCGGGTGAATTTGCCACGGCCATTTTGGGTAATCGCGAGACCCTGGATGTTCAAAAAGCATCCTCTGATGTGGTCGCTGCGGCGAGGGCGCTGAAAGAGCGTGCGCCGTCGCTGCAAGCCATGGTGCTGGAGTGCACCAACATGCCGCCTTACCGGCAGGCGATTGAAGCGGCGACGGGCCTTAAAACCTGGGCGCTGACCGATGACCCGCGGCTCACCCAGCCCTGGCGATGAAAAGCCACTTGCCGGTGCTCAGGTGTCAGCCGTCCTGGCCATCGGCATTTGCGGTCACATCTTGCCGGGCAGCCAGGTCGCTATCTGCGGGAAAAACCACAGCATCAGCACCATGCCGCACATCAGGAAGAAGAATGGCAGCGTGACCCGCGCAATGTAGGTGATTTCCTTTTTGGTCATGCCTTGCAGTACAAACAGGTTGAACCCGACGGGCGGGGTAATTTGCGCCATCTCCACCACGATGACGATGAAAATCCCGAACCAGATGAGGTCCAGGCCCGCCGTCTGCACCGTGGGCAGGATGACGCCCATGGTGAGCACCACCATCGAAATGCCGTCCAGAAAACAGCCCAGAATGATGTAAAACAAGCTCAGGGCGAGAATCAGCAGGAAAGGGCTCAGGCCCAGGCTGGATACAAACTCGGCCAGGTGGCGCGGCAGGCCGATATAGCCCATGCTCAGCGTCAGGAACGCGGCGCCCGCCAGAATCAGCGCAATCATGCAATACAGGCGTGTGGCACCCAGCAGCGACTCTTTGAAGGTGGTCCAGCTCATGGACCGTTGCACGAGCGACAGCAGCAGTGACCCGACCACACCAATGGCCGCAGCCTCTGTCGCCGTGGCGATACCTGTGTAGATGGAGCCGAGCACAGCGCTGATAAGCAGCACCACAGGAATCAGGTGGCGCGATTCGTAGACCTTCTGGCTGAACGTCATGGCCGCGTCGGGCGGCGGGATTTTGCCCTTGTTCATCAGCGCCCAGACGATCAGGTAGCCCGAAAACAGCGATGCGAGCAACAGGCCGGGGAAAACGCCTGCGATAAAGAGTTTGGCAATCGATACATCGGCGCTGACGCCGTAAACGATCATGATGATGGAGGGCGGGATCAACAGGCCCAGCGTACCGGCCCCGGCCAGCGAGCCGATGGTGATGTCTTCGGGGTAGCCGCGTTTGGCGAGTTCCGGCAATGTCATCTTGCCTATGGTGGCGCAGGTCGCCGCTGACGAGCCCGACACCGCCGCAAAAATGGTGCAACCGATCACGTTGGTGTGCAGCAGGCCACCCGGCAGGCGGCTGACCCACGGCGCCAGGCCCTTGAACATGCTTTCACTGAGCTTGGTGCGAAACAGGATTTCTCCCATCCACACGAAAAGCGGCAGGGCCGTCAGCGTCCAGCTCGATGAAGAACCCCAGATGGTCACGGCCATGGCATCGCCAGCGGCGCGTGAGGAAAAAAGCTGCATGCCGATCCAGGCGACGCCGGACAGCGTGAGGCCGATCCAGACGCCCGAGCCCAGGATGAGGAACAGCGAAAGAATCAGTAAGGAGGTGATGGCAAGTTCAGACATGGGGTTTGTTCTTCTGATTATTCGTAGTGCAAGGCCTCGGCTTCGTCGCTGCCCTCCTGAATGCGGCGCCCGATGATCTCCAGTACCAGCTCATCGATAAAGGCAATCATCAGGATCACGGCCCCGATGCCCATGGTGAGTTGCGGGATCCACAACGGCGTCGCGTCATTGCCGGTAGAGACATCATTGAACTGCCAGGAGTTGATCGACAGCTTGACACTGTAGTAAGCAAACAGCATGGCCAGCGCCGTCGCTGCTGCAAGCGCCCATAGTTCAATCGCCCGCCTGGCTCGCCCTCTGGTGGCGTTGAGGATCAGCGTGACGCGGATGTGTTCGCCTTTTTTGAGGGTGTGCGCCAAGGCCAGGAAGCCGCTGGCCGCCATGCAGTAGCCGGCATACATGTCGGTGCCGCGCAGCGACCAGGCAAACTGCCGGTCCAGCACGCCGGCCAGCACGGAGACCAGCGTGCCTATCATGCCGAGGGCACCCAGCCAGGCCGCGCCGTCATAAAGCGCATCAAGCAGCCGGCGCATGTTTATTTCTTGGCCGCGGTTGATTTCTCGTAGGCTGACAGCAGCGCTTCACCGTCGGCGCCTGCGCGTTTGATCCAGTCTGTTTTCATGATGCCGCCGACTTGCCGGAAGTCAGCCACCAGCTTGGGCGACGGCGTCATGATCTTCATGCCTTTTTCAGCCAGAGCCTTTTTGTAAAACTCGTTTTTCTCTTCGCTGATTTTCCAGCCGCGCACCTCGGCGTCTGCCGCTGCTTTCAGAACGGCCGCCTGGGTAGGCGCATCGAGCGCGTCAAATGATTTCTTATTGACGATGACGGCGTTTTTCGGCAACCAGGCCTGTACGTCATACCAATACTTGATGCTCTCGTAGGTCTTGGTGTCGTAGCCGGTCGAGCCAGAGCTCATGTAGCTGTTGACCACGCCGGTTGCCAGCGCCTGGCTCAGCTCGGCCGCCTGTACTGTCACAGGCTGCGCGCCGATCAACTCGGCGATCTTGCTGGTGGCGGGGCTGTAGGCACGCCACTTCAGGCCCTTCATGTCGGCGACGGCGGTGATTTCCTTGTTGACATACACCCCCTGCGGGGGCCAAGGCACGGTGTAGAGCAGCTTCATGCCTTGCGTGCCCAGCAGTTTGTCGAGCGCCGGTTTTTGCGCATCGGCCAGTTTGCGGGCGGCCGGATAACTTGATGCCAGAAAGGGCAGACCATCCGCGCCATAAATCGGGTTTTCATTTTCAAAATTGGCGAGCAAAATCTCGCCCAACTGTGCCTGGCCGCCCTGAACGGCGCGCTTGATCTCATTGGCCTTGAAAAGCGATGCATTTGCATGCACCGTGATCTTCAACTTGCCTCCGCTGGCTTTGTCAACGTCTGCAGCGAATTGCGCCAGGTTTTCGGTGTGATAGTTGGACGTAGGGTAGGCCGCCGGCAAGTCCCATTTGGTCTGGGCGAATGCTGCGGTGCCGGCACTGAGTACGGCGGCAATCAATGCAAGTTTGAATTTCATGGGGGCTCCTGGACAATAGGTTGCTAAGTCGGTTGCTAAGTCGTCATAGGATACGACGCAAATCCCGCGCCAGTTCCCCGGACATACCCCAAAAATTGCCCCTACCTGATGAGGCCGCGCCATGAACCTGCGTTTTGTTGAAGCTTTCTATTGGGTGGCCTCACTCAAAAGCATCTCGCGGGCGGCTGAAAAGCTCTATCTCACCCAATCGGCCATGTCCAGCCGCATTGCGACGCTGGAGGAAGAACTGGGCATCCTGCTGCTGGATCGGCGTGACAAGCAGTTCAAGCTGACGGTGGCGGGCGCTCGTTTTCTGGTTTATGCGCAGAAGTTGCTGGAACTGCAGCGCGAAGTCAAAGCCGAGATGGGGTCGGGGCAGGCCATGGCGATGTCGATGCGCATTGGCGCCATCGAGTCCGTGCTGCACTCCTGGCTGATTCCCTGGCTGGAAAAGCTGCGAGCCGACTACCCGGGGCTGGAGCTGGAGCTGACGGTGGAAACCACACCGATCCTGATCGACCAGATCCAGCGTGGCACGCTGGATCTCGTGTTTGCGGTGTTACCCGCGTCGGCCGAAGGCGTGCGAAGCCAGGCCTTGCCATCCATGGACATGGCGTTTGTCGGGCACCCGGACCTGCACAAGAAAAGAATTTACAAACTCGATGAGCTGGCCGGGATGGAGCTGTTGACCTTCCAGAAAGGCTCGCAGCCGCATGTCACGCTGCTTGATTTGTTCAGGCAGCGCCGCATGGAACCCAAAAAGGTGCACGCCATTTCCTCAATTTCGGCGATGGTGCAGCTGGTGCAGGGCGGCTTCGGAGTGGCCTTGCTGCCGCGCGCCGCGGTAGAGCGGCTCACCGGCTTTGCGCGCCTGAAGCTGCTGACCTGCGACGCCAAGTTGCAGTCCTTGCCGATCAACGCAAGTTACCGAACCGACCCCAGTTCCAGAACCGTGGAGACCGTTGTGCAGTCGGCCATCGCTTTCGCCGGAGGCCGCAACAACGCACCAAAAAGGCGACCAGAGGTAAACCCTTAATATCGAAAAAATCGATGGTATAAGCAAAAAATTTTGAATTTGCTGAAGGCTGAAGACCCCCACACAATTCGCTCATCGTCATCAAGGTGACATACGCAACGGGGGAGTTTTCTGGTGAGCACACCGTCTGAATCAGCACTGTCGGTTTTCGGGTCCGGCGACATCAACAATGCCGCGTATGTTCGCAGCATCATCCGGCAGGGCCGGTGGACCTCGCACACCAGCGGCCTGGCCAGTGAACACGTGCAGGGCAATGTGGTGATCCTTCCCGCCTCCGAAGCCAATGACTTCCTGCGTTACTGCCAGCGCAATCCCAAGCCCTGTCCGCTGCTGGCGGTGTCGGAGCCGGGCCAGGCCCGGCTGCCGACGCTGGGCGCAGACATCGACATCCGCACCGACCTGCCGCGCTATCGTGTCTGGCGGCACGGCAAGGTGGTGGACGAGCCTGCAGACATCGGCGCGCTCTGGCGCAAAGACCTGGTCACGTTTGTCATTGGCTGCTCTTTTTCGTTTGAAGAGGCGCTGATGAAAGCAGGCCTGCCCCTGCGCCATATCGAACAGCAACGCAATGTGGCGATGTACCGCAGCAATATCGCCACCGAACCCGCAGGCGCGTTCCATGGGCCCATGGTGGTGTCCATGCGGCCCTTCAAGGCGGCCGATGCGATTCGCGCCATTCAGATCACATCGCGATTTCCCGACGTGCACGGCGCGCCGGTGCACATGGGCGATCCGGCGCAGATCGGCATCGCTGACCTGGCCAGGCCGGACTATGGCGACGCCATCGATGTGCTGCCTGACGAGATTCCCGTGTTCTGGGCCTGCGGTGTCACGCCGCAAGCGGCCATTGCGCAGGCGCGCCCCGAGTTTTGCGTCACACACGCACCCGGGGCAATGCTGATCACCGACTTGCTGAACCATCAATTGGCTGCTTTTTAGACCCCACTATTTTTTGACTGGAGATGATGATGAAAAAACTGCTTGTTTCTCTTGCTGCCGTCACGACCCTGGGTGCTGCGTTTGCGCAAACCAAATGGGATTTGCCGTCCGGTTACGGTGCAAATACCTTTCAGGTGCAGAACCTGCAGCAGTTTGCTGACGGCATAGACAAAGCCACGGCGGGCAAGCTGAAAATCACGGTGCACGCCAATGCCTCGCTGTTCAAGGCCAACGAGATCAAGCGCGCTGTGCAGTCTGGTCAAACGCCGGTGGGGGAGCTTATCTTGTCGGGCGCTTCCAACGAGGCACCGGTTTTTGGTGTTGATTCCATTCCTTTCCTGGCTACCAGCTATGCAGATGCCAGGCGGCTCGATACCGCGTCGCGTACGCTGCTGGTCAAAACCCTGGCGGCGCAAGGCATCAAGTTGCTCTATACCGTGCCGTGGCCACCGCAAGGTCTGTACTCCAGCAAGCCAGTGGCTTCGATGAAAGACCTCAAGAGCACCAAGATGCGGGCTTACAACCCGGCAACAGCCTTGATCGCAACATCGGTGGGGGCCCAGCCTGTCACCATTCAGCTGGCCGAGCTGCCGGCCGCGCTGGCAACGGGCGGGGTGGACAACTTCCTGACTTCCAGCGCCAGCGGGGTCGACAGCAAGCTCTATGAAAGCGTCAAGTATTTTTACGATGTGAACGCCTGGCTCCCACGCAACGCGGTGGTGGTCAACCAAAAGGCCTTCGACGCGCTGGATCCCGCCGCTCAGGGCGCCGTGTTGCAGCAAGCGGCCATAGCCGAGCAACGCGGCTGGCAAATCAGCGAGCTAAAAGATGCGGAGTACATGCGTGAACTGGCAGCCAAGGGCATGAAGATTGACACCACCAGTGATGGCCTGAAAAAAGAGCTCAAAGTCATTGGTGAACGCATGACGGCTGATTGGCTCAATCTGGCGGGTGACGAAGGCAAGCTCGTCATCGACGCCTACAGCAAGAAGTGAGCTCAGATATGTCGTACGTTCCCGAAGCACTGGGCAGCGCTGCAGCGGCAAGCCGCCCAGCCAATACTCTTACCGCGCTTCGTCGCTGGCTGGACTCCATCTATTTAGCGGCTGCAGTGCTGGGAGCGGTGTGCATAGCCCTGATTTGTGCCCTGATGGTCGTTCAGTCGCTGGGTCGGCAGTTCGGATTTACCACGGGCGCTGTCAACGACATCGTTTCATGGCTGTGCGCCGCAGCGGCTTTTTTTACCATGGCGCACGCATTCAAACATGGTGATTTCGTGCGAGTGACCTTGCTGCTTGAGCAGGTACAGCCCCCAACCCGCAGGGTTCTGGAGCTGGTCAGCCTGTTCGTCGCGACCTGCGCTGTTGCCTATCTCGCCTACTGGGCAGTCCGATTCACTTACCAGAGCTGGGAGTTCAAGGAACTCGCGCAAGGTTTGTTGCCGCTGCCGATATGGATTCCACAGTCCAGCTTCGCACTGGGGGCCGTGCTGCTGCTGGTCGCCGTGGTGGATGAGTTGGTGATTGTTCTGCGGGGTGGTGTGCCGACCTTCGTGCGCCTTGTCGAGGAACGGCATGCCCAGGGCGATTTTTCGTCAGATCTTTGAGTCGTTTAAGTCAGGAAATAGAACATGGACATTTTGACTATTGGCGGCATCTTGCTGCTCCTGATGTTGCTTTTGCTGTCTGGCGGCGTCTGGATCGCCATGACTCTGGCCATTTGCGGCTGGGTGGGGCAGGCATTTTTCACCACCACGCAGCCGGGGCTCAACCTGTTTTCTGCTTTTTGGGAAAGTAACGCGAGTTGGGAACTGGCCGCTTTGCCGCTCTTTATCTGGATGGGAGAAATCCTGTTTCGCACCAAGCTGAGCGAAGAGATGTTTACAGGGCTGGCACCGTGGCTGGGCCGGGTGCCGGGGCGCCTGTTTCACACCACCATTCTCGGCTGCGGTATTTTCGGCTCGGTGTCAGGCTCCTCTGCCGCGACCTGCGCCACCATTGCCAAGGTGTCCTTGCCCGAGCTTAAAAAGCGCGGCTACAACGAGAAGATCGCATTGGGCTCCCTGGCGACGGCCGGCACGCTCGGCATCCTGATTCCTCCGTCCATCACGATGGTGGTTTACGCCGTCGCGGCAGACGCCTCCATCATCCGGATTTTCCTGGCGGGCTTTCTGCCGGGGATTGTTTTGATGCTGCTGTTTTCGGGTTACATCGCCTGGTGGTCCATTCGAAACAAGGCGCACATGCCGCCTGCGGAGCCGGTGACCAGTTTCAAGGAAAAGCTGAGGCTGTCGAAGAACCTGATCCCCTGCGCATTGCTGATCATTTTTATTTGCTGGTCTTTGCTGGCGGGCTGGGCCACGGCGACCGAGTGCGCTGCGTATGGCGTGGTAGGGGCGTTGGCTTTGGCTCTCTGGAGCCGTTCACTGACCTGGGCCAACTTTAACGAAGCCCTCATGGGGTCAGCGCGTACCAGTTGCATGATCATGTTCATCCTGGCGGGGGCTGCATTCCTGACCAAGACCATGGCCTTCACCGGTGTGCCGCGAGAGCTGGCTGAGTGGGTCGGCTCGTTGAACCTCTCGCCCTACAGCCTGATTGCCTGTCTGGTGGTGGTTTATCTGGTGCTGGGTACCGCGCTGGATGGCATCAGCATGATTGTTTTGACTGCGGCCGTTGTGATGCCCATGATCCAGAAGGCCGGGTTCGACCTGGTCTGGTTCGGCATTTTTGTTATTTTGCTGGTCGAGATTGCCGAGGTGACGCCGCCTGTGGGATTTAATCTTTTCGTGTTGCAAAACATGACGGGCAAAGACAGCAATGTGATTGCCAGGRCTGCCATTCCATTTTTTATGTGCCTGGTGGTTTGCATCGCGTTGATCACGCTGTTTCCGCAGATTGTCACCATCGTGCCAGACATGGTGATGGGAAAAGCCAAATGACAACAGGGGTCGGGCACTGGCCTTGAGCGCCACCGAAGAACTGCGTAAAAACGGCATCAGGATTGAGCGCGTTCCTGCAGACCTGGGCCAGGAGATCAAGCGCATTGGCGAGAAGCTTGCCCCGCGAGTGGGTACGATCTGCTGGCATTGAAGCCAACGATATTTTTGTGCCTTACTACCTTGTGCACCAAGCTGGCCTTCAGTACAAGTTCAAGTAAGTTCGAGTAAGTTCGAATAAGTTCAAATCGCAGCCCCCTTGTTGAAGCTCTTTTTAATAGTTACCGTATTCTCTAGAAAAGATTGTTGAAAATGACCCAAGAAAACACCTCAAACACAGGCAGTGGACGCTGGCAGTTCTGGATTGATCGCGGCGGCACATTCACCGACATCGTGGCCAAGAAGCCCAATGGCTCGCTGATCACGCACAAGCTGCTGTCCGAAAACCCGGAGCAGTACCGCGATGCAGCGGTGGCCGGTATTCGGCACTTGCTGGGCCTGAAAGCAGGAGAGCCTATCCAGTCCGATGTGGTGGAGTGTGTGAAGATGGGCACCACGGTCGCGACCAATGCGCTGCTGGAGCGAAAGGGCGAGCCGACACTGCTGGTGACGACGCGCGGCTTTCGGGATGCGCTGCGCATTGCCTACCAGAACCGCCCCCGCCTGTTTGACCGCAACATCGTGCTGCCCGAGCTGCTCTACAGCGCCGTGGTTGAGGCCCATGAGCGCGTCGGTGCGCAGGGTGAAGTGCTTCAGGCGCTGGACGAATCGCTATTGGAAAAGGAGCTGCTTGCGCAATACCAGAAAGGGCTGCGCAGTGTCTCCATCGTTTTCATGCATGGCTACCGCTATACCGATCATGAAAAAGCCGCCAGGCGCATCGCCCAGGAAGTCGGCTTCACGCAAATCAGCACCTCGCACGAAACCAGTCCGATGATGAAGTTCGTCAGCCGCGGAGACACCACCGTGGTCGATGCCTATTTGTCACCCATACTGCGCCGCTACGTGGAGCAGGTAGCCAGCGAGATGCCCGGCGTCAAACTCTTTTTCATGCAGTCGTCGGGCGGCTTGACCGATGCCCATGTGTTCCAGGGCAAGGATGCGATTTTGAGCGGCCCGGCCGGCGGCATTGTCGGCATGGCCCGCACGGCCGCCATTGCCGGCCATGCCAAGGTGATCGGCTTTGACATGGGCGGCACCTCGACCGACGTGTCGCACTACGCGGGCGAGTTTGAGCGCGAGTTTGAAACCCAGGTGGCCGGTGTGCGCATGCGTGCCCCCATGATGAGCATCCACACCGTGGCGGCCGGTGGCGGCTCCATTCTGAAATTTGACGGCGAGCGTTTTCGCGTCGGGCCGCAGAGTGCCGGGGCCAACCCGGGGCCCGCCAGTTACCGGCGCGGCGGGCCGCTGGCCGTAACCGATGCCAATGTGATGGTGGGCAAGATCCAGCCGCGTTACTTTCCAAAAGTGTTCGGTCACCAGGCCAATGAGCCGCTGGATGCCGAGGCGGTGCAGGCGCGGTTCGCCGAACTGGCCGAGCAGACCGGCCGCCCTGTCGAGGTGGTGGCTGAAGGCTTTATCAGCATTGCGGTGCAGCAGATGGCCAATGCCATCAAGAAGATTTCAGTGGCTCGCGGCTATGACGTGACACGCTACACGCTGCAGTGCTTCGGTGGCGCGGGTGGGCAGCATGCCTGCCTGGTGGCCGATGCGCTGGGCATGACACGGGTGTTTGTGCATCCGCTGGCAGGGGTGCTGTCTGCCTACGGCATGGGCCTGGCAGACCAGAACGTGATCCGCGAGCAGGCGGTGGAGCTCAAGCTGACGGAAGCGGCGCTCACAGAGATCGCCAGCAAGCTTCATGGGCTGGCCACAATGGCGCAGGCTGAGTTGCAGCGCCAGCAGGTGAGCACCGGCGCCATCACCATGCATCAGCGCGTTCATGTCCGCTATGAGGGCAGCGACTCGGCGCTGGTGGTGCCTTTCGGGACGCTGGACCAGATCGAGACCGGCTTTGAGGCCGCCTACCGGCAGCGCTTTGCCTTTTTGATGCAGGGCAAGGGCCTGGTGGTGGAAGCCGTGTCTGTGGAAGCCGTGGTGGCTGGCGACGCCCCCGCTGAACCACGGCACGCGACGCATGAGCCGCGTGAAGTGCCGCGTCGCGAGACCGTCAGGATGTACTCGGGCGGACAGTGGCACGACGCTGCGCTGGTCGTGCGCGAAGACCTGCAGCCGGGCGACATCATCTCCGGTCCGGCCATCATTGCCGAAAAGAATGCGACGACCGTGGTGGAGCCTGGCTGGGAAGCCGCCCTGACGGCGCTGGACCACCTTGTGCTGGACCGCCGCGCCGAACGCTCCATTACCTTTGCGGCGGGCACCACGGTGGACCCGGTGTTGCTGGAGGTGTTCAACAACCTCTTCATGAATATTGCCGAACAGATGGGCCTGCAGCTGCAGAACACCGCTTACTCGGTCAACATCAAGGAGCGGCTGGACTTCAGCTGCGCGTTGTTTGACACCGAAGGCAACCTCATTGCCAACGCGCCGCACATGCCAGTCCACCTGGGATCCATGGGCGAGAGCATCAAGACGGTGATCCGCGAGAACGCCGGCAAGATGCAGCCGGGCGATGTGTATGTGCTCAACGACCCCTACCATGGCGGTACCCACCTGCCTGACATCACCGTGATCACGCCGGTGTACCTGGGTACGTCAACGCAGCCAACGTTTTACGTCGGTTCGCGGGGACATCATGCGGATATTGGCGGTATCACACCGGGATCGATGCCGCCTTTCTCGACGTTGATCGAAGAAGAGGGCGTGCAGATCAACAACGTGAAACTGGTCGAACGCGGCGTGTTGCGGGAAGCCGAGATGCTCACCCTGCTCAAGAGTGGCAAATACCCGAGCCGCAATCCGCAGCAGAACATGGCGGATCTGAAAGCCCAGATTGCCGCCAATGAAAAAGGTGTGCAGGAGCTGCGCAAGATGGTCGACACGTTCAGCCTGGACGTGGTGCTGGCCTACATGCGCCATGTGCAGGACAATGCCGAGGAGTCGGTGCGCCGCGTCATCACGCGCCTGCGTAACGGCGAGTTCACACTGCCGCTGGACAACGGCGCGCAGATCAAGGTGGCGATTCGTGTGGACCCCAAGGGGCGTAGCGCCGAAATTGATTTCACCGGCACCTCGCCGCAGCAGACCAACAACTTCAACGCGCCGACGGCGGTGTGCATGGCGGCCGTGCTGTATGTGTTCCGCACGCTGGTGGACGACGACATTCCGCTCAACGCGGGCTGCCTGAAACCGTTGAAGGTCATCATCCCGCCAGGCTCCATGCTCAATCCGAATCCGCCGGCATCGGTGGTGGCGGGGAATGTGGAAACATCCACCTGCATCACCAATGCGCTTTATGGCGCGCTGGGCGTGATGGCGGCCAGCCAGTGCACCATGAACAACTTTACCTTTGGCAATGCGCGGCACCAGTATTACGAGACCATTTCCGGCGGCTCGGGTGCTGGCGGCGTCACGGATGAGTCAGGCCGCCTGGTTTCGGGCTTTGACGGCACGTCGGTGGTGCAGACCCATATGACCAATTCGCGCCTGACCGATCCCGAAGTACTGGAGTTCCGCTTTCCGGTGCGGCTGGAGAGCTACGAGATCCGCCAGGGTTCAGGTGGTGCGGGCCGCTGGCAAGGCGGCAATGGCGGTGTGCGCCGCGTGAGGTTCCTGGAGGCCATGACGGCCAGCATTTTGTCGAATGGACGAAAATATGGCGCCTTTGGCATGGCCGGCGGCGAAGCGGGGCAGGTGGGCCGCAACGTCGTTGTACGGGCAGGTGGCCAGACGGAAACGCTGGACCACATCGGCCAGGCCGAGATGCAGCCGGGAGATGTGTTTGAAATCCACACGCCGGGGGGCGGGGGGTTTGGACAGGCCTGAGATTGTGAAATAAGCACAGCAGCTATCTAATCAAGGCAGGACTAATCAGGACAGGAGCAGCTGCCATGGCGACGGTGTTTTCCGATCATTACCGTTTTTTGGCCCACTACAACCGCTGGATGAACCGGCGTCTGTATGACGCCTGCGAGTCGCTGTCCGACGATGAGCGAAAGCGTGAGCGCGGTGCTTTTTTTGGCTCGATTCACAGGACGCTGAACCACCTGATCGTCGCCGACCAGATCTGGCTACGCCGACTTGCCCAGTGCGGCCTGGACAACGACATCAGGATGGCCAGCCTGAATGCCAGGGTGCTGGACCTGCCCGCCGGTAGCCGCCTGAACACGGTCGTGTTCGACGACTGGAAAGCGCTGCGTGCCAAGCGCGAGCAGCTCGATGCCGCCATCGAGAACTGGGTGGTGGAGATGCCCGATGTTTTCCTGCAGCTCACCATGCGCTATGGCAACAGCAGTGGCGTTGAGCGCACGCATCCGGTCTGGCAGGCGATGACACACTTTTTTAACCACCAGACGCATCACCGCGGGCAGGTCAGCACGCTGCTCATGCAGGCCGGTATCGATGTTGGCGTGACCGACCTGATTGCACTGGTCTAGCCTTGCACCGTTCCCGTCGGCCATGTATTCAATAGCTGGAAGCTCCGGTGAGTCAAAGGTTTGAAAGCGGGCAGGCATAAAAAAACCCGCCAGGTGGCGGGTTTTGGGAGGCCGGTTGTGCCTGCTCCGGAAGATTACTTCTTGGCGGCGCTGGCGGCTGGTTTGGCGGCATCAGCTTTGGCGTCTTTTTTCTCGTCCTTTGCAGCAGGCTTGGCATCTTTGGTCTTCGTGGCATCGGCTTTGGCTGCCTTGTCAGCATCGGCCTTGGCCTTGGCTTCATCGGCTTTTTTCTTTTTTTCTTCAGCCTGAGCTTTTTTGTCGGCTTCTTTTTTGGCTTTGGCCTCGTCAGCTTTGGCTTTTGCCTCAGCCTTCGGGTCTTTCTTCTCTTCTTTGGCGGCAGCAGCTGGCGCAGCGGCGACGCCTTTGAAGGTGGAGCCGCCTACCGTCAGGCCTTCTGCTGAAAACTTGGCGGCATTGCCTTCACCAATGCCTTTGACGCGCTCGATGAAGTCGTTCCAGTCCTTGAAGTTGCCTTTCTTGCGCTCGTCCAGGATCTTGGCCGAGATGCCCGGGCCAATGCCCTTGATGCCATCGAGCTCGGCGGCGGTAGCCTTGTTGACATCGACAGCAGCAAAAGACACTGCCATGTACATAGCGGCGAAAAACGCCAGCAATTTCTTGAACATGAGAAAACTCCTCAAATATTGAATTGAACCAGACGCGTGATCCACCCTTGTGAACAAGGATGTCCTGTTCAATAACGTGCGGTTTCGGGCCGGGTTGACCTGCCCAAGGCGTTTTCGCTCGGGGAAACCCTAGATTTTTGTGCTGCCCAGCCATTGCATGTAAGCCGCCACACCGGTCTGCACGTCGGCAAAGGCATGCTGGCAGCCGGCAGCGCGCAAGGCGTGCAGGTCGGCCTGGGTATAGCTCTGGTACTTGCCCACCAGGGCGGGGGGAAAGGAAATGTAGTCAATCAGCCCGCCGCGCACCGCGTCTTCGAGGCTCAGGGCCGCCGCGTTTTGGCCTTGGCGCAAGGTGTTGACGACGGCCAGGGCCACATCGTTGAAGGGCTGCGCCCTTCCGGTGCCCAGGTTGAAAATGCCGGACTTTTCCGGGTGGTCCAGAAACCAGAGATTGACGGCGACCACGTCGTCGATGAAAACAAAGTCGCGCATCTGGCCGCCAGCCTGGTATCCGCCGTAGTCGCCAAACAGCTTTACCTTGCCCTCGGCCTGGAACTGGTTGAACTGGTGAAAGGCGACGCTGGCCATGCGACCCTTGTGCTGCTCTCGCGGGCCGTAGACATTGAAGTACCTGAAGCCGGCGACCTGGGTGGCGGCGTTTTCAAGCCGGGGGCCAAGTTCGCGCCGCATCCGCTGGTCAAACAGCAGCTTGGAATAGCCGTACACATTGAGCGGGCGCTCGAACTCGGGGGATTCGCTGAAGGTGTCGGAGCCGCCATAGGTGGCGGCCGAGGAGGCGTACAACAGGCGCGTGCCCTGCTCCTGGCAGGCATGGAACAACTCGCATGACAGCGTGTAGTTGTTGTCCATCATGTACTTGCCATCGGACTCCATGGTGTCGCTGCAGGCGCCTTCGTGGAACACCGCTTCGACCGGGCCAAAAGCGCCTTCGGCAAACAGGTCATAAAAGTCGTCGGCATCGACGTAGTCGGCAATTTTCAGGTCGGCCAGGTTGCGGAACTTGTCGCCGTGGGTCAGGTCGTCGACGGCAATGACGTCGTCAATGCCGCGGTCGTTGAGTCCCTTCACGAGGTTGCTGCCGATGAAGCCGGCGGCGCCGGTGACTACGATTTTCATGGGGAAATTCCTCGGTTTCAGTGCGCTAACGGCGTTAATGGCGCTAATGGCTTCAAGAGGCGGCAAAGAGCTCGTTGTAGTTCACGGTGGCGGTACCGAACTTGCCCACCACGATGCCGCCGGCGCGGTTGGCGATGGGCACTGCCTCACGCAGGCTCAGTCCGGCAGCCAGCATGGCGGCGAGCGTGGCAATGACGGTGTCACCCGCACCGGTGACGTCGAACACTTCGCGGGCCACCGCCGGGACGTGAAGTTCGCCTTGCTCATCAAACAGGGTCATGCCTTCCTCGCTGCGGGTCAGCAGCAGAGCCTGTAGTTTGAGCGAGGTGCGCAGGTTATGCGCTTTGACCCGCAAATCGGTCTCATTGTTCCAGGGGCCAATCACATGCTCCAGCTCGGCGCGGTTGGGAGTGATGACGCTGGCGTTCTCGTAGCGTTTATAGTCCGAACCCTTGGGGTCGACCAGCACGATCTTGCCGGCAGCGCGCGCCTGGGCAATCATCAGGACGATGTGCGCCAGCCCACCCTTGCCGTAGTCTGAAAACAGCACGGCTTCGTGCTGCAGGTGCAGCTTTTCAAACGTGGCGGACTGCGACGCCAGAACTTCGTTTTCCGGTATGTTCTCAAAATCGAGGCGCAGCAGTTGCTGCTGGCGCCCGATCACGCGCAGCTTGACGGTGGTTTTAAGTTTCGCATCGCGGCCAAAGTAGGGCGTGATGCCGGTTTGGGCCACCAGTGCTTCGAGGTGGTGGCTGGCTTCATCATCGCCCACCACGCTCAGCAGCGAAGCCTGCGCGCCCAGCGTGACGATGTTGTAGGCCACGTTGGCGGCCGCACCAATGCGCTCTTCCGTGCGGGTCACGCGAACAACAGGAACCGGTGCCTCCGGTGAAATACGGTCCACGGCACCGTACCAGTAGCGGTCCAGCATGGCGTCACCCACGACCAGCACGCGGGCCTTGGCGATTTTTTCAGGGGATAGGGAAAGTGTTGTCATGTCTGTTTGTTTTCAAGCCGGATCAACGCTGCGGTACCGCTTTATCTTTTCCAGTGGACACTGCGGAACCGGCTTTGCCGGGCCGCAAGTGTCGCCCCCTGCAAGGGGGGAGGCGAAGCGAAGCGTAGCCACGGGGGTGTTCATAGCTTCATAACTCTTCAATGCGGCGCGTCGGGTAACTGTCCCAGGCCTGGCAGCCCGGGCAGTGCCAGAAATGCTGGGTTGCCTCGAAGCCGCAGGCAGCGCAGCGGTAGCGCATCAGCGGCTTGGTGGCTTGGTCCAGGGTGCGTTGCACCAGCGCGTGCTGGTGTTCATTTTCGAGCTTTTCACCGGCAATCCATTTACCGGCCGCCACCAGGGAGGTCTGGTGCTCGAGATGTCGCACATACCACTGGCGGGCCGCCACCGGGTCTGTTTCAAGCTTGACGATTGCCTCAATCACGTCGATGGACGGCATTTGCGCATAGCTGGCCTCCAGCAGCGCCCGGGCAGCGGGTTGCTGGCCACTGCTTTGCGCCATGTTGGCCAGCAGGCCGGCGGCCAGCGGCAGGCCCTGCGGTGCGGTTTTCTGCAGCTTCAGGAGCGTCTGCATGGCGTCCTGCGGTTGGCCCAGCTGGTTTTGCAGCTTGGCCAGCTCCATCAGCGGGCGCACCGATGCAGGGGCCATGGCCGCGGCTTCATGCAGTGCGCTCAATGCCTTGGCGGTATCGCCGGCAGCCGCGCTGGCGTTGGCCTGCTCGCACAGGTAGTGCGCCTGCCGGGTGCTGAAATTGCCATGGCTGGAACTGTCCAGCCGCGCAGCGATTTCGGTGGCGTTGGCCCAGTCGCGTGAACGCTCATAAATGGACAGCAAGGCGAGCCGCGCCTCTTCTTCAAACGGAGTGCCCTCGAGTTTGCGCAGGGCGATCTCGGCGCGGTCCAGCAAGCCGGCCTTCAGGAAATCCAGCGCCAGCGCGTGTTGCGCGCGGTCGCGTTCCGGCTGGGTCAGGTCGCCGCGCGACATCAGGTGCTCATGCACCCGTACGGCGCGCTCGTATTCGCCGCGCCGGCGAAACAGGTTGCCCAGCGCGAAATGCAGCTCCGAGGTGTCGGGATCGTTCTGGACGGCCTCAATGAACGCATCGATGGCCTGGTCCTGCTGTTCGTTCAGCAGGAAGTTGAGGCCCTTGAAATAGGCCTTGGGGGCCTGGCGGTTTTCAATACGCAGTTGCCGCAAATCCAGCCGTGATGCCAGCCAGCCCAGTGTGAAGGCGATCGGAAACCCGAGCAGAACCCAGGTGAAGTCAAATTCCATGGTGAAGCGTGGAAGCGTCGTCAGTCAAATTGGTGGAGGCCCCGAAGGAGGGGTGGCGTGCCGCTTTGCGTCTTTTCCACCAGCGCGGCATCATGACCAGAATACCCAGCGCCAGGCCGCAAGCGAAGGCGGCCAGAACAACCAGCACCAGAGGCGCCTGCCACAAGGTGCCAAAAAAGAAATGCACCGCAACCGTCTGCTGGTTGTTCAGTGCAAAAGCAAAGAGCGTAAAAAAAATGGCTGCCTTGAGCAGCCACATCAGGTATTTCACTGGCAATCCCCCTAGTGGTCTGGCGATTGTAGCCAGCCCACCGTGGGAAAACCTGAAACCTTATCTGGAGTCCGTGACAGTCAGCAATTCCTCGGTCCGTGCGTCCACGGCTTCCCGCAACGCCTTGCCCGGCTTGAAATGAGGCACCCGCTTTTCCGGAATGGCCACACTTTCCCCGGACCGGGGGTTGCGACCCATACGGGGC
The DNA here is from genome assembly GCF_056401235.1 of Polaromonas sp. P4_F9. Lineage (NCBI taxonomy): Bacteria > Pseudomonadati > Pseudomonadota > Betaproteobacteria > Burkholderiales > Comamonadaceae > Polaromonas > Polaromonas sp. P4_F9. The sequence continues at coordinate 16,649 of NZ_JBFUJT010000031.1, read as the reverse complement.
GGACGCCGGTTGATGGAGAAACTGCCAAAGCCCCTGATCTCAATCCGGTGGCCGCGCACCAGCGCGTCGCTCATCGCATCAAGAATGGTCTTGACGGCATATTCGGCGTCGCGGTGCGTCAGCTGGCTGAATCGGGCTGCCAGTTCTTCTACGAGGTCGCTTCGGGTCATGGATAAAGATGCTGTGCAGCGATGCGACCCGCCTGGGGCGCATCACACCGCTGCGCGGTCGCGTTACTTCTCGTTGTTTTCCATCTTGGCGCGCAGCAGGGCGCCCAGGTTGGTCAAGCCGGCGTTTTCACGCGAGGACTGCTGGCTCAGGTTGGCCATGGCCTCCTGCTGGTCTGCATTGTCCTTGGCTTTGACCGACAGCTGGATGTTGCGGGTCTTGCGATCCACGTTCACCACCACGGCGGAGACTTCGTCGCCTTCTTTCAGTACGTTGCGCGCGTCTTCAACGCGGTCACGGCTGATTTCGCTGGCGCGCAGGTAGCCAATGATGTCTTCGCCCAGATCGATCTCGGCGCCTTTGGCGTCAACGGTCTTGACCTTGCCGGTCACGATCGCGCCCTTGTCGTTGATCGACACGAACGTGGTGAACGGGTCGGAGTCCAGCTGCTTGATGCCCAGGGAGATGCGCTCGCGGTCGACGTCGACTGCCAGCACGATGGCTTCAACTTCCTGGCCTTTTTTGTAGTTGCGAACAGCGGCTTCGCCGGGTTCGTTCCACGAGAGGTCAGACAGGTGCACCAGGCCGTCGATGCCGGCAGCCAGGCCCACAAAGACGCCGAAGTCGGTGATCGACTTGATCGGGCCCTTGACGCGGTCGCCGCGCTTGGTGTCTTGGGCAAACTCTTGCCACGGGTTGGCCTTGCACTGCTTCATGCCCAGGCTGATACGGCGCTTGTCTTCGTCGATCTCGAGGACCATGACTTCGACTTCGTCGCCCAGCGCCACGAGCTTGCTCGGTGCTACGTTCTTGTTGGTCCAGTCCATCTCGGACACGTGGACCAGGCCTTCGATGCCGGGTTCGAGTTCCACAAACGCGCCGTAGTCGGCGATGTTGGTGATCTTGCCGAACAGGCGTGTGCCTTGCGGGTAGCGGCGGTTCACACCCATCCATGGGTCGTCGCCCATCTGCTTCAGGCCGAGGGACACGCGGTTTTTCTCGGTGTCGAACTTCAGGATCTTGGCCACGATTTCCTGGCCAGCCGTCACCACTTCGCTTGGGTGACGCACGCGGCGCCATGCCATGTCGGTGATGTGCAGCAGGCCGTCAATGCCGCCCAGGTCAACGAACGCACCGTATTCGGTGATGTTCTTGACGATGCCCTTGACTGCAGTGCCTTCTTTCAGGGTTTCCATCAGCTTGGCGCGCTCTTCGCCCATGCTGGCTTCCACCACGGCGCGGCGGCTCAGCACCACGTTGTTGCGCTTGCGGTCGAGCTTGATGACCTTGAATTCCATGGTCTTGTTCTCGTACGGAGACAAATCCTTGATGGGGCGGGTGTCGATGAGCGAGCCGGGCAGGAAGGCGCGGATGCCGTTGACGAGGACGGTGAGGCCGCCCTTGACCTTGCCGCTGGTCTGGCCGGTGACGAACTCGCCGGATTCCAGGGCTTTTTCCAGGCTCATCCACGATGCCAGGCGCTTGGCCTTGTCGCGGCTCAGCAGGGTGTCGCCATAGCCGTTTTCGACGGAGTCGATGGCCACGGACACGAAGTCGCCGACCTGGACTTCAAGTTCGCCCTGGTCGTTTTTGAATTCTTCGAGGGGGACATAGGCCTCGGATTTGAGTCCGGCGTTCACAACCACGTGGTTGTGATCGATGCGCACTACTTCAGCAGTAATGACTTCACCGGAACGCATTTCGGAGCGTTGCAGTGATTCGTTAAATAGATCGGCAAAAGATTCAGACATGATTTTCCTAATCCACAGAACAGGGTTCCAATAGCGGGATTGCTATTGTTTTTATAGCTGCTTGCGGCGGTTTTGTGCGGCCAAACGTCTAGTAAGGCCGCGGGTTGCGTTAATGAACCTGCTGACCAGTGCGTCGTGATGAGGTGAGCGYGTCGGGGGTCAGAAGGGCCGGCTGCCTTCCCACCAGTCAATCACCTGATCTACCGATTTTTCGATCGACAGATAGGAGTTATCCAGCGGGCGGGCGTCATCAGCAGGTTTCAAAGGGGCGACTTGCCTGGACATGTCACGGGCGTCCCTGGCCTCTAAATCTTGCTGAATCCCGGCGATTGTAGCCGAAATTCCCTTTGAAATCAATTGCTTATGCCTGCGTTCAGCCCGGTGCAGGGCGCTTGCCGTCAGGTAGACCTTGAGGGGTGCCTCGGGAAATATGACGGTTCCCATGTCCCGGCCATCCGCCACCAGCCCCGGCAGGCGCCGAAAGCTGTGCTGGAGTTCCAGCAGGGCGCTACGCACCTCGGGGTGGGCCGACACTTTGGAGGCGGCCATGCCCGCAGCTTCGGTGCGGATGGCTTCGGACACGTCTTCGGTGCCCAGGAAAATCCGGTCACCCCGAAAGCGGACCGGCAGCGTCCGGGCGATGTGCGCCACACCGGCACCATCCTCCAGCGCCACGCCGGCGCGCGTGGCGGCAAAGGCGCTTAAACGGTACAGGGCGCCGGAATCAAGGTAGTGGTAGCCAAGCCGGTGGGCGGCCAGTGCAGCCAGCGTACCCTTGCCCGAGGCCGTCGGGCCGTCGATGCAGATGACGGGGATGTGCGCGGTTGCGGCTTCGGACACGGCAAACAGGGCCTCGAAATAATCGGGGAAGGTCTTGGCGACGCACTTGGGGTCGAGAATCCGTACCGGCAACTGGGCCGGATTGAAGGCCGCCAGCGAAAAGCACATGGCGATGCGGTGATCGTCGTAGGTGTGGATGGCCGCGGTTTTCCACACCAGGGGCGGCGTGATCTTGAGGTAGTCCGCGCCTTCCTCCACCGTGGCGCCGAGCTTTTGCAGCTCGCAGGCCATGGCTGCAATGCGGTCGGTTTCCTTGACGCGCCAGCTTGCGATGTTGCGCAGCGTGGTCGTGCCATCCGCGTAAAGCGCCATGACGGCCAGCGTCATGGCGGCATCGGGGATATGGTTGCAGTCCAGGTCGATGGCCTTGAGCGGCCATCCTTCGCCGGGTTTACCGCGCGAGATCCGCAGCGAGTTGGGCGTGCTCTCAATCTGCGCGCCCATCATTCGGGCGGCTTCAATAAAGCGGATGTCCCCCTGGATCGAGTCGGCGCCCACACCCAGAATTTCTATATTATTTTGCCCTGCGGTCGGCTCGGAAATTGCACCGAGTGCTATGAAATAGCTGGCGGACGAGGCATCCCCCTCAACATGGATTTCACCGGGCGACTGGTACTGGCTGCCGGCCGGGATAGTAAACCGCTGCCAGTTGTCGGCGCCCAGCGGCCGCTGGACGTGAATGCCGAAGCGTTTGAGCAGGTTGAGGGTGATCTCGATGTAGGGACGGGAAATCAGTTCGCCCACCACTTCAATGTGGATGTCCTGTCTGGCCACCAGCGGCAAAGCCATCAGCAGCGCTGTCAGGAACTGGCTGGAAACATCGCCCCGCACCCGGATGGGCTCTTCGAGCTTTAGCTGGGCGGGACGCAGACGCAGCGGCGGGTAGCCCTCATTGCCGAGGTACTCGATGGAGCAGCCCAGTTGCCTGAGCGCATCGACCAGATCGCCGATGGGTCTTTCGTGCATGCGGGCAACGCCCGAGAGTTCGAACTCGCCACCGAGCAGCGCCAGGGCGGCCGTCAGGGGGCGCATCGCGGTGCCGGCGTTGCCCATGAAAAGCGTGGCTTTGGCCTGTCCGACCTGGCCACCAAGCCCGTCGATGACGGCGGTGGTTCCATGCTGTTCCACGCTGCAGCCCAGCTGTTTCAGGGCCGCCAGCATCACGGCGGTGTCGTCAGAGGCCAGCAGGTCGTGCACCGTGGTCTGTCCCCGGCTCAGTGCGGCCAGCAGCAGGACGCGATTGGAAATGCTTTTGGAGCCGGGCAGGCGGACTGTTCCTCCCGCCCGGGCCAGTGGCGGAATATCCAGGTACTCAATATCGAACATGGACCAGGACTTATTTATGGGATTTGTGCGAGGACATGCGCCAGTTGGCGCGCGTTTCGCTGGCTTGCTCGATCAGCACCTCCAGCACATCACCACTGCCACCGGAAATCAGCTGCTCCAGTGATTGCAGGGTGTCCTGGAAGATTTTGGACTGCGCCAGCAGTTCTTCGCGGTTGGCAATCAGGATGTCGCGCCACATTTTGGGGTCGCTGGCCGCAATCCGCGTGAAGTCGCGAAAGCCGGGCCCCGCCAGGGACAGGTAGTCCTTGCCTTCCTGCTGGCCCGAGATGCCGTTCATCAGGGCAAAAGCGATCAGGTGGGGCAGGTGGCTGACCGCTGCGTAGGCCGCATCATGGGCCTGCGGCGACATCTTCAACACATGGCATCCCAGGGCGGTCCACACCTCGGTGGCCTTTTGCAGCTGGACGGTGAAAGTCCGCTCGATGGGCGTCAGGATGACCTGCTTGCCGCTGTACAGGTCCGCGTCCGCATGCTCGACGCCGGAGACTTCCTTGCCGGTGATGGGGTGGCAGGGAACAAAGGCGCCGACGTTGTCGCGCAGGACGCGGCGCGCCGCATCCACCACATCCCGTTTGGTCGAGCCCACGTCCATGATCAGCGTGCTGGGCCCCACCAGATGCCGGATGGCCTTGAAGGTCGCTTCGGTGGCGGAAACCGGTACGGCCAGCAGCACGATATCGGCGCCTGAGACTGCGAGCAGGGCGGAAGGCGCTTCCACGTCGATCACCCCCATCTGGCGGGCGCGCTCGGTGGTGGAGGGGGATTTGCTGTAGCCAACGATGCGCTTGACCAGGCCGGCACGTTTGAGCGCGAGCGCGAAGGAACCGCCCATGAGGCCGCATCCGATGAGACCTAACTGTTCAAACATGAAGCGGTACCGGAAATTTTTGTAATTCTTGCATGGAGCTCTTGCTTGCGCCTCAATCGCTGACGGGGTAGGTGCCGAGAACCTTGTAAAACGCGCACAGTTGCTGCAAATCAGCCAGCGCTGCCTTGACGTGGGGCTGGGACGGGTGGCCTTGCAGGTCAATGTAGAAATAGTATTCCCACTGGCCCGATCGTGCCGGACGTGACTCGAAGCGGGTCATCGAAACCCCGTGGGTTTTCAGCGGCACCAGGATGTCGTGCACGGCACCCGGGCGGTTGGGCACTGACACCACCAGGCTGACGCAGTCCTTGCCGGAAGCGGGTGGGGAGGGCAGTGTTTGCGGCAGGCAAACCACGGCAAAACGGGTGCGGTTGAAGGCGTCGTCCTGGATAGCGTGGGCCGCCGTGTGCAGGCCGAATTGCGCTGCCGCCCGATCGCTGGCGATGCCGGCCCACGCCGGATTGGTCGAGGCCAGGCGTGCACCTTCTGCGTTGCTCGACGCGGCCCGGCGTTCCGCATTGGGCAGGTGGGTGGTCAGCCAGCCCTGGCACTGTGCCAGGGCCTGAGGATGCGCATACACGGCCTCGATGTCGTCCAGGGAGTCAGACAGCCGCAGCAGGTTGTGCCGCACCATCAGGCTGATCTCGCCGACGATGTGCAGCGGCGAGTTCAGGAAGAGGTCAAGCGAGCGCGACACTACGCCTTCGGTGGAGTTCTCAACCGGCACCACGCCATAACCGGCACTGCCCGCCGCCGAGGCACGAAACACTTCATCAATGCTGATGCAGGGCACGTGTTCAATGCTGGCGCCAAAAAATTGAAGGGCCGCCTGTTCGCTGAACGTGCCGGCAGGCCCCAGGTAGGCAACGCGCACCGGCGATTCGAGGGCCAGGCAGGCCGACATGATTTCGCGCCAGACGGCTGCAACATGTTCGTTCTTGAGCGGACCGGTGTTGGCTTGCTGGATCTGCTCAATGACCTGGGCAACCCGGTCGGGCCGGAAAAAGGGCGTGCCTTCGATTTTTTTGACCTCTCCCACCTGCTCGGCGAGCTGCGCGCGGCGGTTCAGGAGTGCCAGCAATTCCTTGTCTATGGCGTCAATCTGGACGCGCAAATCGGCGAGGTTGGTAGTCATATCGGTGCCCGCCCGGCCGTCTGAGCGGCACTGGATGCCCCGTCAAGGGGCTGCGAACAAATGGAGCGTGGAGGCATGTCGTCCTAGGCGTGTTTTTGTTCGAATTCTCGCATGTAGCCGATCAGCGCCTCGATACCGGCCAGCGGCATGGCGTTGTAAATGCTGGCACGCATGCCGCCGACGGACTTGTGGCCCTTCAGTTGCAGCAGGCCGCGGGCTTTGGCACCGGCCAGGAAAGCCTCGTTGCGCGACTCGTCCCGCAGCAGAAATGGCACATTCATGCGCGAGCGGCACTCGCTGCCGACGCGATTGAAGTACAGCTGGGAACGGTCGATGGCGTCGTAAAGCAGTTGCGCCTTGGCAAGGTTGCGCTTTTCCATGGCGGCAATGCCCGTCACGTCGCCTTCTTTCTGGCGTTTGAGCCATTGAAAAGTCAGGCCTGCAATATAAATCGCATAGGTTGGCGGCGTGTTGTACATCGAGTGGTTGTCCGCCACCGTCTTGTAGTCAAAGGCGCTTGGGCACGCCGGCAGGGCGTGCCCCATCAATTCTTCGCGGACGACCACCAGCGTGACGCCGGCGGGCCCGAGGTTTTTCTGCGCTCCGCCGAAAGCCAGCCCGACCCTGGACCAGTCCACCGGCCGCGAGGCCACATGGGATGAAAAGTCGATGACCAGCGGCGCATCACTTCCCAGGGCTTTGATGTCGGGCAGCTCCTGAAATTCCACGCCGTGGATGGTCTCGTTGGTGCAAACATGCACATAGCTGGCATCGCGCCGCAAATTCCAGCTCGCAGGCGGCGGCAACTGGGTATGGTCGCTGCCTGCATTTGTGGCGGCAATCTGCACGTTGCAGTATTTACGTGCTTCTTTCTGGGACTTGTCGCTCCAGCTGCCAGTCACGACAAAATCTGCCGAGGCGCCGCGTGACAGGTTCAGCGGGACGATGGCGTTTTCCGCCAGGCCACCTCCCTGCATGAACAGGATTTTGAAGTTGGCCGGAACGGCCATCAACTCACGGAAATCGGCTTCCGCATTTTCGTAAATGGAAATGAACTCCTTGCCGCGGTGGCTCATCTCCATGACGCTCATGCCACTGTCGTGCCAGTCCAGCATTTCGGCGGCGGCCTGCTGCAAAACCTCTTCAGGCAAATTCGCGGGGCCGGCGGAAAAATTGAAGGGTCGGGTCATTAGGATCGGGTCATTTTTTGGCGGGTGGCTTGCTCGCCCCTGGTGCCGCAGGTGCGGGGCCGACAATTTTCAGTGCGGCATCATCAAACTGCTTGACGCGGGCGATCACATCGGCGCGCGATGCTTCGACCAGCTTCTTTATGAAGATATTGCCCAGCTCCGGTGTGCTGGCCTGGTATTTTTTGATGGCAGGGGATTCAAAAAAGGCGGCGATCTGCTTGAGCTCATCCACCGTAAAACGCTCCGCATAAGCCGGTACCAGGACGTCGCTGCTGACCTTGCTGACCTGTTTGCCAATCAGCTTGTTGGTGTCTTCGGCATACTTTTTGAGCTCTGCATTGAGATCATCCGACGCTTTTTGCTGTTTGGCCTTGGGTACATTCGCCTCCAGCTTGGGGCCCCAATTGGCGATCAGTTCCTGGGCCGTACTGCCCGCGAGCTGAGCTACGAGCCGGTCAAGCTCCGGGCCTTGCTGCAGGGCGACGACTTTGGTGGCCCATTCGGTTTTCGGGTCTGGCGTTTGCGCATGAATGGCGGTGGAGCAGGCAAGGCCGGCCATCGCCAGTGTGGTGATCAGTTTTTTCATGAATATAGCTTCCGGATTGGGATGGATTAAGGAGGTTAGAGCGGAGTGGCGGCGTCTTTGCCTGCGTCATTCTCCACGTCGTTGTCGTCAAGCGTGGCATCGTTTTCGACGATTCGCTGGAGACCACTCAATTGTGAGCCCTCATCAAGGCCAATAAGCGTAACACCCTGTGTAGCCCTTCCCATCTCCCGGATTTCACTGACCCGCGTGCGCACCAGCACACCCTTGTCGGTGATCAGCATGATTTCATCGTCGACATGCACCAGTGTCGCGGCAACCACTTTGCCGTTGCGCTCGCTTTGCTGGATCGCGATCATGCCCTTGGTGCCGCGACCATGACGGGTGTACTCGGTGATGGAGGTGCGCTTGCCATAGCCGTTTTGGGTGGCGGTGAGCACGCTCTGTTGCTCGTCCTCGGCGACCAGCATCGCAATCACGCCCTGGCCCTCTTCGAGTGTCATGCCGCGCACGCCGCGCGCGTTGCGGCCCATGGGGCGCACATCGTTCTCGTCAAAGCGCACGGCCTTGCCGCCGTCGCTGAACAGCATCACGTCGTGTTTGCCGTCGGTCAGGGAGGCACCAATCAAATAGTCGCCGTCGTCCAGGTCCACGGCGATGATGCCGGCCTTGCGCGGGTTGCTGAATTCGTCCAGCGTCGTCTTCTTGACAGTGCCCATGGAGGTGGCCATGAACACATACTGGTCGGCCGGGAAGCTGCGCTTTTCACCGGTCAGCGGCAGGACCACCGTGATTTTTTCACCTTCCTGCAGCGGGAACATATTGACGATGGGCCGACCGCGCGAGCCGCGCGAGCCGGCCGGCACTTCCCATACCTTGAGCCAGTAGAGCCGGCCACGGTTGGAAAAGCACAGGATGTAGTCGTGCGTATTGGCGATAAACAGCTGGTCGACCCAGTCATCTTCCTTGGTCGCAGTGGCCTGCTTGCCACGGCCCCCGCGTTTTTGGGCGCGGTATTCGGACAGAGGCTGGCTCTTGATGTAGCCGGAGTGCGACAGGGTCACCACCATGTCGGTCGGCGTGATCAGGTCTTCGGTACTGAGATCGAACGAGCTGTGTTCGATCTGGCTGCGCCGCGCGCCGAGCTTGGTCTGGCCGAACTCCAGCTTGATCGCGGACAGCTCTTCGCCAATGATGATGGATACCCGCTCGGGCTTCGCCAGAATATCGAGCAGATCGTCGATTTCGGCCATGACTTCCTTGTACTCGGCCACGATCTTGTCCTGCTCAAGGCCGGTCAGGCGTTGCAGGCGCATCTGCAGGATTTCCTGGGCTTGCGTCTCGGACAGGCGGTACAGTCCGTCGCTGCCCATGCCAAAGGCCTTCTCCAATCCGTCGGGGCGGTAGTCGTCGGCATTGACCACGCCGCCATCGGCGCGGGTGCGGGTAAGCATTTCCCGCACCAGACTGCTGTCCCACGGGCGCAGCATCAGTTCGGCCTTGGCCACCGGTGGCGTGGGTGCATTGCGGATGATGGCAATGAAGTCATCGATATTGGCCAATGCAACGGCCAGGCCTTCCAGCACATGGCCCCGTTCGCGCGCCTTGCGCAAGGTGAACACGGTGCGGCGCGTCACCACTTCGCGGCGATGCGACAGGAAGACCTGGATCAGGTCTTTCAGGTTGCAGAGCTTGGGCTGGCCATTGACCAGCGCCACCATGTTGATACCGAAGGTGTCCTGCAGCTGCGTCTGTTTGTACAGGTTGTTCAGCACCACTTCGGGCACTTCACCGCGCTTGAGTTCAATCACCAGGCGCATGCCCGACTTGTCGCTCTCGTCCTGGATATGGCTGATGCCTTCGATCTTTTTCTCGTGAACCAGTTCGGCCATGCGCTCCTGCAGCGTCTTCTTGTTGACCTGGTAGGGCAGTTCGTCCACGATGATGGATTGCCGCTGGCCCTTGTCGATGTCTTCAAAGTGGCATTTGGCGCGCATGACCACCTTGCCGCGCCCGGTGCGGTAGCCATCCTTGACACCATTGATGCCATAAATAATGCCGCCGGTGGGGAAGTCAGGTGCCGGCACGATCTCCATCAACTCGTCAATCGAGGCTTCCGGATTCTTCAGCATGTGCAGGCACGCGTCGACCACCTCGTTGAGGTTGTGGGGCGGAATGTTGGTGGCCATGCCCACCGCGATGCCGCCGGAGCCGTTGACCAGCAGGTTGGGCAGCCGGGTTGGCATGACCAGCGGCTCCTGCTCACTGCCGTCGTAGTTGGGGCCGAAGTCGACGGTTTCCTTGTCGAGGTCGGCCAGCAATTCGTGGGCAATTTTGGACAGGCGGATTTCGGTGTAACGCATGGCCGCGGCGTTGTCGCCGTCGACCGAACCGAAGTTGCCCTGGCCGTCGACCAGCAGATGGCGCAGCGAAAAATCCTGCGCCATGCGCACGATGGTGTCGTAGACCGACTGGTCGCCATGCGGATGGTATTTACCAATCACGTCACCAACGATACGGGCGGATTTCTTGTAGGGCCTGTTCCAGTCGTTGTTCAACTCGTGCATGGCAAACAGCACGCGCCGGTGCACCGGCTTGAGGCCATCCCGCGCATCGGGCAGTGCGCGGCCCACAATCACGCTCATCGCGTAATCGAGATAGCTTCGTCGCATTTCCTCTTCAAGACTGATGGGCAGGGTTTCTTTGGCGAACTGGGTCATGAGAGGCCTGGTTGGGATTTTTCAAGATTCTTGAGGGGAATCCGCAATTTTAAGGCTTGAGTTTATAGCGCCCCGTTTGTGGTGAGTCAGCAACAAATGATTAAGAATCTAATTTCCGTGTCGGATGAAGCCGATAGCTTGCTTGAAGCTTAGAGTAGCTGTGGCACAATCGTTGTAACGCTTTGAGTGATGGTCACTCACGGCGTGTAAATCACTAATCGCAGCAAGTCTGCGGCTTTTCTCTAGAGGAGAACCATGAAGAAACTCAACAAAGTGGCAATGTTGTTTGCTTCCGCAGCGCTTGTTACCGCCGCTGGTGCACAAACGATCGACAACTGGAAAAATGGCAACGGTGAACTGGTCTGGAAAAACGGGACCAATGAACTGTGCTGGCGCGATGCCAACTGGACGCCTGCTACTGCAGCTCCTGGCTGCGATGGCGCTATTGTTCCGCCCGCTCCGGCTCCTGCTCCTGTCGCTGCTCCCGCTCCTGCTCCTGCAGCAGCTCCAGCACCTGCCCCAGTTGCTCCTCCTGCCGCGACCAAAGTTACTTACGCCGCTGATGCATTCTTCGACTTCGACAAGTCCGTTCTCAAGCCAGAAGGCAAAGCCAAGCTGGACGACCTGGTCGGCAAGATCAAGGACATCAATCTGGAAGTGATCATTGCTGTGGGTCACACCGACTCCGTCGGCAGCGATGCATACAACCAGAAGCTGTCGGTTCGCCGTTCGGAAGCTGTCAAGGCTTACCTGGTGTCCAAAGGCATTGAGAAAAACCGCGTTTACACCGAAGGCAAAGGCGAGAAACAGCCTGTTGCTGACAACAAGACCGCCGAAGGCCGCGCGAAAAACCGTCGCGTGGAAATCGAAGTTGTTGGTACCCGCGCCAACAAGTAATCCTCTCGGGATCGCTTGAAAACCGCGCTTCGGCGCGGTTTTTTTATGCCTCAACGATAATTGCGACATGCCTACAAGCCAAAACTTTGACCCTGCCGAACTGGCCAAATTCTCTGATCTGGCCCATCGCTGGTGGGACACCGAGAGCGAATTCCGTCCCTTGCATCAGATCAACCCCTTGCGGTTGGGCTGGATTGAGGAGCTGGCCCCGTTGACCGGTCGTCGCGTACTGGATGTGGGCTGCGGTGGCGGCATTCTGGCCGATGCCATGGCCCGCAGGGGCGCCGAGGTGCTCGGGATTGATCTGGCAACCAAAGCACTCAAGGTTGCCCAGCTTCATGCCCTGGAGGCCCAGACCGAGGGAGTCGAGTACCGCGAAATCAGCGCCGAGGCGCTGGCTGCGGAGCAACCCGCCAGTTTTGACGTCGTAACCTGCATGGAAATGCTTGAGCATGTACCGGATCCGGCGTCCATTGTGAAGGCCTGTGCCACCCTGGTCAAACCTGGAGGGCATGTGTTTTTCTCGACCATCAACCGCAACGCGAAGGCCTTTCTGTTTGCCATCGTCGGTGCGGAGTACGTGCTGAACCTGTTGCCGCGTGGAACCCATGAATACGCCAAACTGATCAAGCCCAGCGAACTGGCTGGCTATTGCCGGACCAACGAACTGACATTGCAGCAGACCAGAGGCATGGAGTACAACCCTTTGACCCGGCATTACTGGCTCAGCGCCGACACCAGCGTCAATTACCTGCTGGCGACCCAGAAAATCTGAGCGAAGCCGTGACACCCATGTTCAATGATATTGATGCCGTGCTGTTTGACCTGGACGGTACCCTGATTGATAGCGCACCCGACCTGGGTGCCGCGGCCGACAAGATGCGCACCGACCGGGGGCTGGTCTCGCTACCTTTGTCGCAATACCGGCCCATGGCGGGCGCGGGGGCCCGCGGCATGATTGGCGTCGCATTTGGCCTGACGCCCGACGATGCCGGTTTTCCCGCATTGAGAGAAGAATTCTTTGCCAACTACGAAGCCTGCATGACCGAGCGCACCTACGCGTTTGACGGTGTAGCCGAGCTGATTGAAAAAATTGACCAGGCGGGCCTCAAGTGGGGAGTGGTCACCAACAAGTCCGCGCGCTTCACGCTGCCCCTGACGCAGGCCATGCCGCTCTTTGGTACTGCCCAGGTCATCGTCAGCGGGGATACCACGCCGCATGCCAAACCGCATCCTGCACCCCTGCTGGAAGCGGCGCGCCGGCTCATGGTGGCGCCCGGGCGCTGTATCTATGTGGGCGACGACGAACGCGACATGATCGCCGGCCGGGCTGCCGGCATGCCCACAGTGGCTGCCGCCTATGGTTATCTGGGCGCTACCGCCGATATGCAAGGCTGGCTGGCTGACGCCACCATCACAAAACCCACGTTGCTCTTGAATTTGCTGCGGATGCCTTAAACTATCCATCTTGGGGCTGCACTGGTTTCGACGCGGGTACGGACGCGCAGTGGGGCATGCCGAGCTTAGTGTGCTCGTAAAACAGACTAAAACAAACTAACTGCAAACGACGAACGTTTCGCACTCGCTGCTTAATAACCAGTGAGCCCTACAACAGCAGGCCGATGGGCTGGGCAAGGGGTCTTTAGCGCAAGTTGAAGGCTCCCGGCTGTAGGGTCATACACATCGGCTGGCTTGGTACCGGGCACCTTGGTATCAGGCGAGACAATAGGATGCTGGCAACCTGTATAGCGTGCTGCTGCGCGATACGGGAAGTGAGACTCAAATCAGACGGCTAAGCATGTAGAACTACGCGAAGAAGGCTTGCGGACGGGGGTTCAAATCCCCCCAGCTCCACCACCATTAAATCCAAGGCCGTCTAGTTTCATACACTAGACGGCCTTTTTCATTGGGAAATCGACTTCGTATCGTCCAACGTCGTGCATATGAAACTATTGACATCTACGACAAGGCGGGGGAACAATGTGGGGAACAAGAGGTGAAAAAGGGTGCTTTTTTGAGGCTGTTCCCCCTTTTTTCTTCAAGACTGTTCCCTCTGACTTGGAGTTGTTCCCCCAATGCTTACCGATGTGCAATGCAAAAACGCCACCTGTTCCCCCGGTGCCAAGCGCGAGCGGCTTGCCGACTCTGGGGGGCTTTACCTCGAAGTCAGCCCAGCGGGTTCTAAACGGTGGTTCTGGAAATACCGGAAAGAAGGCAAAGAGGGCCGTATGGCTTTGGGCAGTTATCCGGTCGTGACTCTAACGGCAGCGCGTAAGGCCCGTGACGCCGCCAAGCTGCAGAAGTCTGAGGGACGCGATCCGGTACTGCTTCGGAAGGTAGAAAAGCTCAAAGCCAGTAACCCGGCGGGCGAAACCTTTAAAGTCGTCGCCTTGGAGTGGTTTGACAAGCAAGCCACCCAATGGAGCGATGCCCATGCCGAACGATCAAAACGCCAACTTGAGCGCGACTTGTTCCCCTGGCTGGGCGAGCGGCGCTTGAAGGAAATTCAGCCGGTGGAATTGCTGGCCACATTGCGCAAGGTGGAGGAGCGCGGCGCGATAGAGACAGCCGACAGGGGCCTCATGCTATGCCGTCAGATATGGCGCTATGGCGTGGCAACGGGCCGCGTTGACCGAGATATCACGGCAGACCTCAAAGGCGCGCTGTCACCATATCGGGGCACCCACTTTGCGGCCATCACAGACCCGGTGAAACTGGGGGAGCTGTTGCGCGCCATCAAGGCCTATCGGGGCGGGCACATTGTGCGGGCGGCGCTGGCACTGGCGCCCATGTTGTTTCAGCGGCCCGGTGAGCTGCGCGGCGCGACATGGGCAGAGATTGACCTTGATGCGGCGCTGTGGACTATTCCGTCCACACGCATGAAGCGCGGCAAAGATGGCAAGGAAAATGGCGACCCGCATCTTGTGCCCTTGCCCCGGCAAGCCGTGGGAATACTTCGCAACCTGCACGCCATCACGGGGCAGGGCGTGTGCGTGTTTCCCGGCGAACRTGCCCACGAACGCCCCATATCTGAAAACTCAGTACGCACGGCGCTAATCAGCATGGGTTACACGTCAGAGGTGCAGACGTGGCACGGATTCCGGGCGACGGCACGCACCATGCTGGCCGAGCGGCTGGACTGTGATCCGCTGGTGATCGAAGCACAGCTTGCCCACGCGGTGAAGGATGCCAACGGCAGGGCGTACAACCGCACGCAGTACCTGAAGCATCGGTCGGACATGATGCAAGGGTGGGCGGACTATCTGGACGGCTTGGCGAGCATTCCGATAAAAATTGCTTGATGTTATTGATTAATGGAAATACACTAAATCAATGAGCACGAAATTAACAGGACGCGGCGGCGCTGGCAGGGGCCAAGGACGCAAGGTGGCGCTGGTGAGCAATGCCATGGTGGGAACATCCATTAAGCTGACGCCAGATCAACGCGAAAAGCTCGCCCGCTTGGGCGGTTCGCCGTGGGTGCGAGAAAAAATTGACAAGGCGCGCGAGCCGAGCGGCGACGCCACCACGCATGAGGACTGAACATTTCTAACGAGGCCCCGGCGATTGGCCGGTGCTCGTAAACCGCAACGCCCAGCGGCGGATATGGCTGGGCAAAACAGACGGGGCCGGTAGTGCAACCAACACTGCGCCAGCCCCTAACCATCATCAAACCGGAATTTTGAAAAATGGCTGAATCGAATGTTACCCCTGCCGCACCAATCTCGACGCACTATTTCGTAGCGCGTGACATCAGATTGCCAACCGGGCAGATGCTGCGGAGCGACCGGCTTTCGCGCCGAATAGAACGCCTGTCCATTGTGCACAGGGTACTAAAGCGGATTCGCCGCCGCACTCCACGTGCCTTTGCAATTGAGGTTAGGCAGTGGCGATAAAACAGTTTTGCCCCAGCCTAGCCGGCGACTAATTTCCGCTGGCGAGAAGTCGGACACCTTTCCCGGCGGGCTGATGCTGTTATTCGACCGTTTTGAGGTGATTTATGCTTGATTTGACCATTGAAAAATCTTTCTATCCCGTCTCGGAACTGTCGAGGATGGCGGCTTGTTCTGAGGATGATGTTCTCTATTATTTTGACGAATACCCCTTGGACCTTTCGATCAGCCTGCATAAGGTTGCCATGTCCGGCCGCAGCTATGGATGGGTCGACGGCATGGATAGGCTCACGGCAAGGGGTGTGGATTACTTCATCCCACCTTTTGACGGGCTCTACGAGCTGCACATTGACCAGATCAGGGCGTTACACCGTGGTGGACACTGCGAAGTAGAGCGCGTGTTCACGGATCGTGGTCTCTGTACTGTCACGCTGGCGCAAAAACTCTCTATAGACCGCTCTGATCTGTTCATTCGGAAGGAGATGGCGCAGCGCTTTCTGGCGCTTATTGAGAGGAGAAGGGGCGCACTGGAAGAGGAGTCACCGGGGGAAGAAAATCAATACCTGCTCACCGATGTCACGCCGGTAGTAATGGCAGCCGCGCCCAAGCAGCGCATGCAGGAACAGCGCATCGTGGATATGCTGAAAGAGCAAGACCATGACCCGTTGAACCTGCCCAAAAGAGGCCCCGGCAGGAGTGGGGCCAAAGCTGAAATCAGAGCAATTGCGTTGTTGGAGCCTGCGCTGTTCAGTAAGAACTCTTTCGATAAAGCATGGGACCGCCTGCGCAAGGGTGGCGAAATAGTTGGCGGTGAGTAGGTATCACCCATAAAAGTATCACCCTAAGTGGGGGATAGCAGACACTTGCGGCGGGGCATAGTCTGCAAACAAAGATACGTCCAGAGCGGTGCAAATAGTTTGCGCTGCACTCTTCTGGAGTATGTTGGATGGTTAAAAACCTGCGTCCCCGCCAAGCCGCTGATGCGCTCGGCATTGGCCTTTCTACGTTCTGGCTCAAAACTAAAACAGACCCGGACTTCCCGCCGGTAATTCGCTTGGGCCCAAGATGCTCCGTCGTTCGTGAGCAAGATTTGGCTGCGTACGTTGATAAAAAAGCTGAGGCTACCAAGCACGATCAAAGGGCGATCGCATGATCACCGCCCACGACCCCAAGCGGTTCGCTACGCTGCAGGCCCAAGCCGCACTCGCAGGCATCGCGCTGAACCAGATCGATGGTGATTTTGGCAGTGCCGTCTTCGTGATCAACCATGAAGCTGTGACCCGGCAATTCGACGAC